>JBEKZS010000088.1:0-18962 GCA_049509635.1 Roseiarcus sp.
GAAACGTCAGCGTCCCCTGCAGGATGCTGGTCTTGTAACCCTGGGCCGTGGCCGCTGCCAGCGCGTAGGGATTGAACTGCTCTTCGTTCCGGTACACACCCCAGCCGCCGCGCACAAACGTGTTGCCTTTGCCGAAAACGTCGTACGATATGCCGACGCGCGGCGAGAAGTACACCTCCGCCGGCGAATTCACTGAGTTGCTCACGCCCGAGCCCTGCGAGCGGTCTTCACCCTCGCCGAACGCGAACAGCTGGCTGAAATAGTCGGTCGCGCCGGCGGCGAAGAACGCCTCGAGCGCGGCGTAATCGCGCTGTTCCGGGCCCGCCTCGAGACGCCGGCGCATCGAGGGGTCGGCCTGGCCGCGGCGCGCCCTTTCGACGAGCGAATATAGCGGGCTCTCGAGCCATTCCGGCTCGCCGAAATCGACATGGGCGTATTGCTCGGGCTCGATCGCGTTGAGATCGCGCCGCCAGGTGTAGCCATAGCCGCTCCACTGGGGATGCAGCGTCTCCATCGCGGCATGCGCGCGCCAGAGCGGCGCACCGCCGATCACGAGCCGTTGGCAGTAGCCATCGAGCAGATCGTAAGCGGAGGCGCCGCGCAGGCCCTCCCGCACCGCCCAGATATGCGTCTGGATGATGCGGCGGCCGAGCGCATCGTCGAAAGTCTCGCGTCCGAGTTCGATCGGCCGCGCGCTTGCTGGTTCCGCCATGATCACCCGCTTTCCAATTGATCCGGGACCGCGGATCCGCTCGCGGCGAGCGCAAGCGCCGGGATCATAGTCGCGCGGCGGGTGCGGCGCCACCGGGGGCCGCGCAACCTTTTCGCTCCGGCGTCGGTTCGGTTCGATGGCGGCGCGGCGCGGAGCGCCGGCGCCCGCCCGCAATTCGAGGTGCCAGCTTGACCGACGCGAGTCCGCCGCCCGTCCTGCCGACCCATATCGAGGAGACCATCCGTACGGTCGCGCGGCTGCTCGCCGAGCATCGCAGCGCGGCGACGCCGCAGCAGCGGATGATCGATCGCATGACCGATGCGCTCGGCCGTCCCGCCTGCCTCAGCGTGGTCGGGCTGTTGGTCTCGTGCTGGATCGCCGGCAATCTGCTCGCGCTCGCGCTTGGCCGCGCGCCGCTCGATCCGCCCCCCTTTGTCTGGCTCTCCGGCGCGGCCTCGCTGACCTCGCTGCTGATGGTGATCGTCGTCCTGGGCTCCCAGCGCCACGACGATCAACTCGCCCGACGCCGGGAGCTGCTCACTCTCGAACTCGCGATGCTCAACGAGCGCAAGACGGCCAAGGTGATCGAGCTGCTCGAGGAGGGGCGGCGCGACAATCCGCTGATCCGGGACCGGATCGACACCCAGGCCGACGACATGGCCCAGCCGGCCGATCCGCACTCGGTGCTCGACGCGATCAAGGAAAGTCATGACGCGAGTTCCCGGCAGTCCGACCCCGAACAATAGCAGCAGGCGGATTCCGCGATGAGCGGGGCGCCGCGGCGCTCGTCGATTCTCCCTGTGGCGCCGCGGCCGGCGCCCGTCCGCTCAGCTCAGGCAGCGGGTGACGATGTCGCGCACGTCCGGGGAAAGCCGGCTTCGGTCGGCGATGCGGCCGAGCGCCTCCTGCGCCTTGGCCTGCCGGCGCGGCTCGAGCGAGCGCCAGGAGCGCAGCGAGGACAGCAGACGCGCGGCGATTTGCGGATTGGTCGAATCGAGCGTCAGCACGACCTCGGCGAGCAGTTCGTAGCCGGCCCCGTCGAGCCGGTTGAACTGGGTCTGGTTGGCGCAGAAGCCGCCGATCAGCGCGCGAACGCGGTTTGGATTGTTCAGCGAGAAAGCATGGCGCCCCATCAGCGCGCGCACGCGGGCGAGCGTCTCCGGTTCGGGAATATGCGCCTGCAGCGAGAACCATTTGTCGAGGATGAGCGGATCGGCCGCGTGGCTGCGCGCGAAGGCTTCGAGCGCATGCTCGCGCGCGCTGCCCGGGATCAGCGCGAGAACCGCGAGCGCGGCGAGGCGGTCGGTCATGTTGTCGGCGGCGGCCAGCTGGCGCTGGGCGCGCTGCCCGCCCGCCGCCGCCTCACCAGCGGCGAGCATCGCGAGCGCCACGTTGCGAAGCGCGCGGCGGCCCGCCCCGCCGGCGTCAGGGCTGAAGGGGCCGCCGTCCGCCAGGCTTTCATAGAGCCGCACCAGTGCGGGGGCATGCGCGCGCCCGATCGTCCCGCGCAGCGCGTCGCGGGCCGCGAATATGGCGTCGGGGTCGACGTTGCGCTCCATGTCGCGGGCGATGTCGCCCTCGCTCGGCACCGTCAGCGCCTGCGCGGCGAAGGCGGCGTCGAGCCGGCCGGCCTGCGCCTCGGCGAGGACGGCGCCCCAGGCCTCGACGAGGTCGCCGTGCATCCGCGGCGCCTGGCCGTCGCGCAATTCCGCGACCGCGCGCACCAGCAGCCGCGTCGCCAGGGTCTGCATCGCCTGCCAGCGGTTGAAGGGGTCGCGATCATGGCGCGACAGGATCAGCAGGTCGGCCTCCGTGAGATCGTCGTCGACTCGAACCGGCGCCGAAAAGCCGCGCAGCAGCGACAGGGTCGGCCGCTGCGGGACGTCGGTGAAAACGATGCGGCGCGCTGCCTGGGTCAGCACCACGACGCCGCCCGCCAATTCCTCCGCCGCAGCATCGGTCGAGGCCAGCGCGATCTCAGCGCCGTCGGGATCGATGAGGCCGAGCGCGATCGGGATCGTGAACGGCATCTTGGTCGGCTGATCGCGGGTCGGCGCGGTCGCCTGGGCGATGTCGAGCGTCAGGCTTTGCGCCTGCGGGTCATAAGCGCTCCGGAAGCTCAGAACCGGCGTCCCCGCCTGACCGTACCAGCGCTTGAACGCCGAGAGGTCGCGCCCGGAGGTTTCGGCGAAGCAGGCGAGGAAATCCTCGACGGTCGCCGCGGTCCCGTCGCAGCGCTCGAAATAGAGGTCCATGCCGGCGCGGAACGCGCGGGCGCCGATCAGCAGCCGCAGCATGCGGATGACCTCCGCGCCCTTCTGGTAGACCGTCGCCGTGTAGAAATTGTTGATCTCGTGATAGACCTCGGGCCGCACGTTGTGGGCGAGCGGGCCGGCGTCCTCCGGGAACTGGGCCGCGCGCAGCGCGCGCACGTCGGCGATGCGCTTGACCGGCGCCGAACGCTCGTGGGCGGAGAAATCCTGGTCGCGGAATACTGTCAGCCCCTCCTTCAGGCAGAGCTGGAACCAGTCGCGACAGGTGATGCGATTGCCGGTCCAATTGTGGAAATATTCGTGGGCGATGACCGATTCGATCCCCGCGTAATCGTCGTCGGTCGCGGTCTCCGGCAGCGCCAGAACATATTTGTCGTTGAAGACGTTGAGGCCCTTGTTCTCCATCGCCCCCATGTTGAAGTCGGACACCGCGACGATGTTGAACACGTCGAGGTCGTATTCGCGGTCGTAGGCGGCCTCGTCCCAGCGCATCGCGCGCCCGAGCGAATCCATGGCGTAGGCGGCGCGGTCCTGGCGGCCGTGTTCGACATAGATTCCGAGCGCGACGTCGCGGCCCGACGCGGTGACGAACCGGCCGGCGACATGGGCGAGATCGCCGGCGACGAGCGCGAAAAGATAACTCGGCTTGCGGTGCGGATCCCGCCAGACCGCGAAGTGGCGGTTGGCGCCCGGCAGCTCGCCGCGCGCCTCGAGATTGCCATTGGCGAGCAGGATCGGCGCCTCATCCCTGTCCGCCTCGATCCGGGTCACGTAGACCGAGAGGACGTCGGGCCGGTCGAGAAAATAGGTGATGCGCCGGAAGCCCTCGGCCTCGCATTGCGTGCAATAGGCCGAGCCGGAGCGATACAGCCCCATCAGCTTGGTGTTGCCGGCCGGATCGAGCTCCGTCTCGACGCGCAGCGTAAACGGTCGCCGCGGCGGCTGGGGAAACGTCAAACTTTCGGGCGAAGCCTCGAACGCGGCGGGGTCCAGCGGTTCGCCGTCGAGCCGGATGCTCAGCAGCTTCAGTTCGTCGCCGTCGAGCGCCAGAGCCGCGCCGGCGCGGCCCGCCGGATTCGGGCGGATCGCGAGCACCGCGACGACCCGGGTGGCGTTGCGATCGAGCGAGACGTCGAGTTCGACGGCGTCGATCAGATGGTCGGGCGGCCGGTAGTCGGCGAGGCGAATCGGCTGGCCTGTGCTGGTGCGCATCGGGTGACCTCGTTCTGGCGGCGGCGGCGCCTGACGGATTTCGTCAAGGCGCGCCGAATGCCGGTTCCATGGCGGTTTCGGGGGCGGCGAGGAGGCCGAATCCGGCCAGGGCGGCGCGCAATGACCCGCACGGCGCGATCCCGCTGGTGAAATAGGCGCGAGCGGCGCCCGTGGAGGCGGCCTCTCGCGACGGCGCTGCGGGCGGGCCGAGCAAGGCGTCGACCCGGCGCGCGATCGCGGTGGCGGGATCGACATAGGCGACCGGCCATGGCGCGGTCCGGGCAAAATGATGCTGCAGCAGCGGATAATGCGTGCAGGCGAGCACGATCGAATCGGTGCGCCGCCCCGCCTTCTCGACGAAGCATGGCGCGATCTCGCGGGCGATTTCAGCCTCGTCGACGGCGACGCCCCTCATCCAGTCTTCGGCCACGCGCGCCAGTCGCGCCGAGCCGATCAGCGCGATTTCGCAGCCGCCCGCGTGGTCGCGCACCAGCGCATGGGTGTAGTCACGCGCGACGGTTCCGGGAGTGGCGAGCACGCTGACGAGGCGCGAACGGGACGCCGCCGCGGCCGGTTTGATCGCGGGCACGGTGCCGACGAAGGCGAGCCCCGGATAGCGCCCGCGCAGAGGCCCGAGGACGAGGGTCGAGGCGGTATTGCAGGCGATCACCACGACATCGGGCGCGTGACGGGCGATCATCTCGGCCATGACCGTCATCACGCGGCCGACCAGCGCCCGTTCGTCGAGCGCCCCGTAGGGAAACGCGGCGTCATCGGCGACATAGGTCAGCGCCGCGTCGCGCCGCGCCGCGGCGATCGCGGCGAACACCGTCAGGCCGCCGAGGCCCGAATCGAAGACGAGAACGCGCGGCCCGCCCGGGCGAAGGCCGTTCATTGGAGGCAGGAAACCGCCACGACGAAGGGACGCTCCGCAGCGGCGATCTGCCCCGCGCCCAATCGCCGGTCGCCAGCGGCCGCCGGAGCGTCGGACGGCAGAGACAGGAAGCGCCGGATCCGATCGCCGTCGATCGCGCCGTGGGGAGCGACCGGCGCAACGCCCGCGACCCGCTTGGGATCCTCGGGGGACTGGGCGATCACGGCGACAAGACCGCCCGCGCGGTCGAACACCGGCGCGCCGCCGGCGGTGCGGGACAGCGAGGCGAGGAAGGCGGTGCTGTCCTGCGCAGACGAGGCGAGCGGCGAGGCCGCGGCGACGTCCAGGACGACGCGGCCGCCCGGCTCCTCGGTCGCGAAACTGAGCGCGATGAGGTCGGGGCCGATCGTCCCGAAGCTCGGCGCGGGGACCGAGACGCCGGGCTCGAACTCTCCCGACAGCAGGCTGAGGCCGGCCGTCCGGTCGTCACGGATGAATTTCGCCGGCTTGCCGTCGATCGAGGGATTCGGGCATTCGGCGGCTCCGATCGCACTCAGCGCCTGGCCCGGGGCGACGATGAGGGCGGTGGCCGCAAGCCCGGCGAGACGGGGCGGCGCCGGCGCCGGCCCCGGCGAGGCAGCCAGCGGGCCAAGCCCCGCAGGCTCGGCCGGCGCGGGGAACGGCTCGAAGGAATCGGCGACCGCGACCACGATCCGGTCGAGTTCGGCCGACTGCGCCGCGGGATAGGCGATTCGAAAGCCGCGGATCGCCGAAGGGTCCGGCCAGGAGGGCGGCGCCTTCGCGGTTCGCTGGTAGAATTTGCGGCCCGCCTCCTCGCCCGACACGACGAAGAAATCTGGGCGGCTGATCTTCAGCGTGATCTTCCGTCCCGGCGCTTCGGCGGTGAGCGCCGCGAACAGTGCGCCGAGCTTGGCCTCGCCGCCGGCCGCGCTCGAAAGCTCGAGGGTGACCGAACCGTCGCCGTTCGTGAGCTTGGCGCCGCCGCCCTCGCCGGCGACCCGCTTGTCGAGGATTTTCAGCGGCGCCTCGAGCTTCACGCCGGTCCTGGCGTCCGCGATCGACTGAAACCGCACCGCGGCGCGCGCCTTTTGCGCGACGCTCGCCATCGCAGCCGCCTGCGCGGCGTCGATCAGCCCGGTGGCCGGGATCTTGAGGCTCGCCTGATAGGCCACGATCGAATCGCGCGTGCGCCTGCCGAACACGCCGTCGACGACGCCGACATAGCGCCCGCTCCAGACCAGCGCGTCCTGGATCGCCCGGCGATCCGCCTCCGGCAGCGCGTCGAACGCGGCCTTCTGCGCATCATAGACGGGATCGGCGACCGCCGCGGCGGGCGGCGTTCCGTCGGCGCGCAGGGGGGCGGGGGCGGCGAGGGCCAGCGCGACGGAGAAACAGCCGATCGTCCACTGCGCCATTTTCGCCATTCCGCACTCCCGGAAACCCGGCGCCGCCCCGGAGCGCCCGCGACGGACCCTTCCCCTTCTAGTCCGAGATTGTTTCGAGGGAAAGATTTCTGGTCCGCGGCCCGAGGAGTCCGATCACGAGCATGACCACGGCCATGCTGCCGGCGATCAGCGCGAACACGCCGGGGACGCCGAACAGGCGGAGCGAGAAGGCGATCGCGAACGCTGTGAAGACCGCCGACAGCCGGCTCCAGGAATAGACGAAGCCGACGGCCATGGCGCGGATGCGCGTGGGATAGAGTTCGGCCTGATAGGCGTGGAATGAGAACGACAGAGTGTTGTTGGAAAGCGTCAGCAGGACGCCGAGCCCGATCAGCGGCGCGGCCTCCCGGGTCTGGCCGAACAGGAGTCCGAACAGCGCGATGGCGAAGGCGGCGCAGACGATCAGCCACTTGCGCTCGACGCGATCGCCGAGCGCCGAGCCGAGCAAGGGGCCGAACGGCGCCGCGATTGCGATGATGAACGTATATTCGAGGCTCTTCGTGACCGATATTCCCTGCTGGATCAGCAATGTCGGCGCCCAGTTGGAAAAACCGTAGAACCCGACGGTCTGAAAGATGTTGAAGACGATCAGCATGACGGTCCGCGCGAGATAGGGACGGCGCCAGATCTCCCCGAATCGTCCCGGCCGGGATTTCGCCGCCGCGATCCCATGAGGCGGCGCAACCGCCACCGAGGGCGCGCCCGAAGGCGTCTCGAGCGCGGCCAGGGCGCGATCGGCTTCCGCCACCCGTCCGTGTTCGGCGAGCCAGCGCGGGCTCTCGGGAAGCCCGAGGCGAATCCACCAGACGAACAACGCACCGAGCGAGCCCAGCAGAACAACCCAGCGCCAGCCGTCGAGTCCGAAAGGCGCGAGGGGAACGAGGAGCCACGCCACGAAGGCGACCACGGGAACGGCGACGAACTGAACGGCGGCGTTGTAGGCGAAGGCGCGTCCGCGCAATCCCGCGGGCACGAGCTCGGCGATATAGGCGTCGATGGTCACCAATTCGACGCCAATGCCGACCCCGGCGATGAACCGCCAGAGGTCCAGGCCAAAGGCGTCGGTCTGGAACGCCATGACCGCGCTCGCGACTGTGTACCAGATCAGCGAATAGGTGAAAATGGCCTTGCGGCCGAACCGGTCGGCGACGAAGCCGAACAACGCCGTTCCGACGAACAGGCCCGCGAAGAGGGCGGCGATGAACCCCGCCACACCGGTCGTTCCGAACAATCCAGGGGTTGTCGGGGTGAGTATCCCGCTGCGCACCAGACCGGGCGCGACATAGCCGGTCAGGAACAAATCGTAATATTCGAAGAATCCGCCGAGCGACAGCAGCACGACGCGGGTCCACACCGCGCGCGAGCCGGTCAATCGATCGAGACGACCGCCGATGTCGTCCAGTCGGTCCCCGTTCGGAACAGTCGCCACGGCAGCCCCTCCCCCGCCAATATCGTTGCGATCCCAATCGGGCCGAATTGCCGCCGATGTCAATGAGCGCCGATGATCTCCGGCTGGCGCGATTCTCGCCGCGTCCGCGCCGGCAAGTCGGATGCTCGACGCCGTGGCGGGCTGATCCCGGCGGCCGTGCGTTTGATGGCGGTCATTCCGTAATGTAGAGGGTTCCCGATTCGGAATGTGTTCGAGACCCTTCGACGCCGCTCCGCGCCGCACCCTGAGGTCGAGTCATGACCAACGCGCTCCGTATGATGTTCGCCTTGGCGCTGATCGTGATCGGCGGGGCGGCGCGGGCCGGCGACCCCAAGCCCTACGCCCGGGATTTCCTGGCGAGCGACGCCGTGCGTCTCATCGAGACCCTGCGCAAGGAGGCCGGCAAGAACGAGGCTTTGTCGAGAGCCAAGAGCGCCGATCAATTGCGCAAGGAGGTAGCCGCGGCGGCGGACGGCGCCGACTTCAAACTCGCCGGAAAGCTCGCCGCAGCGACGGTGGCGGCCAATCCGAAGGACGCAGCCAATTGGCTCGCGCTCGCCAGGCTCGCGATCAAGGCGGACGAGGCGCAGGCGCCCGAGCGCTACGAGTTGCGCGAGCGCGGGGCGACCGCCGCCTACGCGGCATACGAACGCCTGAGCGCGCCGGCGGCGCAGGCCGAGGCGCTCGCGCTGCTCGGCGACCTGTTCGCACGCCGTGAGATGTGGCGGCCCGCGCTCGACGCCTATCGCGCCAGCCTCGACCGGCGCGACGACCTCGACATCGGCAAGACCTATGAGGATCTCCGCGAGAAACACGGCTTCCGCATCGCCGACTACAAGGTCGACAATGATTCGGCCTCGCCGCGAGTCTGCTTTCGGTTTTCCGAGCCGCTCGCGCGCAAAACCGACTTCGCGCCCTATGTCGCCGTTTCGCGCGCCGCCACCGGCGCCATCAGCGCGGAGGAGCAGCAGATTTGCGTCGAGGGGCTGAAGCATGGCGAGCGATACGCGATCGTCGTTCGCAAGGGTCTGCCCTCCAGCGTCGGCGAGGCGCTGCTGAAGGACGCGGACTACGAGATTTACGTGCGCGACCGCGCGCCGCAGGTTCGGTTCACCGGCAAGAACTACGTTTTGCCGAGCCAGGGACAGCAGGGCGCGCCGTTGGTCACGGTGAACACGCCGCGGGTCGCGATCGCCGTCTATCGGGTCGGCGACCGCAACCTGCTCGCGGCGGTCGCCCGCGATGATTTTCTCAAACAGATCAACGATAGTCGAGCCGAGGAGATCGCCAATCAGGACGGCGTCAAGATATGGAGCGGCGCCATGGAGGTCGCCGCCGAACTCAACAAGGACGTCGTGACGGACTTCCCGATCCTCGAAGCGGTCGGCAAGCTCGAACCGGGGGTCTATATCGTCACCGCGCGGCCATGGATGGCAGAAGGCGCGGCGCGAAAGGCGGAAGGCGACGACGACAATGGCGAGGCTCTGGCGACGCAATGGGTGATAGTTTCCGATTTGGGCCTGACCGCGCTGTCCGGGGACGACGGCGTTCACGCGATCGTCCGCTCGCTCGCCACCGCGGCGCCGCTCGCCGGCGTCGAAATCCGGCTCGTCGCGCGCAACAACGAGATTCTGGCGACCAAGACCGCCGGCGCCGATGGACGGATCGATTTCGATCCGGGACTGTCGCGCGGAACCGGCGGCTCCGCCCCGGGCCTGCTGGTCGCTACCACCGCGGGGGGCGACTATGGCTTCCTCAATCTCGTCCAGAACGCTTTCGATCTCACCGATCGCGGGGTCAGCGGCCGGGAAGCTCCCAAGGCGCTCGACGCGTTCCTCTACACCGAGCGCGGCGTCTATCGCTCGGGCGAGACGGTCTACGTCACGGCGCAGCTCCGGGACGCGAGGGGCGAAGCCAGGACCGGCCTGCCGCTCACCCTGGTCGCGATCCGGCCCGACGGCGTCGAATACAAACGCGCGACCATCGCCGATCAGGGGCTCGGCGGCCGGTCGCTAGCGCTGCCGCTGCTCGCGGGCGCGCAACGGGGATCATGGCGGATCGTCGCCTACGTCGATCCCAAGGGTCCGAGCGTCGGCGAAACCGGCTTTCTGCTCGAAGACTACATACCTGAACGGCTCGACGTCAGGCTGAAACCCGCAGCCGATATCCTCACCCCAGGCGAACCCGTCGAGATCGCGCTCGACGCGAGATTTCTCTACGGCGCGCCAGCCGCCGGCCTCAACGTCACCGGACAGGTGACCCTCCAGGCCGTGGAAGGGTCGGAAATCCCCGGTTTCAAGGGCTATGCAGGCGGGCTGACCGACGACGAATTCACTCCGGTCAGCAATCAGTTCGACGAAAAGCTGCAGACCGACGCCAAGGGCCATGCCGACGTCTCCGCGGCCCTGCCGGAAGGCGCGGCGGCCAAGCCGCTCGAGGCCAAGGTGATCGTCGATGTCGCCGAGCCCGGCGGGCGCACGGTCGAGCGCGTCGTCACCCTGCCGTTGCGCGCCAAATCGACGCTGATCGGCGTAAAGAAGGATTTCGACGAGGGACTCGGGGAAGGCGAAGCCGCGATATTCGAGGCGATCGCCGTGGCCCCGGATGGCGCGCGTGTCGCGCGCAAGGGCGCGGAATGGTCGCTCTACAAGATCGACAGCGACTACCAATGGTACAATTCCGACGGCCGCTGGAGCTACGAGCCAGTCAAGTCCTCGCGACGTATCGCGATCGGGACCGTCGACATCACCGCCGACGCTCCGGCGAAATTCTCCGCCAATGTCGGCTGGGGCAAGCACAGACTCGACATCAAGTCGGCGGACGGCGACCAGACCTCGATCACGTTCGACGTCGGCTGGTCCGGCTCGGCGAGCGCGGATACGCCCGACAACGTCGTCGTCACGCTCGACAAGGCGAGCTACGCGCCGGGCGAGACAGCCAAGCTCCGCATCGCCTCGCGATTCGCCGGCAAGGCGACGATCGCGCTGGTCGGCGACAAGATCGAGGAATTCATCGACCTCGACCTGGTCGAAGGCGACAACGTGGCGCCGTTCCGGGTCGGCGGCGACTGGGGCGCGGGCGCCTATGCGATCGCCCTGACGCATCGGCCGATGGACGCCAAGGCCAAGCGGATGCCGAGCCGCGCGCTCGGCCTCGCCTGGTTCGGGATCGACGAGGCGGCGCGCAGGCTCGATGTGTCGCTCGGCGCGCCGCAGATGGCGCGCCCGCGCCAGACGCTCACGCTGCCGATCAAGCTCTCGGGACTGGCTCCCGGCGAAGAGGCCGATGTCACGGTCGCCGCCGTCGACATCGGCATTCTCAACATCACGAGCTTCAAGACCCCCGACCCGAAGGACTACTTCTTCGGCCAGCGCAAGCTGCCGGTCGAAATCCGCGACCTCTACGGCCTTCTCATCGACGGGATGCAGGGCGTCGCCGGGACCATACATACCGGCGGCGACGGCAGCGCCGGCGTCGAAGGCAACTTGCCGACGCAAGAACCCCTTGCGCTCTATTCCGGCGTGGTGCGAGTCGACGCCAACGGCGAAGCGAACGTGTCATTCGACCTGCCCGCCTTCAACGGCTCGGTCCGGGTCATGGCTTGGGCCTGGTCGAAGACGAAGGTCGGGAGCGCCGAGGCCGAGGTGATCGTGCGCGATCCCGTCGTGGTGGCGGGAACCCTGCCGCGCTTTCTCAGTCTGGGCGACCGCTCGCAGATCCACGTCGACATCGACAATGTCGAAGGCGACGCCGGCGACTACACGCTCGACCTCGACCTCCACGGTCCGCTGGTCGCCCAGGCCGACGCGATGAGCCGGACCATCAGGCTCGAGGCCCGTCAACGCACCTCCGCCGTCGTCCCCGTCACCGCCGTCGGAATCGGAACGGCGAGCCTCGACCTGCGCCTGACCGGCCCCAAGCTCGACGTCGCGCAGCATTTCGCGATCGGCGTCACCGCCGGCGCGCCCGATCTCTATCGGCGATCGGTTCGCGCCCTGCCCGCTGGCGCCAGCGTGACCGTCTTGAGCGACCTGCTCGGCGATTTCATACCGGGCACGGGCTCCCTATCGCTGGCGGCATCGCCATTCGGCGGGCTCGACGCGCCGGCCCTGCTGCAGGCGCTGGAGCGCTATCCCTACGGCTGCTCGGAACAGACGGTCAGCCGCGCGATGCCGCTGCTGTATGTCAATCGCCTCGCCTCGATCGAACATCTGGCGATCGATCCCGATGTCGACGGCCGCGTGCGTCAATCGATCGACAGGGTGATGGACCGGCAGGGCTCCAATGGCGCCTTCGGTCTCTGGAAGGCCGGCGGCGACGACGACGATCTCTGGCTCGACGCCTTCGTGTCGGACTTCCTCACCCGCGCCCGGGAACGCGCCTTCGCGGTGCCGCAGCACGGCTTCGATCAGGCGCTCGAGAGGCTGCGCAATGAAGTGGCCAACGCCGCCGATCCCGGCGAAGGCGCGGGCGAACCGCTCGCCTATGCGCTCTATGTTCTGGCGCGCAACGGGCGGCCGGTCATCGGGGATCTGCGCTACCTCGCCGACACCAAGCTCGCCGTCTTCAAGACGCCGCTCGCGCAGGCCCAGATAGCGGCGGCCCTCGCCATGCTCGGCGATCAGGCGCGCGCCGGCGAGATATTCAGCGCCGCCGTCGACGCCTTGCGCGGCGAGCGCGACAACGGCTATTCGCGGCCCGACTACGGGTCGCGGCTTCGCGACGGGGCCGGCGTGCTCGCGCTGCTCGCGGAGGCCAATCTGCCGGCCGCGGAAGTCCCGGCCACCGCGATCGCCGACGTCGCGCAGGTCGTCCAGGAGGCGCGCGACGAACGAAACTACACGAGCACCCAGGAAGACAATTGGATGGTGCTGGCCGCAGAGGCTCTGGTCGAACATGGGGCCGCCGGCCGCTTCACGCTCGACGGTCAGGCGCAGACCGGCGCGATCTATCGCAAGTGGGGCGGGTTCGGCCTCAACGGCCAACTCGCGACGATCGTCAACGACGCCGCCTCGCCCGCCCGGATCGTGACGACGACATCGGGCAATCCGATCGCGCCCGAACCGGCCGCGTCCCGAGGCTATGAGATCACCCGGAGCTTCTTCAAGCTCGACGGGACCAAGTTCGATCCGGCGCGCGTGACGCAGAACGACCGCTTCGTCATCGTCCTGAAGGTGGCGGAAGCCGAGGCGAAATACGCGCGCGTGCTTCTGGTCGACCGGCTCCCGGCGGGTCTCGAAATCGACAATCCCAATCTGGTCGACGGCGGCGCCATTGACGCTTTCGCCTGGCTGAAACAAGATTTCGAGCCGGCCCACACCGAATACCGCGACGACCGCTTCGTGGCGGCGATCGATCGCGCCGAGGACCAGTCGGCATTCTTCAGTCTGGGCTACGTCGTGCGCGCCGTCGCGCCGGGCAGGTATGTCTATCCGCCGGCCACAGTGGAGGACATGTATCGTCCCGAGCGGTTCGGACGCACCGCCTTCGGCGCCCTGGAAGTGGTCGCCAAATGAACCGGGAGCGGCGCTGGTTCGGCGTCGCCGGGGCGCTGATGTTCGTGCTCGGGCTGGCGGTCCCGGCGGCATGGTCGCAATATCGCCAGAGCCTCGGGCCCATCGATCTCCTGTCGGCACGGCTGGGATCGACGATCGTCGTCGATCGGGAAGGCCGGCTGTTGCGCGCGTTCACTCTGCCCGATGGCCGATGGCGGCTGCCGGTGCAGGCGAGCGAGGTCGATCCCCGCTATCTCGCCCTGCTGCTGGCCTGCGAAGACGGGCGCTTCTATGACCACCACGGCGTCGACTGGCTCGCCCTGACGCGCGCCGGCGCGCAATTCCTGACGCGCGGCCGCATCGTATCGGGCGGGTCGACCCTGACCATGCAGGTCGCGCGGCTGATCGAACCGCGCGAGGAACGGACCGCTTCGGCCAAGCTGCGCCAGATTGCGCGCGCCTGGGAAATCGAGCGCCGGGTCAGCAAGACGGGCGTGCTCGAGCGCTATCTCGCGCTCGCGCCTTTCGGGGGCAATGTCGAGGGCGTGCGCGCAGCTTCGCTGGCCTACTTCGGAAAGGAGCCGCGGCGGCTCACGCTCGGCGAGGCGGCGCTACTGGTCGCCTTGCCCCAATCGCCCGAAGCGCGTCGCCCGGACCGATTCCCCGACGCCGCGCGGGCGGCGCGCGATCGCGTGCTCCATCGTGCGGTGGAGCGCGGCCTCATCAATGCCGAGGAGGCCGCGGCGGCGAGGCGCGAGACCGTTCCGATCGACCGGCGTCCCTTCCCGATGCTCGCGGCCCACGCCGCCGAGGAAGCCGTCGCCGCCGATCCGCAGAACCGCCTCGTCAGGCTCACCCTGGATGCGCGGCTTCAGGCGAAACTCGAGGAACTCGCCCGGCGAAGCGCTGAACGCCTCGGTCCCGCGCTCTCCGTGGCGATCATCGCGGTCGACAATTCGAGCGGCGAGATTCGCGCCAGAGTCGGCGGCGCCGACTATCTGTCGACCGAACGGGGCGGGTCGATCGACATGACCCGGGCGCCGCGTTCGCCGGGATCGGCGCTCAAGCCCTTCATCTACGCCCTCGCGTTCGAGGCGGGAATCGCCCATCCCGAGACTGTCCTGTTCGATCGCCCGGCCCGCTACGGGTCTTATGCGCCCGAGAATTTCGATCTCGGTTTTCAGGGAACGGTCACCGCGCGACACGCGCTGCAGATGTCGCTCAATCTGCCGGCGATTGAACTGCTCGCGGATGTCGGTCCGGCCAGTTTTCTTGCGCGGCTGCACGGCGCCGGCGCGACCATCGTCATGCCCAGGGACGCCCCGCCCGGCCTCGCCATCGGGCTGGGCGGGCTGGGCGTTTCGTTGACCGATCTCGCCAGACTCTATGTCGGGCTGGCGCGCGGGGGCGAAGCGCCGCCCTTGGTCGAACGCATCGACGAGGCGCCGGGAGCCATGGGGCCGCGCCGCGTCACCGGTCCCGTTGCAGCCTATTACGTGACCGACATATTGCGCGGGTCGCCCCCGCCGGCAAACTCGCTGAGCGGGCGCATCGCGTTCAAGACCGGCACCTCGTATGGATTTCGTGACGCGCTGGCGGTCGGATTCGACAGGAACACGACGATCGCCGTTTGGGTCGGGCGCCCCGACGACGCGCCCTCGCCAGGTCTGGTCGGCCGCGTGGCCGCCGCGCCGATTCTGTTTGACGCCTTCGCCAGGCTCGGACGCGACATTGCGCCCATCGCCGCGCCGAGGGGCCTCCTTACGGCCGCCACCAGCGCCGATCTCCCACCCCCTCTGCGTCATTTGCGCAAGGATGCGCCCAAGGTCGTGGCGGCGACCGCGGTCCCCGCGCTGAAGATCGCCTATCCGCCCGACGGCGCGCGCGTCGACCTCGGCCTCGCCGAGGGGGTGGGCGATGCGCGACTTGCGCTGAAGGCGCTCGGCGGAGCGACGCCGCTGACCTGGTTCGTCAACGGCGCCCCGATCGGCCAGCCCGATTCACGCCGGGAATCGACGTGGCGACCGGACGGCGCCGGCTTTGCCCGGGTTTCGGTCATCGACGCGAAGGGTGCGACCGATTCGATCGTGGTGCGGCTGCAATAGCCGCCTTTCTCGCGGCAGTCCGCGCGCATCGGATTCCGCTTCAGTTCGCCGAACTCGTGACGCTCTATTTCGGGGCCCCGCTGTTCGTCGTGGCGATTTCCAGTCGGTTCCTGGGCGAGACAATAGCCCGTGGCGCCGGGACCCCACGCGCAATTGCTTGAAAGCGCAGCGCGAACGTCCTAGTAAGGCCTCGCTCGCTACGCGCGCCGTCGTGGTCGAGGCGATCCCGTTCCGCCGCATCTGCGAGCCGCATGTCAAGCTTCGCCGCACTCGATCGTTCGTCTTACGGCGCCTATGCGCCCAAGGGCCTTTGCGCGCTGGTCCTGCGCGCGACGCGGCGATGCTCGACCGGCTGGTTCGGCAAGAGAATCGCGTTCTTCCTGCGGTCCATGGCGATCAAGACGCTCGCCGGGCGACCCGTCGACATCGAAGCGTTGGGCGCGAAGATGCGGCTCTATCCTTCCAACAATGTCGCGGAAAAGCGTCTCTTGTTCACGCCGCAATATTTCGATCCGCGAGAGCGCGCCGTGCTGGCCGAGCGAATGCACGGCGATTTTGTGTTTCTCGACGTCGGCGCCAGCGTCGGCGGCTACGCCTTGTTCGCCGCCGCCCACGGCGGACAGCGCGCACGAATCCTCGCGGTCGAGCCGCTGCCGGAAATATTCGAGCGGCTGGTCTACAACATTGGGCAGAACGACTTCGCCAACGTCAAAGCGGTGTCCTGCGCGCTCGCCGATCGCGACGGCGAGATCGCCCTGTTCGTGAATTCGACAAATCGGGGCGAGACCTCGATCCGGCTCATCAGCGCCGAGCCGCGCGAGACGCAGTTGCGCGTGCCGGCCAAGAGCCTGCTGTCGCTGCTGATCGAGGAGGGCTATGATCGGGTCGACGCCATAAAGCTGGATATCGAGGGGGCCGAGGACCTCGTGCTCGACCCGTTTTTCCGCGATGCGCCCGAGGGACTATGGCCGGCGCTGATCATCATGGAATTCGCGCTCCTGCGGGGCGGCGGCGGACTCGAGCGAAGATTGCGCGAGATCGGCTACCGGGAAATCCTGCGCAGCGTCGAAAACGTCGTCTACGAACGGGTGGCGAGGACGTGAGCGCCGATGGCTGAAACAAGCAATGTGATCACCGCCGCCGTACTGGTCATCGGCGACGAAATCCTTTCCGGCCGCACCAAGGACCGCAACGTCGGCTATATCGCGGAATATCTCACCAATATCGGCATCGAGTTGCGCGAGGCGCGGGTGGTGCCGGACGTCGCGGAGGAGATCGTCGCCGCGCTCAACGCGCTGCGCGGCCGTTATGGCTATGTGTTCACGACCGGCGGCATCGGCCCGACTCACGACGACATCACCGCCGATTCCGTCGCCAAGGCGTTCGGCGTTCCGATCGAGGAGAACCCGCGCGCCCTCGCGATGATGATGGAGCGCTATCTGCCCGCCGATCTCACGGCGGCGCGACGGCGCATGGCGCGCATTCCCGTCGGCGCCGACCTCGTCGAAAATCCGATCTCGAAGGCGCCGGGATTTCGGATCGGCAACGTCATCGTAATGGCCGGCGTGCCGAACATCATGCAGGCTATGCTCGATTCCGCCGCCAAGGGTCTCGAGACCGGCGTGCGGATCATCGCACAGACGATCGAGGCCGGCGGCATTCCCGAGGGGCGCTACGGCGGCGCGCTCGGCGAGATCGCCGCCGCGCATCCGAGCGTATCGATCGGCTCTTATCCCGCCTTTGCCGACGGCCGCTTTCGCAATCAGATCGTCGTGCGCGGCAAGGACATCGCCGAAATCGAGGCCACGCGCGAGGCGATCGCGGCCATGCTCGCCGCGCTGAGTGAACACGACAGGGCGCCGTAAACCCTGTTGACGACGCGCCCAGCCCCTCGCGGGCGCGCGGTTGGCTTGCTAACAAGGCGCTCTCCGTTCAGGCAGCCACCCGGAGCCGCGATGACCGAGCCGCAACAGAAGGCCTTTCCCGTATCCTGGGACCAGTTTCACCGGGACGCGCGCGCGCTCGCCTGGCGCCTCAGCGGCGTCGGGCCGTTCGAGGCGATCGTCACCGTGACCCGCGGCGGCCTAGTGCCGGCGGCGATCGTCGCGCGCGAACTCGGAACGCGGGTGATCGAGACCGTCTGCATCGCGTCCTATCACGACTACAAGACCCAGGGCGGCCTGCAGGTGCTCAAGGGCATTTCGCCCGAGATCGCCAAGGCGCTGGACGGCGCGCGCGTTCTGGTGATCGATGACCTCGTCGATACCGGCGCGACCGCCCGCATCGTGCGCGAGATGCTGCCGAAGGCCCATTTCGCGACCGTCTACGCCAAGCCGCTGGGCCGGCCGCTGGTCGATACGTTCGTCACCGAAGTCTCGCAGGACACGTGGATCTATTTTCCCTGGGACATGGGTTTGACCTTTCAGCCGCCGATCGCACGCGCCGGCGAGGGGTGAATCGCGAGGCGGACGGGCGGGAGGATTCGGTCGAGGACCGACCGGAATATCCGGCGATCGGGCCCGACCGCCGGCCGCCCGGCAGGTGAACTTTGCCGCCGCGCCGACGTTGAACGGTCGGCATCGCTCAGAGGAAGGAACCTCGATGTCCGCGCGCCCGAACACCGCCAGAAGCGCGCAGGCGATCAGCTTTCTCTCGTCGGGCGCTCAGGAGGCCAACGAGGCCCGGGAAAGGCTGGTCGAGCGCTATGGCGACTGCGACCCCGAACGCGCCGACGTGATCGTCGCCCTCGGCGGAGACGGCCTCATGCTGCAGACATTGCACCGCATGATGGATGCGCCCAAGCCGATCTACGGCATGAACCGCGGCTCCGTCGGGTTCCTGATGAACGAGTTCCACGATCGCGGTCTGCGCAAGCGACTGGAGACTGCGCGCCTTTCGATCGTCCATCCGTTGCTGATGCGCACGACCGACGTCGCCGGGGCGACCAGCACGGCGCGCGCGATCAACGAAGTCTCGCTGCTTCGCCAGACCTATCAGGCCGCCAAACTGCGCATCGCCGTCGACGGCAAGGAGCGCTTGGGCGAACTCATCGCCGATGGCGTGCTGCTCGCGACTCCGGCGGGCTCGACGGCCTATAATCTTTCGGCCAACGGGCCGATCCTGCCGCTCGACGCCCCGCTGATGGCGTTGACCCCGCTCTCGGCGTTTCGCCCGCGCCGATGGCGCGGCGCGCTGCTGCCGGACCGCGCCGAGGTGTCGATCGCCGTGCTCGAAGCGGAGAAACGGCCGGTGTCGGCGGTCGCCGATCACTTCGAGATTCGCGAGGTCGCGCAGGTCGACATCGTCATGGACCGTCAGACGTCGTTGATGCTGTTGCACGATCCCGGCCATTCGCTCGACGAGCGAATCCTGCGCGAGCAATTCCGCTATTGAGGA
>JBEKZS010000089.1:0-18457 GCA_049509635.1 Roseiarcus sp.
CCTTTTGGTGAGCTTCGCGGCCCTCGGGGGCCGCGACGCTCACCAAAAGGTCATGGTTGCAAACGGCCGGGGACGGGCGCGCGGGTCAATGTTCGCGGCGCGCCACTTGGCGCGAAGCGACCGGCGTAGCCGGCTTGACATCGAGGCGCGCGACCGGCCCTGGCGGCGCCGACGCGCGCTCGGCGCATGGCGCAGCAGATCCGTCGGTCCGGCCCCCGGACTCTGCTCAGATCATCGCCAGCGGCGTCTTGCGGCGCGGCGGCGGGAATGCGCCGTCGAGCGCGGCGAGCGCCGCCGCGTCGAGCGCGAGGTCCCAGCCCTTCCGGTTGGCCTCGACATGGGCGATCGTCGCCGCCTTCGGGATGGCGATGAGGTCGGGCCGTCCGGACAGCCAGGCGAGCGCGATCTGGTGCGGCGTCGCCCCGTTGCGCCGCGCCACTTCGGCCAGGACCCCCGAACGGGGCAGCCGCCCCTGCTCGATCGGGCTGTAGGCCATCGCCGGGATCGCGCGCGCGGCGAGCGCGGGCAGCAGATCGAATTCGGGGCCGCGCCGCACGAGGTTGTAGAGGATCTGATCGGCTGCGCAATCGACGCCGCCCGCCGCGAACAGCTCGTCCATGTCGTCGGCGTCGAAATTGCTGACGCCCCAGGCGCCGATCTTGCCCTCGCGCTGCAGCGCGGTCATGCCCTCGACCGTCGCCGTCAGCGGCACGCCGCCGCGCCAGTGCAGGAGGTAGAGGTCGATCCGGTCGGTCGCCAGCCGCCGCAGGCTGTTCTCGCAGGCGCGCCGCAGCGCGGCGCCGCCGGCGTTCTGCGGGTAGACCTTGCTGACCAGGAACACCCGGTCGCGCAAGCCGCGCAGCGCCTCGCCGAGCAGCGTCTCGGCGCCGCCGTCGCCGTACATTTCGGCGGTGTCGATCAGCGTCATGCCGAGTTCCACGCCGCGCCGAATCGCCGCGACTTCGCCGGCGCGCGCGGCGGGATCCTCGCCCATCCGCCAGGTGCCCTGGCCGAGGCGCGGCGCCCGGCGGCCTCCGGGCAGCGGCGTCGTCGCAATGTCCCCGGTCATGCGCCCTCTCCGGCGCCGGTCCTGGTCGGCGCGGGCGGTCGCGCGCACGCGCCGGACCGCGCCCTCGCCATCACTGAGCCATCGCACGGCGCGCCGTCAAGCGCATCCGATCGACGGGAACCGGCGCGGCCGCCGCGCGTTATGGCGTTCATGGGCGAACCCTATCCCACGCGATCCGTATCCGACACGTTCGGCACGATCGAGGCGCCGGCCGACCATTTCTGGGGCGCGCAGACCCAGCGCTCGCTGGTCAATTTCGCCATCGGCGACGAACTCATGCCGAGGCCGCTGATCCACGCGCTCGGCCTCGTCAAGCAATCGGCCGCGCTTGTGAACCGCGATCTCGGCCTGCTCGCCCCGCAGCTGGCCGACGCGATCGCGCAGGCGGCCGGCGAGGTCGCCGCCGGCGCGCGTGACGCGGAATTCCCGCTGCGCGTCTGGCAGACCGGCTCGGGCACCCAGACCAACATGAACGCCAACGAGGTGATCGCCAGTCTCGCCAACGAGAGGCTCGGCGGCCAGCGCGGGGCCCGCGGCCCGGTACACCCCAACGACCACGTCAATCTCGGCCAGTCCTCCAACGACTCGTTCCCGACCGCCATGCACATCGCGGCGCTGCGCGAGATCGACGGGCGTCTGCTTCCGGCGCTGCGCGAATTGCACGCCGCGCTCGCCGACAAGGCCGAGGCGTTCGCGGACCTCGTCAAGATCGGCCGAACCCATCTCCAGGACGCGGTGCCGATCACGCTCGGCCAGGAGTTCTCCGGCTGGGCCGCCCAGGTCGCGCTCGGCATCCAACGCATCGAGGCGACGTTGCCGGGCCTGGCCGCGCTCGCCCAGGGCGGCACCGCGGTCGGGACCGGCCTCAACGCGCATCCCGACTTCGCGGGCGCCTTCGCCGCGCGCGTCGCGGCGGCCACCGGCCTGCCCTTCGTCTCCGCGGCCAACAAGTTCGAGGCGCTCGCCTCGCATGATGCGCTGGTCTTCTGCCACGGGTCGCTGACGAGCCTCGCCGCCGGCCTGTTCAAGATCGCCAGCGACATCCGCCTGCTGGGTTCGGGCCCGCGTTCGGGGCTCGGCGAATTGGTGCTGCCGGCCAACGAACCGGGATCCTCGATCATGCCCGGCAAGGTCAACCCGACCCAGGCCGAGGCTCTGACCATGGTCTGCGTCCAGGCGATCGGCAACGAGACGATCATCGCGTTCGCCGGCAGCCAGGGCCACCTCGAACTCAATGTGTTCAAGCCGCTGATCGCCAACGCCGCGCTCCAATCGATCCGGCTGCTCGCCGACGGCGCGAAGAGCTTTTCCCGGCATTGCGTCGTCGGGATCGAGCCCGATCGCGAGCGGATCCGCGAACTGGTCGGCCGATCGCTGATGCTCGTCACCGCGCTGGCGCCGCGGATCGGCTACGAACGGGCGGCGCGGATCGCCGAGGCGGCCCATGACCACCGCACGACGCTGCGCGAGGCGGCGGTCGCGCTCGGCATCGTCACCGCGGACGAGTTCGACGCGCTCGTCAGGCCCGAGGCGATGGTCGGGCCGGGCGCGCGGCCGTGAACGGCCGGCGTGGGCGAACGCCGATCTCGAGCAGCGCCGGCGGGCCGGATTCCACGGCCGGCAAAGCCATTGTCAGGTCAGGCGAACGGACGTAAAATTAACTGTTGTGCGGCGGCGCGGGTCATTCGCACGGGATGCGGAAGATGCTCGCGAGGGGCGAGGGTCCGGCCGGCGCTGTCGGTTGGAGGAACGGACAGGCCGGCGGCGCGAAGCGCCGTGACGCCTTGAGTCGGACGGGCACATCAGTGGGGCGTGTTATGAAATTGAGTAATTTTCTGTATTTCGGGGATTTCATCGCGATCCCGGCCGCGATCCTCCTGCTCGCCGCGGCGGCGATCTACGAGCGCGGCCTCGCCGGCGCCGGAGCCTGGCTCGGCTGGTTCGTCGTCGGACTGCTGGTCTGGACGCTGGTCGAATATGTCGTCCACCGCTGGGTCTACCACGCCATTCCGTTTTTCGAGAAATTCCATGACGCCCATCACGACGACCCGACGGCGCTGATCGGCGTGCCGTCGTTCATCTCGAGCGGGCTGATTCTCTCGGTGTTCTTCCTTCCCCTGCTGTTCACGGTCGGCGTCGTCGTCGCGGGCGGCTTCGCCAGCGGCGCGCTGCTCGGCTACGCCGGCTATATGCTCGTCCATCACGCCTCGCATCACTGGACGCTCGAGCCCGGCAGCCTGCTCTACCGGGCGCGCGTCCAGCACATGGCCCATCACTACAACGACGCGCCCGGCAATTACGGCGTGGTGACCTCGTTCTGGGATCAGGTGTTTTCAACCAATGTCGACCGCCGGCGCCGGGCGGCGCGAAGCTGATGCGGCGCCCGGCCGAGGCGGCGATCGGCCGGCGCCTCAGGCGATCCTGCGCCGCGCGCCGCGCTCGAACATCGCTCGGATTTCCCGCTCGGGAACGGCGGGGCTGAACAGGAACCCCTGGACCTCGACGACCGAGCCGAGGTCCTCGACGAATTGCATCTGCTGTTCGGTTTCGACGCCTTCGATCAGCACGTCCATTCCGAGCATCTTGCACATGCCGGCGACGCTGGCGATCACGATCGAGGCGCGATGATCGGACCCGATCGCGATCGTGAACGAGCGATCGATCTTTATTTTGTCCAGAGGGAAGGTATGGAGGTAGCTCAGGCTCGAATAGCCGGTGCCGAAATCGTCCAGCGCGATCCGGATGCCCATTTCCCGGATCGATCGCAGGGTCTGGCGCGTCGAGGGGAGATCGTGGAGGATCGTCGATTCCGTGATCTCGACCTCGAGCCGGCGGGTCGGCAGGCCCGATTCCGCCAGCGCTTCGCCGATCGCCGCGGCGACGCGGCCGCCGCGGACCTGCAACGGGGACAGGTTGACGGCGACGAACACCGGCTCGGGCCACATCGCGCAGTCCAGGCAGGCGCGCCGGAGGATCGTGCGCCCGAGCGCGTCCATCAGACCCAGCTCCTCGGCGATCGGGATGAACTCGGCGGGCGAGATGCGGCCGCGGGTCGGGTGATTCCAGCGCACCAGCGCCTCGCAGCCGACGAGCGCGCGGGTCGCCACGTCATTGATCGGCTGATAGTAGACCTCGATCGTCTCGTTGGCGACAGCGGCCTTGAGGTCGAGTTCGAGGCTCCGGCGTTTCTGGGCATGGAGCCCGAGTTGCCCCTCGTAGGCGCGCCAGCGATTGCGGCCCTCCGCCTTGGCGGCGTAGAGCGCGAGATCCGCGTTGGTCATCAAGGTTTCGAGCGTCAGCCCGGCGCGGTCGATCGCCACGATCCCGGCGCTCGCGCCGACATGGATTTCATAGCCGTCGATCTCGAACGGCCGGTTGATTTCCGCGATGATCCGCTGGGCGATCCTCGAGGATTCCTTGGCGTCGGCTCTCGGCGCGAGCAGGATGGCGAATTCGTCGCCGCCCCAGCGCGCGACGGTGTCGGGCTCCTCGAGGATGGGGCCGATGCGATCGCCGACCTTGGAGAGGAGCTTGTCGCCGCGGGCGTGGCCGAGGCTGTCGTTGATCTGTTTGAAGTCGTCGAGATCGAGCAGCAGGATCGCCCCGCCGCGCGCCTCGTCCTGCGCCGTGGACAGAGCCTGGGCGAGCGCGGTCTCGAACCGCCGCCGGTTCGGCAGGCCGGTGACCGGATCGAACCACGCCATATGATAGATCACGGCCTCGGCCGTCCGCCGTTCCGTGATGTCCTGGACGACGACGACCGTGCCTTCGGCGCCGATGCGCTGGATCGTGACTTCCAGCGCGCGCCCGTCGGTGGTGTCGAGCGGCAACGGCAGTTCGCCGCGAACCTCCGGAAACAGCGCCTCGGCGAAGCGCTCGCATTCGGCGCGCGCGAGCACCCCGTTGCGCACCAGCCGCCGCAGGACGGACCGGAGCTCGGCGCCGGTATGCGCCTCCGCTTCGGTCAGTCGGAACATGAGCAGGATTTGCTTGTTGGTCAGGGTCAGCTTGCCCGCGGGATCGACCATGCAGAGCCCGTGCGACATGTTGTTGAGCGCGGTGTCGAGCCGCGCGGCGAGTGTGGCGACCTCGTTCCTGGCGGCCACTTCGGCCAGGAAGTTCTCCTTCATCCGGCTCGACGAGGCCTTCATGAACAGAAAGGTCGGGATGAATCCGACAAAGATCGTGACCGGGTACCAGCCGCCGGCGACGATCATCGCCGCGCTGAGCGGGACGAAGGCGACTATGATTTGCGCATTGATCCCCTTGTCGATCGCGAAGCTCCGCGTCCACATGCCGAACGCGTAGACGAGGGTCGTCGACGCGGTCAGGAAGCGGGTGAATCCGTCGTCCGTCACCAAAAAGGCAACGAGCGTCCATATCGCCAACACGGCCATGTGAGCCACGGCGCCGATGACGAACCTGTTCTCGCGCCGGCGCGCGATCGCCACGCTGGGGCTCGGCCGGCTCCTCGCGTGAAGCATCATCAGGCGCAGCCGGATCAGGCCGACGAGCAGCATGATCGCCGTGCATGCCCACAGGCTGAGGCTGTGGGCGGCCGTCGCGGTGGCGATTCCCGCGGCCGTGACCGCCACGCAGGACAGCAGGAGTCCCTTGATCTCAACCAAGAGGCTGTCGACGAAGCCTATGTACAGGGCGTCCGGCATCTTGCTGGCGAGGCCGGAAACTGCGCCAAATCGTCCAGCTCGCATAAATCTTTCCGAAGGTGAGCCCAGTGAATGTTGAACTATCCGCGCCGGCTGTTAAAAATTTGTTTAGTTTAAGCCCATATTCGTTGCGCCGTTGAACGAAGATGAACCGGAGACACGCGATCCGCCCTGCCCCCAATTTCTTGAAGCGCTGCCCCGCGCCGATGATCGAACCGGATCGAAGCGTAGATCCACGCGCCAGCGACCTGACGCCGGCCCCGTCCGCGATCATCGCGCTGATCGCCGAGGAGGAGTTCGCGCGGGCGCGCAGCTTCATCCCGGACTTGCGACTTCATCGCGACTACGCGGACTGGCGCGATTCGCGCGAGGCCGTTCAGGTCGGTCTCGCCATGGCCGGCGTCGACGCGAAGCTGGCGCTCGTCGCCCTCACGCCGTTTCTCGCCTGGCGCCGCCTGACCGGGACCCCCGCCAGCGAAGGCGGTCTCGATTTCTTCGCATCCAAGCTCCTGGCCTTCAGAACGCCTCCCGAGCCGATCGTGTTCGGCATGGTCGAAGAGCTTGATTTCGCGACCCATTCGCCGGCCATCCGGTCGCTGCTGCAGGCCGATGACCATGGCCAATGGCGGCGCGGCCGCGAAGCGATCCGACGGGAACTGGCGCTCTCGGGCCGCCGGGTGGAGGAATTGCCGATTCGTCTCGATAATTTCATCCTCTGGCGCGCCTGTGTCGGCGACGCCCCGTCTTCCTCGATCGATCGCTACGCCCATCTCCTCCTCGAGCATTTCGCATTCGACGTCAAAGATCAGGGCCCGGGCCGCCGCTGAGGAGCGTCACAAAGGCCTTCCCGCGTAACCGGGGCAAATTCCCGGGCGTAACCTCGCGGGAGGGTGCGTGAGCGAGCCAGTTGGACAAGTTGACGATCGGCGAGACGAAAGGCGTGAAGGCGGAGGCGCCTGAAGGCTCGCGCCCCAAGCGTCACGAAGACATCCTCGTTCAGGACGCGAGCCGACACGCGCCTTGAAGCAATCCGAGGCGATCTGTTCCGGGAAGGCCAGACAGGATCACGATCGCGCGTTGTTCACCCGTCGCCGAGCGCGTTGCGGATGGCGTCGACCACGCCGGTCCACTCGCCGGGTTTGGTCTGGCGGAACAGTCGCATCGAGGGATACCAGGGGCTGTCGGCGCGGCGCAGCAGCCAGCGCCAGTCCGGCGCGTAGGGCAGCAGCACCCATACCGGCTTTCCCATCGAGGCGGCGAGATGGGCCACCGCGGTATCGACCGCGATCACCAGATCGAGCGCATCGATGATGCCCATGGTGTCGGCGAACCCGGTCACCTCGGCGCCGAGATTGATCAGCGGAGCCCTCCCGAAATAGCCGGCGATGTCCGCGCGGCCGGGCCCCTGCTGCAGCGCGACCAGCGCCGTGCCCGCAAGCTCGGCGAGCGGCGCCAGGGTCCGCAGGCTGATCGAACGGTTGAGATCATTGCGGTGCGTCGGCCGGCCCGCCCATACGATCCCGATGCGGCGATAGCCGCGCGGCGCCAATTCGCCCAGGCGCTGACGCCAGGCCGGGCTGCGCCGCGGATCGGCATGGAGACAAGGCGTCAGCGCGGGAATACGGTCGATCCGCGTGCCGTGCAGACGTGGCAGCCCCGACAGGGGGCAATAGGCGGTGAACGGCGGGCATGCGCTCCAGTCGTCGACCAGGCGGACGCCCGGCGCGATCTGAGCCAGCAGCGGATGCAGAGTGCGGGCGGCCGCCACGACCAGGTCGGCGCAGCGTTCGCGGACCCAGGGGATGTAGCGGCTGAACTGGATGCTGTCGCCGAACCCCTGGTCGGCGATCAGCAGCAGCGTCGTGGTCAGCGGCGAGCCGTCCCAAGGCGGCCGGTCAGTCGACGGAATCGGCGGACTTACGCCTTCGATGCGGTAGCGCCATTCATATTCCTCGAGGCCTTCGGCGAACTCGCCGCGCAACAGCAGCGCCTCGGCGAGCTGCAGATGGGCGCCAGCCGCGGTCGGATCGATCGCCAGCGTACGCCGCGCCCAGGCGATGGCGTCATCGAGCTCCAGCAGCCGGAAATGGACCAGCGCCAGATTGTGCAGCGTCTGCAGATCGCGGCGATCGATCGCCAGCGCCGCATGGCCGCTGCTCATGGCGTCCTCGTAGCGGCCGAGCCGCTCATAGATCGGACAGAGGTCGCGGGTGAATGCGATAGTGCCGGGCGCGATCCGGCGGGCGCGTTCGATCGCCTGCGCGGCGGCGTGGTAGCGGCCGGTCCGATACATCAGGAGGCCGCGCAGATGCAGCGCCGCGGGCGCATCGGGCGCGGCGGCCAGGATCTGATCGAGCAGCCGCTCCAATTCGTCGAGCCTCCCCGCGGCCAGAAGCGCGTGGCCATGCCGGAGCAGGTCGTCCACCGCAACCGGCGCCCGCTCGGATGCCGGCCGCTCGGCGGCCAGCGTCGCGGTCGTCTCATCCAAGGCCGGCCTCCACGCGATAGCCCAGGCGATCGATCGCCGGCTGCAGGATCGGGATGACGGATTCGAGATGCCGAAGATAATGACGGTAGCGATATCTGGAACGGTCGTAGAGTTTTTCCGACACCTGCGAATAGCTCGGCGTATTGGGCAATCGGCGGTTATCCTGGAACCGGACGCAACGTTCCTCGAACGGCTCGCCGATGAAGTCCAGGATCCGGCGCACGCTGCCGGTCATGTCGTCGACCATGTCCTCGTAGCGCAGCGGCAGATAGCGCAGCGCCATCTCGCAGCGATAGTGCTGCACCAATTCCATCACCAGCAGATAATGGCGCGCGATGGTCTCGAGCTCATAGGCGCAGAAATAGCCATGGGTCAGATGATGCGAATAGACCGACAGCACCACGTCCAGCGGGTGGCGCAGGACATGGATCAGCGGCGACGCCGGAAAGATCAGGGCGATCAGGCCGAGATGGGTTTCGTTGAGCGGCATCTTGTCGGTGAACCAATGGCTGCCGGGCTTCACCGATCCGCGGGTCTCGACCTTCTGCAGATAGCAGCGGGCGAGCGTTTCAAGGCCGCGCCGATTGTCGCCCATCCACAATTCGGCCAGCGCCTCCGGATAGGACAAGGGACTGCCGAGCAGTCGCGGCGTCGCATCGGTCAATTCGTTGACGAACGGCAATTCGTCGCCTGCCGAAATGGCGGGATGGGCGCAGAGCGCCTGCTCGGCCAGCGTGGTGCCCGAGCGCGGAAAGCCGAGAATGAAGATCGGCTGCGCGCCCGCTTCCGGCTGCGGCGGCCGCGCCATCAGCTGCAGGCGGTCGGCGACGAAGAACCGTCGCAGCCGGTCGGCCATCTCGCGCGCCTGGGCATCGAGATAGCGTCGTCCGATTCGTTCGCGGGCGATTTTTTTGGCGGCCTCGAAGCTGGCGAACGCCTCGTCGTAGCGCCCCAGCCGGTCGAGGATGCGGCCGCGCTCCAACAGCGCGTTCGAATCGGTCTCTAAGGGATCGGCGGCGCCGATGGCGCCGCGGCTGGGGTCCGGCTCGAACTCGGCCAGCGCCGACAGATGCTGCCCCTGCCGGGTCAACAGCGTGGCCCGCGCGACCCGCAATCCGGCATCCTCGGGCCGAAGCCGCGCGGCCTGATCGAGCAGGCGTCGGGCTGCGGCAAAATCGCGGTCGGCCTCCTCCAGTTGCGCCCAGCCATAAAGGGTCTGGAAAATCTCCGGCGCGGCGGCGACGGATTCCCGATAGAGTTCGCGCGCCTCGTCGAGCCTGCCCTGGCCTTTCAGGTTCCAGGCGAGGTTGGCGAGCAGGATGGGGTCGCGCCCCGCCGACAGATCGAGCACCCGGCGGTAATGAAACTCGGCCGTCTGCGGCCGCTGCGCCTCGGTCAGGATCATGCCCATCAGATTATGCGATGCCGGATGGTTGGGCGCGAGGCGGACAGCGTTGCGCGCATGCTGTTCGGCGGCCGGGAGATCGCCGGCCTGGAACAGCCGCATGGCCAATTCCTGGGTGGCGTCGACCCGATTGGGATCGACGCCGACCAGGCGCCTGAGCAAGGCCATCGCCGCCGGCTGCCGGCCTGCCTGCTGATGGATCTGGAACAGAATCCACAGGATGGCGGGATGGCGCGGCGCGATGTCGAGCACCTCGAGGCACAGCGTCGCTGCGGCGGCCGCGTCGCCGGCGGCCATCGCCTCCGCGGCGCGGGCGGCGAGCCGGCCGACCGGGTCGACCTGATCGGGCGGCGCGGCATAGCCGGGGTCGAGCTCGCAGCAGCGGCAGCTCCGCAGCCCGCTGCCGCACGCGCAAAACACTTCGGAGCTGGCGTTCACCGCCAGGTCCTGATGGGGCGCCGCTGGCGCGGCCGCCGGCATGATCTGTTGGCGCATCGTCGGTTGATCCATGCTGGTTTGAGCGAGCGCGTCTTGCGGCGGCGCCAGCGGCGGATCGGGGTCGCCGATCCCCGGGGCAGGCGCGCCGCCGCCGCCCGTCCGGGTCTCGCCCAGCGCCGCCTGCGCCTCCGGCATTCCGGCGTCGGCGGCGCGTCGGATCCAGGCCCGCCCGCCCTTGGGATCTTGGACCACGCCGCGGCCCTGAAGCAGCAGGCGGCCATACCAGTACTGGGCCTGGGCGAGGCCGCCCTCGGCGGCTTTGCGCAGCCAGACCGCCGCCTGCGCGTCATCGCGGGCGACGCCGACGCCCTGCGCCAGGCAGACGCCATAGTTGAACGCAGCCAGCCGATCGCCGGCGGCCGCAGCCTGCGCGAACCAGGCGCAGGCGCGGATCTCGTCCTCCCGTTCGCCGCCGCCGCGCAGCGCCAGATTGCCGAGCTCGGCATGGGCGGCCGGATCCCCGGCCGCGGCGGCGATGCGGAACCAGCGCGCGGCCTCGTCGGCGTCGGCCAGATTGAGGCGGCCGAGGGCGTGCGTGGCGTCGATCCGGCCTGCCTCGGCGGCGCGGCGAAACCAGGCCATCGCTTCCAGCGGGTTCGCCTGCGCTTCGTCTCCTCCGGCATAGAGCTGGCCGACCCTGACCGCTGCTTCGGCATCCCCCGCCAGCGCCGCCCGTCGCAGCCAGGACTCGCCCTGGCTCGGATTCGGCTCCACGCCGAGGCCATGCAACAAGGCGAGGCCCCAGCGGAGCTGGCCCGAACGATGCCCCGCTTCCGCGGCCCGCTGGAACAGCGCGGCGGCCTCCGTCTCGTCGCGCGGCGCGCCGACGCCGTTTGCGGTGACGACGCCGAGCAGATAGCACGCGGTCGGCAGTCCGGCCGCCGCGGCGCCTGCGAGTTGCGCGGCCGCTTCGGTTGTGCAGGCTTCCCCGCCGCGGCGCGAGAGGGCGAGCGCATGACCGAGCTTGCCATGCGCCGAGCCGCCGGCGGCGGAGCGTTCGTACCACCGATCCGCTTCTTCGACATTGCGCATGGCCTCGGGACCGGAGCCCAGGATGAACGCCAATACCGCCTGGCCATCGGGCGAGCCGCTTTCGGCGGCCATCCGCGCCCAGCGTTCCGCCGCCGCATAATCGGCTTGCGAGGGCGTCTCGGCAGCGAACAGCTGCGCCGTCGCCGTCGACGCATGGGACGGCCGGCTGGCGAGGCCGTGCAGGCAGAGCACCGCCAATAGGGATTGCGCCTCGGCGTGCTGGTGACGCCCGGATTGCTCGAGCCAGCGCAGCGCGGCGAGGCGGCTGCGCGGCGTCCCGAGCCCGTTCAGATAGCAGATGCCGACCCGGTATTCGGCTTCCGCGATCCCGCCTCGCGCCGCGCGGCCATACAGGCGGAATCCGGCCTGATGGCGTCCGGCGGCGATCAGCGCGGCAGCGCGGCGCAGCGCCGCCGGCGCCGAGAACAGCGCGAGGATCCGGTCCAGCGCCGGCGTCCGCAGCGGGCGCGCCCCTCGCCGCCCGCCGCTGGCGACAGCGGTCACGGCTCCCGCATCCCGTCGGACGCCACCGTCAGCACCCGTCCCAAGAGATAGCCGAGGACGCTGTGGCGTCCGACCTTGATGTCCGCGGTGACCGGCATGCCCGGCGCGACGCGGAAGCTCGCCGGCACGTCGTGCAGCGCCACCTGATCGAGGCTGATGCGCGCGCGGTAGAACGGCTCGGTGCTGCCGGGGGGCGCCGCGACGGCGCCGCTCATCCGGCTTGCCGGCTGGTCAGTGGCCGCGGTGAAACTGTCGGCGCTGACCACCCGCAGGGTGCCGAGCGCCATGCCATATTGGGAGAACGGAAAGGTGTCGAACTTGATCGCCACGGGGTCGCCGGCATGAACAAAGCCGTCGTCGCGGCCGGCGATGTTGGCCTCGATCTCCAGCGGCGCGTCGGTCGCCACCAGCGTGATCATCGGCTCGCCGGGCTGCAGCACCGCGCCGGCGGAGATTTTGGCGACCGAGAGCACAATGGCGTCGCGCTCGGCGCGCAACTCGACCAGTTGGCGCCGCCGCTGCGCCTTGCTGAGCTGCTCGCGCGCATCGCTGAGCTTGCGCGACTGCTCGAGCAGGGACTGCGCGGTCTGGGCGCGCCAATTCTCTGCATAGGAATCGCGCTCGGCGACCATCGCGGCGAGGTCGGTCTGCGCCGACTCGCGCAAGTTCGCAGCATTGGTGAGGTTGCGCTCGGTCTCGATCCGGTTGTCGGTCGCGGCGAGCGTGTTCAGCCTGCTGCCGAGCTCGAGCTGTTCGAGCTTGCGCCGCATCGCCTCGACGCTGGCTTCGACCTCGAGGCGATCCCGGTAGGCGGCCGCATCAGCGCTCTGGCGCGTCACCGCCGAGGCCAGGCCGTCGATCTTCTGGCGGTAGGATTCCAATTTGAAACGGCGTTCGGCCTGACGCTGGGCATGGATCGCCGCCTGCAGGCTCGACGACGGATCCTGGCCTGCAGCCTGGTACGGCCGCTCGTCGAGCTCGGCCTCGAGGCGCGACACTTCGGCCTGCAGGCTCGCCACCTCGGCCTCGAGCGATCCAGCATCGGCGGAAGCGAAGGTCGGATCGAGCAGCGCCAACAGCTCGCCTTCGCGGACCGCCTCGCCCTCATGGACCGCAAGGGTGCGCACGATCGCGGTTTCCAGGGGCTGCACGACGATGGTCCCGGCCTTGGCGACCACCTTTCCCGGGGCGGTGACCACGCGGTCGACACGGATCAGCCCGAGCGCCGCCAGGCAGGCTGCGAATAGCGAGGCCACCATCCAGATGACGCCGCGCGCCGCCTTCGGGATCGGCGTCGCCGCCACGGCGGCGGCGGGCGAGAGGAACTCCAGCGCCACCGCCGAGTCGCGCTCGGCGCGGGGCGTGGCGAGCGCGGCCTTGCTAGGCGACCGCATGGGAGGGACCGCTGGACTGCAGGTGGCGATGCTGTTGCGCCCACAGCTGGCGATAGGGAATGCAGCGCTCGAGCAGCGTCGCATGCGGCGCCATGTCGACGCGGCGGCCCTTCTCCAGCACCAGGATCTGATCGCAGCGGGTCAGCGAGGACAGCCGATGCGACACCACCACCATGGTGCGGCCCTGCCCGATCCGCAGCAGATTGGCGTTGACCAGCGCCTCGCTCTCCGGGTCGAGCGCGCTGGTGGCCTCGTCCAGAATGAGGATGCGCGGATCGGTGATGACGGCGCGCGCGATCGCCAGCCGCTGCTTCTGGCCGCCCGACAAATTCGGCGAGCCTTCCTCGATCCCGGTGTCGTAGCCGTGCGGCAGGCATTCGATGAACTCCTCGGCGCCGGCGAGCCGCGCCGCGCGCACGGCGTCATCGAGGGTGAGGCCTGGCCGTCCCGCGATGATGTTGTCGCGAACCGTGCCGCGGAACAGAAAATTGTCCTGCAGCACGACGCCGAGGTTGCAGCGCAGATGCCGCAGGTTGATCTCGCGCAGGTCGGCGCCGTCGATCTTCAGCGTGCCGCTGAAGTCCCGGTTGACGCCCTGCAGCAGCCGCGCCAGCGTGGATTTGCCCGAGCCGCTGCGGCCGACGACGCCGAGCACGGCGCCGGGCGCCACCGCGAAGCTCAACTGTTCGAGCGCCGGCGTCTGGCTGCCGGCATAGCGGAAGGTGACGTCGTCCAGGCTGATCGCGCCGAGGAATTTCGGCCGCAGGCCACCCGAGGCGGCGTCGCGCTCCGGCGCCTGGTTGACCACCGATCCGGCCTGCCCGACCGCGGCGCGAAACTCCTCATAGTCCTCGGTCAGCCGGGCCAGACCGGCGAGCGGCTGGGCCACCCGCATCGCCAGCATCATGAAGGCGAACAGCGCTCCGACCATGGCGCCGCTGGCGTCGCTCAGCGCCAGATAGGCGCCGATCAGCGCCGTTCCGAACGACATCAGCCGCTCGAGCGGGGTGATCATGGTCTGCGGCCAGTTCGCCAGTCGCCCGAACGCCAGGCGCGCGGCGCCGGCGTCGGCGATCGAGCCGTCCCACTGCGCCTCGCGCTGGGGCTCGATCGCGAGCGACTTCACCGTCTTGATCCCGAAGATGGTCTCGCCGAGGATCGCCGATTTCGCGGTCTCGGCGCGGATCACGGCGGCGTAGACGGCGCGCAGCGGACGCAGGAACGCCACCAGGATCAGCGTGATCGCCACAGCGCAGATCAGCACCAGAGCGGCCAGCGTGGCGTTCAGATAGAACAGGAACGGGATCAACACCGACAGCGTGAACAGATCGAGGAAGGTGGCGGTCAGCTTGCCGGTGAGAAATTCCCGCACCTTGTGGATCTGGTTGATCCGGTAGGTGGTCTCGCCCGCGGGATGGCGTTCGAAATAATCCAGCGGCAGGCCGATCAGACGATGGAAAATGTGGAGGCCCAGCCTTGTGTCGATGCGGGCGCCGACCACCAGCACGATCAGGCGCCTTGCATGGCCGAGCAGGGTCTCATAGAGGATGCCGATGCCGAGCAGCGCCGCGAGCAGCAGCAGCGTGGAAACGCTGTGATGGGTCAGCACGCGGTCGACCACCGTCATCACCACCAGCGGCGGGAACACGGTGAGAAGGCTGAGGGTCAGCGACGCGACGGCGACGTCGGCCAGCGCCCGGCGCTCTCGCATCAACAGCCGCGCCAGCCAGCCCAGGCTCAGCGGCGCCTCGGCTTCGCCATCGCCACGTGGCGCGCGCAGCAGCACCGCCTCGCCGGCCCACGCCTGCATCAGGCGCAGCTCGTCCACCAGCGCCGCCGGGCTTCCCGCCGGCGCCAGCGGGTCCGCCAGCAGAACCGCTTGATGATCCGAATCGACTCCGATCAACAGCCCCGCGCCGCCATCGTTCAACAACAGCACGATCGGTCCGGCGTCGGTCAGCCGCAGCAATTGCCGCCAGCGCAGCCGCACCGCTTTCGACCACAGCCCGCCTGTTCGCGCAAATGCGATCAGCGAGGCGGCGGAGATCGCCGGGTCCACGGCGGTCCGCTGGTAATCGGCGGGATCGAGCTCGCGACCATGGAAACGCGCCGCCGCGACGACGGCCTTGACCCGGGCGCTGGTCGCGCCCCGCGGCGCCGGATCGGGCGGCGGGGGAGGCGCTCGGGCGGCGCCCTCCGGCACGATGGCGCGCTTCGCCATATTGGCTGACCCCTGGTCGTCGGGCCCGGGCGCGGGCTGGGATTCCGGGACCTGCTGATCTCTAACCATCGCGGGCGGCCAGCTCCCCTTGGCGAATTCCATCTTCGTTCAGCGACGTCGATGAGGTCGATTGTCGCCGCGATCCCGGTCGACCCGCTGCGCCCGGACTGCGGCGACAGGCGATGACGCGCCGGCGCCGCCTGCGCGTCGATGCGGGTTCAGCTATGCGTGACCAGCAGCCCGCTCGCCCCGTCGCTCGCCAGGTGGAACGCGCCGCCGCCGAGGCTCGAGGTCTGGAACGCCAGGCTCGCCAACTGGTGCGCCGTGTCGGTCAATTGCAGCACGCCGGTCGCGGCGGTGTAGCTGAAGCTTGCCCCGGCGGCCGCGAAGTTCTTCAGGTCGATGCTGTCGCCGGCGACGAAGTCCTGAAGCTGTGGCCCGGCATAGGTCGAGGCGCCGACATTGACGCCGAACGGCGCCGCGTTGTCGATCGCCAGCGTGCTGTGCGGCACGAACCGGATCTGGTCGAGGCTGCCGGCGTCGGCGGCGACGTCGAGCGTGACGCCGCCGCCGAGCTTGAACAGGCCGGTGCTGGTCGGATCGATCGCGGTCGAGACATCGAAGGCGCCCGAGACGGCGACCGTCCCGTCATTGAGGATGGTGGCGACCGTATCGGCGCCCGTCGGCTGCCAGCTGACGCCGGCATCGACATCGACGACCGAGAAATTGTCGAGCGCGCCGGTTCCGACGCCGCCGATCCTGCTGCCGCCGGCGAACTCCAGCGTCCCGCCGCCGCCGTTGACGGCGCCGATGAACACCGCGTTCTGCTCGACGATCAACCGGTTGGCGGCATTGTCGCCGAATTTGACCGCGATCCCGCCGGCGCCGCCGGAGATCGTGCCGTCATTGCTGACCGTCCCATCGGGGATGTAGATCCCGGTCGAGCCGCCCGATATCGTCGCTCCGCTGGCATTGGTGACGATGCCGGTCGCGCCAGCATAGATGTGGCCGACGCCATTGTTGCCGATCCCGTTGCTGCCGTGCACATAGCCGAACGTAATATCAATTCCGGTATTGCCGCCGGAAATGGCTCCGGCATTGATGATCGTGCCGCTCGACAGATCGACGCCGATGCCGCTGCCCGAAATCGACGCGCCGGCATTGTTGAAGACGCTGCCGCCGCTCCGAAGGTCGGCGCCGACCGCTTTGGTGGAGCCGGTGTATCCGACCGAGTTGATGCGGCCGGAATTGGTGAGCGTCGTGGGCGAGGGCGACCCCGAAAAGCTCGCGGCCCCTATACCATTGAAGCTGCCGAAGATGTAGGCGCCAGCCGCGTTGGTGAGCGTCCCCCCGGCCTCGAGGTAGACGCCATAGCTGATCCCGCCATTGAAGCTTGGCGCCCGGTTGGCAACGATGGTTCCAGAATTCGAAACCGTGCCGATGCCGGACTGGATAAAGACCCCCAGATAATTGCCGCTGATGAGTTTGCCGGACTGGTTGGTGACGGTCCCGCTGGAAAGGAATACACCAATCGAGCCAATTCCGGTGCCGCTGATGGTTCCGGCATTGGTCACCGCTTCACCCGAGCCGCCGGAAAAGCCTCTGTATACGCCGCTTGCGTAACCCTGGATCAAGCCCGTGTTGATGACGCTGACGCCACCACCGTTGATAAAGACGCCGCCTGAACCCCCTGTCCCCGTAGAGGTGATGGTTCCGTCGTTCGTCACCGTGCTGTACGCCGCTGCAATCACCCCAGATCTTCCGGAAATCGACGCCCCGGCGGTATTCACGACGCTGCTGTTCGACCCTACATAAACGCCGGTATTGAAATAGCCTACAAAAACGCCGTTTAAAACGGACGCCGTCCCGGTTGAAATGATCTGTCCATTGTTGGTGACGGTGCCCGGCGCGCCGGACATAATGACACCGTATGCGACCCCGCTGATGGTTCCGCCCGCATAGTTGGTAACGTTGCCGCCGTATCCGGCAGAGACGCCGCTACTGTAAACCCCACTCGTCCCGCTGATCCGGCCACTGTTGGTGATGGTGGCGGCCGCCCCCCGGACTAGAACGCCGTTGTACATTCCGGTGATGACGCCGCCCGAAAAATTGGCGAGGCTGCCGCCGTCGGCGAGCGAGACCGCGTCGCCGGCCGTTCCGGCCGCGCTGATGCTGCCCGAATTGGTCACGGCGCCGGGCGCGCCGCTGATCAGGATCCCCGCGCCCGCCGTGCCGGTGGCCGCGATCGACCCGTTCCTGAAGTTCGCCACGCTGCCGCCGTCGCCGAGATCAACGCCGCCGACGCCTGCAATGACACCGGAATTGGTGACCGCGCCGGCTCCGGCGATCGACAGGCCATAACCCACCGCGGACGTCAGGACGCCGAAATTATTGATGGTCGTCACGCCGCTCGCGACCAGAGCAGCGGACGATGCGAAGTCGTCCAGTAAAAAATTGTCGCGACCTTGTAGGTTGTTGGCCGTTTTCGGCGTCGTCGGCATCGATATTCTCCCCCCAAAAATTCGATGATCCATCCGATACTGGTGAAAACCCTCATGCCGCAGCCCGTCTCGCCTCCGCTGTGGCTGACGCGCAGCCCGCGTGCGGCGCGCGCCCGCAGGCGCGGACGGCCGCGCTGCGGCAGCCGCGATCCGCGGCATCCGAGCCTGGGACGCCGTAACCCGCGGCGGACGCCAGCGTTGTTGAATTGCCGATGGTTGCAATGAGATCAGGCGATACGGCGACCACGGCCGCAACGCGCAGGGATCGACGACCTGCATCGCGTATAATCCGGGTGGGCGGCATGCTGCGGGTCGCGGGCATCGATCGAGTGCCCCTGTACCTTGGATTGAAATTATGGAGATCAAATCCTGGAGTCAAGCGCCGGTGTCGGTGGGTAGCGGCTACTTTTGAATTGCCTCAATTCGATCGGAGCTGGAAAGGAGACCGCCGCAAGTGCATGCCGCGATCACGCCCCAGACCCGACTGAAGCGCCCTCGCGACCGCGATCGAGGAGAAATGACGTCTCTCAAAACGGAAGGATTCCGAGGCGGCTGACCCGCCGCCGGCGTACATTGCCGGGGTTCAGCTATGCGTGACCAGCAGCCCGCTCGCCCCGTCGCTCGCCAGGTGGAACGCGCCGCCGCCGAGGCTCGAGGTCTGGAACGCCAGGCTCGCCA
>JBEKZS010000009.1:0-55626 GCA_049509635.1 Roseiarcus sp.
CTCTTGAAATATAAAACAGATGCCATGGAGAACCAGGAAATAAAAGATTTCCAGAGGGCTTCCAAGAGGCTTCCAAGAGGCTTCCAAGAGGCTTCCAAGAGGCTTCCAAGGATTTTCAAGAATTTCCGCGGCTCTCGGCCCCGGGCGAACGCGGAGGGATGGCGGGCCTACGCGGCGATGGGCTTGGCGGCGCCATTCGGCTTTGTTCCTTCGTACCGCCGCCCGCTCCTTTGGGCGCCCCAGCAAGGGCGGCTTGGGAGTTACGGTTGTCGTCTCATGACGCCAATCGCCTGGAAACACTCTGGCCTTTTCCCCCGGCCAAATCCGCGGGCTGGGCGGCGGAGCGGCGCCCGCCATGCCGCTCGTCGCCCTCGAACTCGTGCCGCAGCCGCGCCATTGGGCGGCGTCGGGATCCTGGCGCGACAATGTCTTCGAAATGGATTCGGCGCTCGGCGAACACGCGCCGATCCTCGTCTCCCCCGAATTCGAACTCGAAGCCGACCGCCTCGTCACATTCTGTTTTTCCGGCTTTTTTATCGGTGAGGCGACGTTTTCGCTGCAGGTCCGGGAGCGGCCGCGCGGCGTTCGGCTGCTCGCCCGCTCCTATCCGGAGACCGCGGGCGAGGCGCGGATGGCGCTGGCGTTCCGGGCCCCGGCGTCGGGACGGTACCAAGTGGTTCTCGAACATGTCCGCCATCCCGCGCGCGCGCGCGTCGGGATCGCCGCGCCGTCCTTTCTCGCCCAGGCAATCGGCGAGGGGCGGGTCGCGACCGGCCGCCTCGCCGACGATGGCCCGGGCCCCGAAGAGTCGGGGGAAGCGCGCTACCTGCCGCACTGGAATCGCCTCCAGCGCTTCATTCATCGCCGCTGCCGCGCCTCGCGCGCCGTCAACGCCTTCGTCGCCGCCGTCGAAATGCGGCTCGAGCGCGAGGAACTGCTGAGTCTTCCCCAATATATGGGCGTCTGCCCGACCGGGCAGTGCAACGCGACCTGCGACTTCTGCTCGGTCACCATCAACCGGACCGGCATCATCAAGAAGCAGCTGCCCTTCCAGCGGCTCGAAGCCTTTCTGGCCCCGGTCGCCAACACCCTCCAGATGGTCGGCATCGAGGGCAACGGCGAACCGACCCTCTATACGCGGTTTCCCGAACTGGTGGAGCGGCTGACTCGCGGCGGCGCGAACGCCTACCTGATCACCAACGGCTCCCGGCTGAAGGCCGACGAGGCGGCGCTGCTCCTCGCGCTGGAATCGGTGAATTTCTCGCTCAACGCCGCAACCGCCCAGACGCATCGGCGGGTGATGAAACTGGACAATTTCGACGAGATCGTCGGCGTCATCGGGTCGCTCGCGCGCAGCCGCGGACTGCGCGAACTCGGCGGATCGCCCGGGCCGACGGTGGTTGTGTGTTTCGTCGTGACGGCCGACAACGTCCACGAAGTCCAGGATTTCCTCCGCCTCGCCGAGCAGGATCTCGGCGTCGACGTCGTGATGGTGCGCCCGCTCGCCGAGCTGGGCAACGACCTCGGGGTGGTCGAGGACCTGCGCCGGATCGTGCCCTACGAGAGCGACGTGCGGGACATGATCGAATCCGTTCGCGAATATGTGACCGACGTGACGGGTGCGGCCGACATCCGGCTGGTCCCCGAAACCTTCCGCTCCTCGCGCCCCGACCCGGTCGGGCGGGTGGTCATGCCGCTCGGCTTCGAGGACCGGCTGCTCGCCCCGCGCCGCGCCGACTGGCGCGCGAGCGATTCGCAGATCGCGGTCGTCTGGACCCTCAATCGCGCGCGCCTCATGCTTCCCGCCGCGAGGGATGCGCGGTTCGTTTCGCTGCCCGTCCCGACGCCGCCCGGGCGCCAACTCCTCTTCAAGGCGCGGATTGGCGTGACCGGCGGTCCGGCGCGGCTGGCGATCAGCGACCGAGCCGAGCGCGTGATCGCCGAGGTCCTGCTCGCCGATACCGGCGGCCGCATGGTTCCGGTGGAGCTCGTCGCCGCGACCGGTGACGGCGGCGCGCTGTCGATCGCCGTGATCGGCGCGGGCCGCGCCTGCACGCTCGAAATCGATTTCGAGCGCCTGCGCACTCCTGCGCCCTACATCCAGAACGCGTTTCAGATTCCCGCGGGACGGCGCTGGGAAACCTGCGCCCCCGACGCGGATGTGACATGGACGGGCGACGCGCTCGCCATCCGATCCCCCGCCGGCGGGCGCCCCTATCTTCTCAAGAGCTACGCCATCGCCTGCGCGCAGCAGGCGAGCATCGCGATCCCGGTCGAGGTCGAGGTCGCGGTCGGCGAGATCGAGATCGGCGTTCTCGATGCGGCGGGCGCGTCGTTCCTTCAGAGCTTCCGTTTCGCGGACGGCCGCGCTTGCGCGTCGGTGTTTTTCGACACCGGCGCCAACGAGGTCGTCCGGCTCGTCGTCTCCGCCGAGCCCGATCGTCCGGTCGATGCGACAATCGCCTGGGGCCAACCTCGCATCGTCGCCGGCGGGGACGCCGCGGAAGATTCGATTCGATTGCCGACTGCGCAGGAATGGTTCGCTTGCGTGCCCGCGGTCCGTCTGCAGCGCGGCGACGATCGACTGTCGCTGTCCTGGGACGGGGCGGGCAGCCCGTACCTCCTGAAGAGCAACCGGGTCCGTTGCGCGCGCGACCAGCGGGCGCGGACCCCGATCGTCGTCGAGGTGACCGAGGGCGAGATCGGCGTCGGCGTGGTCGGCGCGGGCGGCGGCGCCTGGTTGATGCTGCGCACCTTCGAGCAGGGTCTGCATCGCGTCGACCTCGAATACGATACCCATGACAACGACTCGGTGTGCTTCGTGCTGTCCGCCGTCGAGGGCGAGTCGGTCGTCGCCCGGGTCGGCCTCTCCGCCGAGGCGCTCGCCGATTCGGGGCCTCCGGTCCCGCGGGCGGGCCAGGGGCTCGCGGCTTCCCGCGCCGCTTCGGCGGGCCTCGAGGAGGCGCTTCGCATCCCGCCGGAGGGGCGCTGGCAAATCTGCGCGCCGGACGCGACGGTGAATTGGGACGGCGAGGCCATCCGCTTCAGCGCGACGACCGGGGGGCGTCCCTATCTCTTGAAAAGCGCGGCGATCCGATGTGCGCAGGAGACGCCCGTCGAAATTCCGGTCCGCGTCCAAGTCCTGCGCGGCGCGATGGAAATCGGGGTGCTCAACGCCGCGGGCTCGGCCTATCTCAGGAATTTCCGCTTCGCGGAAGGCCGGACCGACGCCGCGATCTTCTTCGACACCGGGGCCAACGCCGCGGTCAGGCTCGTGATCTCGGCGACGCCCGGACTGCCGGTCGAAGCCGTCGTCGGCTGGGGTCGCCCAAGGCGCGCGGCTGAGGATCCCGGGTCGAGCGAGGCCCTGCGCGCGCCGGACGCCCCGGGGTGGACGGCTTGCGTTCCGACCGCGCAAGTCTCGCGAAACGCCGGGGAGCTCGCTGTCCGCTGGGCGGGCGAAGGCGGTCCGTACCTCCTCAGGAGCAACGACGTCCGCTGTCGCCCGGGTCAGAGGGCGCGCGCGGCGATGGCGATCGCCGTCGACGAGGGGACTCTCGGCGTCGGCGTGCTCGCCGCCGGGGGCGGCGCGTGGTTGACGACGCAGATATTGTCCGCGGGGACGCAGGGGGTCGCTCTGGAGTTCGAGACGGGCGCTTGCGACGCGGTGTCCTTCGTTCTGTTCGCGGTCAAGAGCGCCGCCGTCGCGGCGCGCGTCTCGTTCCCGTCCGAGCATCTGGAGCCGGCCGATTTCGTCCGCCCGAAAGAGCGCGCCGAAGAACCGGTCGCGGCCGCGGCGGCGTCCATCGCGCTTTCCCGAGCCGGTCCCGCGACGCCGACCCACGCGACGTCGGGCGCGCCAGCCGCTGTCGAGGCCGCCGCGGCCGAGGCGACCGCGCTCCCGAGCCTCGCGATGAGGCCCGTCGGGCTCGGGGCGAGGCCGCCCGTCACGCCCCGGTCCCCGCGCGGGCGCGGCGCAGGACGCGCCGCGCCGGCGCCCTCGGGCAATATCATTGCCCAGGCGGCGAAATGGGCGCGCGGCGGGACGCGCCACTACTGCCAGAAGCCCTGGACCGACATGAGCAACTTCACGGTCGACGGGCGGGTCGACGTCTGCTGCATCGCGACCGGGGCGAGCCAGGAGGCCTATCAGCTCGGCAACATCAACCGGCAGAGCTTCCAGGAAATCTGGAACGGGCCGATGGCGCGGGAATTCCGTCGCACCGTCAATGGCGAGGACAAGCTGCACCCATGCGCGCGCTGCCCGATGAGCCACGCCTATAACGGGCTGCTGTTCGATCCCGAAAATACGCTCGATTCGATGAACGTGTGGGTGGTGAGGCTCCTTCGCAAGCGGAAATTGACCTGGCTGATCGCCATGGCGGTTTCGTTCAATCGAATGCTTGTTGATCGCGTGATGTTCCGGGGCTTCAAACGACGAGGGAATCGCGTAATCTAGCGCCACTCATCGCTTGTTCGGCTCCGGTGCTCCGTCAAACCCGTCTGGCGATGAATTCAATGGACCGGGAAGGCGATATCGGGCTGACATGACGGGCGCTGAGGCCAGACGGATACTCATCGTGGTCGGCACCAGGCCGGAGGCGATCAAGATGGCGCCGGTCGCACGGCGGTTGATGGACCGCCAAGGCGTTGCGCTTCGTCTGTGCGTCACCGCCCAGCATCGCGCCATGCTCGACGACGCCTTGCGGATATTCGGGCTCGAGCCCGATTACGATCTCGACCTCATGCGGCCAGGCCAGACGCTGTCGGGCGTCGCGAGCGCGGTGTTGCGCGAGCTCGATCCGGTGCTCGAAGCCTGGCGGCCCGACTGGCTGCTCGTCCAGGGCGACACCACGACGACGACGGCAGCCGCGCTCGCCGCCTTCCACCGCCGGATTCCGGTCGGCCATGTCGAGGCGGGCCTGCGCACCGGCGATCTCGCCAACCCCTGGCCGGAGGAGGCCAACCGGCGGATCACGACCATTCTGGCCCGCCGCCATTATTGCCCGACCGAACGCGCGCGCGAGGCGCTGCGCGCCGAGGGGATCGCGGATGCCGCGATCCTGGTGACCGGCAACACCGTCGTCGACGCCCTGGAGATGGCGGTCGCCGCGATCGACCGCGCGCCCGCGCTTCAGGATGCGTTGCGCCGGCGGTTCGACTGGCTCGCGGACGACCGTCGCCTGATCCTCGTCACCGGCCACAGGCGCGAGAGCTTCGGCGCCGGATTCGAGCAGATCTGCTGCGCCCTCGCGCGGCTCGGCGAGCGTCCGGACGTCCAGATCGTCTATCCCGTCCATTTCAATCCGAATGTTCGAGGCCCGGTGTTCGAGGCGCTCGGTGGTCGCCCGGGGATCACGCTGATCGATCCGCTCGACTATCTCGCCTTCGTCTGGCTGATGCGGCGCTCGTATTTCATCCTGACCGATTCGGGCGGGGTGCAGGAGGAGGCGCCCGCGTTCGGCAAGCCCGTCCTGGTGCTGCGCGAAACGACCGAGAGGCCGGAGGCGGTCGAGGCGGGCGGCTCGCGCCTCGTCGGCGCGAACGCGGACCGGATCGTGGCGGAATGCGAAATGCTGCTGGATCGGCCGAGTCGGCATGAGACGATGAGCGGAATCGGCAATCCGTTCGGCGACGGCGCCGCGGCGGGTCGAATCGCCGCCGACCTCACCAGAGATCTCGCATGACGGGCCGGTTCGATAAGATAGCGATCGTCGGCCTCGGCTATGTCGGACTGCCGACGGCGGTGACGATCGCCGCCCGCGGCGTGCCGGTGATCGGCGTCGACGTGCGCGCCGACGTTGTCGAGCGCGTCAACAGCGGCGGCGCCCATATCATCGAGCCCGATCTCGACATCATCGTCCAGAGCGTCGTCAGTACGGGCATGCTGCGGGCGGTCGTCGCGCCCGAGCCGGCCAGCGCCTTCATCATCGCGGTGCCGACGCCGGTCGGGCAGGACAACGAGCCGGACATGCGGGCGGTCGAGCAGGCGCTGTGCGCGATCGCGCCGGTGCTGGCGCGCGGCAATCTCGTCGTCATCGAATCGACGTCGCCGCTCGGCACGACGCGGCGCGCCGCCGAGCGATTGCGCGCGCTGCGCCCCGACCTCAGCTTTCCCGGCCACGGCGACGACGAGCCCGACGTCACGGTCGCCTATTGCCCCGAGCGGATCCTGCCCGGCAACACCCTGCGCGAACTCACCGACAACGATCGGCTGGTCGGCGGCCTCGACCGGCGCAGCGCCGAGCGGGCGCATGCGCTCTATTCGATCTTCGCCAAGGGCGCGATCCACCGGACCGAAGCTGCGACCGCGGAAATGGTCAAGCTCGCCGAGAATGCGTACCGCGACGTCAACATCGCGTTCGCCAACGAACTGTCGCTGATCTGCGAGGCCTCCGACATCGACCCCTGGCGGGTGATCGACCTCGCCAATCTGCACCCACGCGTGAACATACTCGAGCCGGGACCCGGCGTCGGCGGTCACTGCATTCCGGTCGACCCCTGGTTCATCATCAACGAGCAACCGGCGCTCGCGCGCCTCATCCGGGCCGCGCGCGAGGTCAATGTGGCCAAGCAGCGCCATGTCGGCGAGCGCGTGGCGCGCGCGGCCAGCCGATTCCGCAATCCGCGAATCGCGGTGCTCGGCCTCGCCTACAAGCCAAATGTCGACGATCTCCGCGAGAGCCCAGCCGTCGCCATCGCCGAAAAGCTGATCGAAGCGGGCGCCGGCGAACTCTATCTGGTCGAGCCTCATCTCGCCGCGCCGCCGCGCCGTTTCGCCGAACGTCGGCGCGTCCACTGGGCGGATCTGGACGAGGCGCTCCGCGAGGCGGACATCGTGGCGATCCTGGTCGCGCACGACCAGTTTCACGGCATCGACCGCCAGACTCTGAGCGAAAAAATCCTCATCGATGCGGTCGGGCTGTTGCGATGATGGCGGGTCAGTCCGAAGAGCCGACGGCATGAGGCAGATTCTGTTCGCCAGCACGCGGGCGCTGGTGGCGCGCATGCCCGAGCCCGGCGTCGAGCCGGGAGCGCTGCTGGTGCGCGCGCGGTTCTCGCTGATCAGCGCCGGGACCGAGCTGGCTGCTCTGCGTCCGCTCGGCTCCGGGGCCGACGGCGCCACCGCGGCCGAGCGGGTCGGCGATCTCACGGGAACGGCGCGGCTGTATCTCGGCAAGGCGATCCGCAATCCAGGCCTGGCCGCGCGCCGCGCGCTGGAGATCGCGGCGAACCTCGCGCGCAAGAGCCTCGCGGACGCCGCGCCGCGTCGCGAGCCGGCGCCCGCGGCGCGCGCGCCGATCCGATGGCTGCCCCAGGCCGCGGGTGAATGCGCCGGCGATGGCGGCGCGCTGACTCTCGTGTCGGCCGGCGAGCCCGGCCATTACCAGGCGGCGTCGCCGCCGATTGCGGTCAGCCCCGGCTGCCTGATCGAGGTCCGTCTCAAGGGGCAAATCCTCGCCGGCGGCTTCGCGCTGGGCCTGCTCAACGAGGACAAATCCACCTGGCTCGGCATGATTGCGCTGTCGCCGGGACCGCTCGACGAGGCGGTCCACCTCGATCCCGGCCAGGCGCGCGAAGTGACCTTGATGCTGACCAATCCGGCGACGCCGGGCGAGAACCGGATGATCCTGGAACGGTCGGATTTCGCGCTGGTTCCCGCGGTGAGCGCGGGCGCCGCCGTGACGGATATGACCGATCAGGGCTGGAATGTCGGCTATTCGCTAGCGGGCGAGGTCGTCGGCGTCGGCGCCGGCGTGATGGATTTCGTCGTCGGCGATCTCGTCGCCTGCGCCGGCGCCGGTCAGGCCAATCACGCCGACTACGTCAGCGTCAAGCGCAACCTCGTCTGCCGCGTTCCCGCGGGCTGCGCGATGCAGGAGGCCGCTACCGCGACCGTCGGGGCGATCGCCATGCAGGGCGTGCGCCGGGCGGCGCCGCAGATCGGCGAAATCGTCTGCGTGATCGGGCTCGGGCTCATCGGCATGATTGTCGTCCAGCTGCTGCGCGCCTCCGGTTGCCGGGTCATTGGCGTCGATCTCGACGCCGAGCGTTGCCGCAGGGCGCTCGGCTTCGGCGCCGCGGCCGCCGAAACCGACGTCGATCGCGCGCTGATCCGGCTGCGCGACCTCACCGCCGGCCATGGCGTCGATGCGACGATCGTCACGGCGGCGAGCAAGTCCAACGCGCCGATCAACGCCGCGATGGAGCTCACCCGCCGCCGCGGCCGCGTGGTCATCGTCGGCGACGTGGGTCTGAAGGTCGAGCGCGCCGCCTTCTACCGCAAGGAGATCGACCTTCTGATGAGCACGTCCTATGGTCCGGGACGCTACGACGGGGACTACGAGGACCTCGGGCGCGACTATCCCTATGGATTCGTCCGCTGGACCGCCAATCGCAACATGCAGGCCTATCTCGAGCTGATCGCGGAAAAGCGGATCGACATAGCCGCGCTGATCGACCGCGTCGTTCGCGTCGACGAGGCGCCGGCCGCCTATGCCCAGTTGGCGAGATCGCGCGGACCCTCGCCGCTCGCGGTCGTGATCGCCTATCCCGACCAGACGGGCGCGCTCGCCGATCAGCCTGACGCGCGCGTCATCCAGCTGCGCGGCCACCGGCGGCCGGTCGCCGAGCGCGTCAACTACGCCCTCGTCGGCGCCGGCGGGTACGGCACGCAGATGCTCGTGCCGATGATGGAGCGTCGGAAGGACCGGTTCTTCCTGCGCGGCGTCGTCAGCCGCGACGCGGCCCGCGGCGGCAATTTCGCGCGTTCGAAACAGGTCGAGCTGTTCGCCTCGAGCTTTGAGGCCGTCGTGCGCGACGATCGCTTCGACCTCATGGTCATCGCCACCCGCCACGCCGAGCACGCCCGCCAGGTGACCAGCGCGCTCGAGGCGGGCAAGCACGTCTTCGTTGAAAAGCCGCTGGCGATCAGCTGGGGGCAGCTGGATGCGGTTCGCGCGAGCCTCGCCGGGATCGCCGACCCGCCCCGACTGACCGTCGGCTTCAACCGGCGCTTCGCACCCGCCATCCAGCGGCTCAAGGACGAACTCGGCGGCCAGCGGACCCCGATCATGATCAACTACCGGCTCAACGCCGGCTATATTCCGCTCGATCATTGGGTGCAGGGCCCCGAAGGGGGCGGCCGCAACATCGGCGAAGCCTGCCACATGTACGACCTGTTCGCCTTTCTCGCCGGCGCCCCTGTCGTCTCGGTCGCCGCCGCCGCGATCGACCCGGGCGCGCGCGCTTATGCGCGCAGCGACAATTTCTGCGCGACGATCGGCTACGCGGACGGCAGCCTCGGCCAGCTGACATACACCGCCCTGGGTCCGAAGACGGGGCTGGCGAAGGAACGCATCGAGGTGTTCGCGAATGGCGAGGCCTGGATCGTCGACGACTTCAAGTCGCTGACGCGCGCGAGCGACGGGACGGTCCTGTGGTCGGCGGCCGCCGCCGACAAGGGCCATGCGGAGGAATTGTCGCGATTCGCCGACGCGCTGGCCGGGGGCGGCCCCGATTCGATTCCGCTCGACCAGATATTCGAGACGACGGCGGTCGCGCTTCGCGTCGAGGATATCCTCCATGGCCGCTCCGGAGAGGGACCGGAATGAAGCCTTACCTCTATGTCGACCCCTCGCTGAGCAGTTTCGGCTCGTTCGGCGACGAACGTCTGGCGGTCTTCACCGAGCGCCATCAATTCCATTTGCCGACGCTGGCGCTGAAGCCCGCCGGGGCGCTGCGGCGGGAGCTGGCGCGCGCGCCGGCCGCCGGCGTGGTGTTCGGCATGGCCGCCGGCCTGCCCGGGCGCGCCGTCTTGCGTCTGGCCGCCGAGACGCTGCGCTCCGGCCGTTCGGTCTTTCTCTACTGGCCCACCGAGACCGCCATCGAGGTGATCGACCGCGAGCGGCTCGGGAGCCTCTGGCGCCATTGGCTCGCCTACAATGGCGGACGGCGCCTGCTCGCCGGCCTGCGCCGCCTGCGTGCGGTCCGGTCCCGCGCAGGCGCCGCGCGGGCGCCGATCGTTGCTGAACTCAGCGAATCTTCGCGCGCGGCCCTCGATTTCGTCGCGGCCGATTTCGAATCGACCAAGGCGCATCTGCTTGGCGTCGTCGGCGAGGTCCGACGCCTCGCGGCGACGGCTGCGACGATCGAGAGCCGGCTCGGCGCGCTACGCGAGCCGGACGGCGGCGCCGAGGGGGCGCGCGCAGAGCTCTTCGGGGCGGTCGACGATCTCGGCGCCCTGCGCGCCGGGCTCGAAGAATTGAGCAGGCACATGGAGGGCGGCGAAACGGCGCTGCTGCGGGTCGGCGTGAACTTGGAGGGCTTGCGCCGGGCGCCATCGCGCCCCGCGCAGCCGGCCGAGCGCGATTCCGATGCGATCGAGGCGTTCCGGCGCGCGCTCGCGGCTCTGCGCCCGAATCTCGCGCCGACGCCGTTCCCGCCGGCCGCGGCGCCGACGCCGGAATCGCCGATCGAGAGCGTCGGCGTCTATCTCAGGACCGATTACTGGGCCCAGCTCATTTCGGGCGGCAGCTACGGCCACACCTGCTATGTCGCCCGCGAACTGGCGAGGCTTTCGCGCGGCTTCGTCTGCCTCATGGCGAGCCATTACCCTCTGCTCGACGAACTCGGGCTGGCCCAGGAGGTGATCCGGCCGCCGTTCCAGAATTCCAGCGAGGGCGATCTGCTCGGCGCCGACCCGTTCTACTACGAGGCGTTTCGCGCCAGACTCGTGCGATTGGGGCCGGCCTTCCTGTATGAGCGGGTGTGCCTCGGCAATTTCGCCGGCGCGCGGCTCAGCAGGGACCTCGGCATTCCCTATATCGTTGAATACAACGGCTCGGAGTTGTCGATGCGGCGAAGCTTCGGTTCGGGACGCTACGTCCATCAGGACCTCTTCGTGCAGGCCGAGGAACTCGCCTTCCGCCAGGCGACGGCGATCACCGTGATTTCCGATCACGTGCGCGACGACGTCGTGCGACGCGGCGTCGACCCGACCAAGGTGCTCGTCAACCCGAACGGCGTCGATTGCGAGGACTATGCGCCGGCCGACGCCGACCTCAGGCGCGAAATCCGCGCCGCGCTGGATCTCGGCGACGAACCGGTCGTCGGTTTCATCGGGACGTTCGGCGGATGGCACGGGATCGAAGTGCTCGCCGCGGCGTTGCCGATCATCTGCGAGAAGGCCGCCGACGCGAAATTCCTCCTGATCGGCGACGGCAATCTCAAGCCGATGATGATCGAAGCGATCCGACGCCACGGGCTCCAGCGGCGGGTCGTCGATGTCGGCCGCACCGAACAGCGCGCGGGCGCCCGACTGCTGAAGGCGGCGGACATTTTCGTCGCGCCCCATTCGAGCCATATGGTCGACAGCCCGTTCTTCGGGTCGCCGACCAAGCTGTTCGAATATATGGCGCTGGGCGGGGGGATCGTCGCGAGCGATCTCGAGCAGATCGGTCTGGTCATGTCGCCGGCGCTGCGCCCCGACGTATTTTCCCGCGGCCGGCCGGTCGTCGGCGCCGAGCGCGGCGTGCTCTGCAAGCCCGGCGACGTCGACGACTTCGTTTCGGGCGTGCTGGCGCTGCTGCGCCATCGCGACGTCGCGGCGGCGCTCGGCCGCAACGCGCGCGCGGCGGCGCTCGCCCATTATTCCTGGCGCGCGCATGTGGCGCGGATCTGGGATCATGTCGCCGCGCTCCCGCCGCCCGCCCACGGCGCCGATTCCGGGGCGCGCCGCCCGCGCGCGAGGGCCTAGGCGATGTCCGCTGTCAGTCTCGAAACCGGCGACGCCTACAAGGACGAGGTCCAGCGGCAGTGGGACCGCGATCCCTGCGGTTCGCATTATGTGAGAGCCGCCGCGCCCGACACGCTCGAATGGTTCCTCGAGATCGAGCGCTACCGCTACGAGGTCTATGCGCCCTGGATGGCCGGGGTGATGGAATTCGCAGCCCACGCGGGCGAGCGGATCCTCGAGATCGGCGCAGGCGTCGGAACCGATCACGCGCAATTTGCCCGGCACGGCGGAGTCATGCACGACCTCGACCTCTCGGCGGGCCATCTGAAGCTCGCCGAACGCAATTTTCAGCTGCGCGGCCTCGAATCGACTTTCCGCCATGGCGACGTCGAGAACATTCCCTATCCCGACGAAAGCTTCGATCTCGTCTATTCCAACGGCGTCATCCATCACACGCCCGATTCGGCACGCGCCGTGCAGGAGATCCACCGTGTGCTGAAGCCGGGTGGCCGCTGCATCATCATGGTCTACGCCGAGAATTCCCTGCATTACTGGCGCAACCTGTTCGCCGAGCTCGGCCTCGCGCGCGGCGAGCTCGAAATCGCCTCGATGGGCGACATCATGTCTCGCCACGCGGAATTGTCGGAGCACGGGTCGAGGCCGCTGGTGAAGGTCTATACGGCGCGCCGGCTGCGCCGGTTGTTCGGCGGCTTCGAGCAGATTCGAATCTGCAAGCGGCAGCTGATCCGCGCGGAACTGCCGAGCGGCCTGGGCTGGCTTCCGCTTGGTCTCGCCGGCCGCCTGATGGGCTGGAACCTGATCGTCAAGGCGCGCAAGGCGGCTTCGCGCGCATCCGTGGCGTCGCCCGCGCCGGCGGCGGGCGGGTTCGCGACGGCGCTGGCGGCGGCCGGCCTCGATTTCCCGACCTGGCTCGCGCGTCGGCGCGCCGGGCCGCGCCACTATGTCGAGGCTGCGCCGGCGCATCTGGAAACGCTGCGCCGGATGCAGCCGGCGGCGATCGCGGCCGCACTGGCGGCGGCCGAGGATTTCATCGCCCACCGGTTCGACCTGCTCGGCAGCGGCCCCTATGTCCCGGACGACCCGGACCGGCCCGCGCGCGCGGGCTATCGCCCCATCGACTGGCGGCTCGACCCCGTCCGCGGCTTGCGCTTTCCCGCGGGCGTGCCGCACAAGGAATGGCGCCTGTACGAAATGCGCCCGGATGACGCCGACATCAAATATCCCTGGGAGCTCGCACGCTGCCAGCATTGGATGACCCTCGCCCAGGCCTGGCGGCTCTCGCGGGAGACGCGCTTCGCGAGAGAGATCGCCGATCAACTCGACGATTTTCTCGACGCCAACCCGGTCGGCCTCGGCGTCAACTGGACCTGCGCGATGGATGTCGCGATCCGGGCCGCCAACTGGTGCCTGGCGCTCGCGCTCGTTCTCGACTGCGCCGATCTCGACGAAGACTTCTGGCGCCGCGCCCATGGCGCGCTCTACGACCACGCCGAATTCATCTTCGCCAATCTCGAGGACAAATACGAGGTCACCAGCAACCACTATCTCAGCAATGTCGTCGGCCTGCATTTCCTGGCGGCCGAATTCGCCGATCTTGCCGCCGGCCGGAGCTGGGATCAATGGGCTCGCGCGGCGCTCGACGTCGAGATCGGCGTCCAGGTCCACGAGGAGGGGACGGACTTCGAATCCTCCGTCCCGTACCATCGTCTCGTCACCGAGTTGTTCCTCGCCTCGGCGCGGCTCGCGCGGCTTCAAGGGCGTCCGCTCGGCTCCGCCGTCACGATCAGGCTCGGGCGGATGGTCGACTTCTGCCTCGCGATCGCGCGCCCCGACGGGCGGATGCCGGTCATCGGCGACGCCGACGACGGGCGTTTTCACATTTTCAGCCATCTCGGCGGCTGGGATCGGCAGGACGCGCGCCACCTGCTGGCGCCGGCGGCCTTCGTTCTCGAACGCCCAGAGCTGCTTGCGTTCGCCGGACCTCTGGCGGCCTGGGAGGCCGCCTGGTGGGGCTTCGATCCCGCCGGCGCCGCCCGCGCCGCCGCGCCGCCGCCCGACGCGGCGGAGCTCTACCCGGCGTTCGGCGTCGCCGTCGCGCGGCGCGGCGGGAATTATCTCGCCGTCACCAACGGCGCGGTCGGCACCCGCGGCTTCGGCAACCACAAACACAACGAACTGCTCGGCTTCGAATATCATCATGCCGGTGCGCCAATCGTCGTCGATCCCGGCAGTTTCGTCTATACTTCCGATTTCGCGGCCCGGAACCTGTTCCGCGGGACCGCCTATCACAGCACCCTCATGATCGACGGCGTCGAACAGAACGAACTCAATCCCGAATGGATCTTTCGCCTGTTCGAGAAGGCCGATCCCGAACACCTGCTGTTCGTGCGCGAGGGCGATCGGGCGCGCTATCGCGGCCGCCACAAGGGCTATGCGCGATTGCCGCTGCCGGTGATCCATGAGCGTGAGTTCAGCTTCGACCTCGCCGGCGGCCGGCTAGAGATCGAGGATCGCCTCATGGGCGAGGGCGCGCATGACCTCCAATGGCGCTTCCATCTGGCGCCGGGAATCGCGGCCGCGCCGGAGGAACCCGGTCGAGTGCGGCTGACGACGCGCGATCGGCGCGCCTTCACGCTGACCCATGACCCGCGGCTCGAAGCGAGCGTCGCGGACGCCTGGCATTCGCCGTCCTATGGCGTGCGGTCGCCCGCCAAGGCCATCGGCCTCAGCCGCCGCCTCACGTTGGACGGCGAACTGACGCTGCGATTCGTCATCGGCGAAGCGGACTCGGGCTGATGCGCGAGCGCCCCGGTTGGGACGGTCCCGGCGTCGCAGATTCACCGGCGGCCGGGGAATTCCAGGCGAATGGAGCCGCTCGTGGCTGAATCGCGCGAGGCGCTGCGCGACGATCGGCGCTACCTCTGCGTCGTTCATTCCGATCGCCCTCTGCAACTCGAACAGTGCGAATTGAACTTCCTGGAGCGCCGCTACGAGCGCGCCGACCGTCTGCCGCCGCGCGAGCCCTTCGAAGCGCTCGCGCCGGCGCGGACTTTCGCGGCCTTTGGCGGCGAGGTGACCGTCCACGACATCGGGCGAGACGGGCGCGATCCGCCGCGGCTCGCCGCCCGATTGCGTCCCCCCCGCGGCAAACCCCAGCACGCGGTCTGGCATGAGCGTCGCCTGTGGGTTCTCGGCGCCGAGCGGATCGAGGTCTACGACGACCGGCTCGTGCTCGTCGCGACGATCGAGGATCCCTGGCTGGCGGGCGGGCACACGATCGCGCCCGACGCGCGGGGGCATATGCTCGTCTCGTGTTCGGCGAGCGACAGCGTTCTCGTCGTCGACGAGGCCGGCCTGCGCGTCGTCGACGCGCTGCGCATGCCCGAGCGCCTCTACGGCCGCAATTACGAGCTCGGCCGCGCGGATTCGGTCGTCGACCATTACATAGGCAATGACGCGCAACTCACCCACATCAATTCGGCCCAGCCCTGGCGCGAGGGAATCCTGACCTCCGCGCTCATTCCCGGCGCGATCGGCTGGTTCGACCGCGAGCGCCGATACCATGAGCTGCTGCGCGGATTCGTGGGATGCCACGGCGCGCGCGCGGTCTCGGCCGAGGAATTCCATTTCTGCGACAGCTGTCTTGGCGCGCTGGTGTTCGCGGATTCGCGTGGTCGCGTGCTGCGCCGCATCGCGACGGGTTCGAAATGGCTGCACGACGCCGTGCGGGTCGGCGGCGATGTCTATGCGCTGGCGCTCTACGATCGTCGGCAGGTCTGGTTCGTCGATGCGGCGACCCGTGAAACGCTCTACGTTGTCGACTGCGAATCGTTCGGTTCGCCGCAATTTCTGAGTTGCTGATGATCAACGGGGGCATCGCTTTCGTGACCTGGGCCTTCGGACGTCCTAGCGCGACGCTCGCGGTCATGAGGACCGCGCTCCGGCGGCGCGCGGTGCTGCTGGCGACGACGAAGGTCGAGCTGCGGAAGAAATATTCGGGCTCCCTGCTGGGCCCGTTGTGGATCGTGCTCCTGCCAGCGATGCTGCTGGGCATCTATCTGATCATATACCTCGTCATCTTTCCCGCCCGCCTCGCCAATCTCAGCGGCCTCTCCTACGCACTGTTCATCTTCAGCGGATTGGTGCCCTATCTCGGGCTTCTCGAGGTGATCGGCGCCGGAACCGTATCGGTCAAGCAGAACATCCATCTGGTCAAGAACATCATGATGCCGATCGAACTGATCCCGATCCGATCCGCCATGATCGGCATGGTCGGCGAGCTCGTGAGCCTCGCGGTGCTGATAGCCCTGCTCGTCGTTAACGGCTCGCTGACGTGGCACGCTCTTTGGCTGCCGATCGTCCTCGCGCTCCAATTCTGCTTTCTGCTCGGCATCGTGTATGTGCTTTCGGCGATCGCGGTGTCGCTGCCCGATATCAGCTACGTCATTGGGCTGATCCTTACCCTGCTGATGTTCGTCTCGCCGATCGGCTATGTCCCGAACACGCTCAGCGGCGGCCTCGTGATCCCCCTCATCTATCTCAACCCCGTCGCTTACATGATCGAGGCCTTCCGGGACTGTCTCTATTACGGACGCTTGCCCTCGGCCTTGACCGCCATCGTCTTCGGTGGCCTGTCGTTGGGGTCGTTGGTCGGCGGGATCGCGTTTTTCACCAGGTTCAAGAATGTCCTCATCGATTACGAGTGAGGCGGCCGTCCGGGTCGAGGCCCTGACCAAGCGCTACCGTCTGTATCGCAAGCCGCTCCACCGATTTCTCGACATGTACGGGCTGCTTTGGCGCCCGGCTGGCAAATACCGCGAATTCGAGGCCGTCTCGGGCCTGTCCTTTGAAGTCGCGCGCGGGGAGAAGGTCGCGATCATCGGCCGCAACGGCGCGGGCAAGTCGACCTTGCTCAAGATGATCTGCGGCGTGGTTGCGCCGACCTCGGGCGTCCTGCGCGTCGACGGCGAAATTCATGCGTTACTGTCGCTGGGGACCGGCTTTCATCCCGATTTCACCGGGCGGGAGAACGTCTATTCCTATCTCGCCCATCTCGGCGTCGTCGGCGCCGAGGCGGACCGCCGCTTCGCCGAAATCCTCGAGTTTTCCGAACTCCACGACTATATCGACCAGCCCGTCAAGACCTATTCGGCCGGCATGGGCGTGCGGCTGATGTTCTCGTCGGCGACCGTCGTCTCTCCCGACATTCTCGTCATCGACGAAGTGCTGGGTTCAGGCGACGCCTATTTCGCCAAGAAGAGTTTCGAGCGCATGAGAGAGCTGTGCGAACGCGACGGCACGACCCTGCTGATGGTGACCCATGATCTCTACTCCGCCGCGATGTTCTGCGAACGCCTGATCTGGATCGACCGCGGCCGGATCATGATGGACGGACCGGGCAAGAGCGTGCTGCGCGCCTACGAGGAGTCGATCAGGGATCAGGAAGAGCAGCGATTGCGCGCGCTCCGCCTCGCGGCGATCGAGGCCAATCGCAGCGCCCGCGCGGCCCGGGCCGATTCTCTGCCGGCCTATTTGCGGCTGGCTCCGGACGACGATTCGGCGCCCGAGATCGCTTTGCGCTCCGTCTACTTTCTCGTCGGCGACGAGCGGGTCGGCGCCCTCGACCTCGGCGGCGACGGCGAGGCCGGCGGCGCGGTTCCGGTGCTCGACGCGCGCGAGGGGAACTGGGGCGCGCTGGAGACGGTCGAGGGCGTCCGCGCGCGCCGGATGCTCGCCTACGGCTCGATCTTCCACAAATTGCCGCTCGTGCTTACTGGTCCGGCGGTCGTCGCCGCCGCGCGCGCGGGCGTCCTGTCGGTCGAACTGGGCTATCTCGCCGGGCGGCGGCAGGTCCTCGAGTTCGTCGTGCTCGATCACGAGGGGAGCGTGATGCTCGCTCGCCGCATCGAGGCGACTGCGGGCGGATGGCGCGAGGCGCGGGCGGCGCCGGGCGACGTCGAAGCTGCCGCCCCACAGCCCTCGGGCGCTTCGCGCGCCCGCCATGGGCAGCGCGCGATGGAAATCGTCGATGTGCGGTTCCGCGGCGCCGACGGGGTCGAGCGGATGCACTTCGCCATCGGCGCCGCCATGCGCATCGCGCTGCGCTACCGGATCAACCGCCCCGATTTCTCCGAGCGCCCCACCATTCTGGCAGCATTCCAGCAGAACGGCGTGGTTCGCACGCACCGGTTCTGGACCGACCGGGTGCTCGTCTCGGCGGCCGGCGGGTCCGAGGGCGAGATCGAAATCGTCGCCGACCCGTTGCTGCTCGGCCCGGGCGCCTATTTCGTCACGATTTCTGTATTTCGCGAGGGCTACATCACGTCTTCGGCGCCCAAGAAATTTTTCGCGATCAGCGACGGCGTCTACGACATGCATGCGCGCGCCTACGAGATCGTCGTCAAGCCTTCGGCGACGGAGCCCTTCTGCAACGACGTGATCTTCCAGCACCCGTCAATCTGGTATCACAATGGCGAGCGGGCGGTCGTGAGTCTGCCGCACGTGGAGCCGGTGTTCGAGGCGCAGGAGGCGCGCGGCCCCGCCGAGGCCGGCGTTCCCGCGACGAGGCGGCAGGCGCCGAAGATCTGAGAGTCGGGCCTCGCCCCACGGCGGTGGGCGCGCATCCCGGGCGAACCGGGGATCGCGCCGGGAATTTGAAGTTCGTGGTCAGGCTGGCCTGCCGTTCCGAGGCGCGCAGACTTATTTGCGCCGCGATCGATGCGGATAGATTCCTGCGGTCGAATCAAGAAAGGGAAAACGTTCCGCCCTTGAGAAGAATGGGATCGGGTGCGAACAAGCGGCGGGTGACGGTGGAAACGATTCCGGGACAGAACGCCGCGCAGCCGGCGGCCGGATCGGCCGCCTCCGGGGGATCTGGGGGTTCCGACGTCGCCACGGGCGCGTCGGGCGCCGGCGGGTTCGTAATCGACGTCACCTACGATCAGACTCAGAGCAGCCTGCCTGCCGGCTTCGTCGCCGCCATCAACTACGTCGTCAGTTACTACGAGAGCGTGTTCACCAACGCGGCGACGGTCAATATCGACGTCGGCTACGGCGAGGTCGCCGGAACCTCGCTCGGGGCCGGCGACCTCGGCGAAAGCGAAGCCTCCATCGCGGCCGTCCCCTACGCCCCGGCCGTCGCCGCGGTCGAGGCCAACGAGCCCGCCGCCTCGCAACAGGCCGCCTACGCCACCCTGCCGTCCAGCACGCCGGTCGTCGGCGGCACGATGTGGATGACGACGGCGCAGGAGAAGGCGCTAGGGCTGCTCTCTGGAACAAACGCGGCGCTCGACGGCAACGTGGGGTTCAGCAGCACCAGCGCGTTCAGCTATTCGGCGACCGCGACGCCGACTTCCGGCGCGTATTATTTCATCGGCGTCGTCGAGCACGAGTTCTCCGAAGTGATGGGCCGCGAATCCTTCCTCGGCGACGGGCTGGGCTCGACGACCAGCTACAGCCTCATGGACATGTTCCGCTATTCCGCTACGGGCGAGCGCGACACGACGGCGACGCCGCCGGTGGCGAACACCGCTTATTTCTCGATCGACAACGGCGCGACCGATCTGGGCAATTGGAACACGGTCGCGGGCGCAGACCTCGGAGACTGGGCGTCTTCGATGGTCGATGATTCCTATCTGGCCTTCAGTTCGCCCAACGTCATCAACGCGGTGTCGCCGACCGACCTCGAACTCATGGGCGTGCTGGGCTGGGACGGCCCGGGCTTCGTCGTGTCCAACACCCAGATCGATTACATTTCCGCAGGCCAGGCGATCAGCGGCTATACGGTGCTGAGCGGCGGCTACCTCGGTGTCCTGGCGGGCGGAACGTCGCTCAACGCCACGCTGAGCGGAGGTCGCCTCCAGATATCGGCCGGCGGCGCCGCCGCCGCGACCACCGTGTCGAGCGGGGCGCTCGAAGTCATATTCGGAACCGATCTCGGCGCCACGATATTCAGCGGCGGCGTGGCCTATGTCGAATCGGGCGGTGTCGCGAACGGCGCGACGGTGAGCGCGGGCCACGATTTTGTCGAGGCGGGCGGCGTGGCGAGCGGGACGACGCTCGTCGGCGGCGCCCAGATGGTCTACGGGACGGCCTCCGGAACGACGGCGACCGCGGGCGCCTATATTTATGTCGAGGCGGGGGGCACGGCGGAGGCGGCGCTCGTCACCAGCGGCGTTGCGGTCATCTACGGCGTCACGACCGGCGAGGTCGACAAGGCGCATGGCTACGACTACGTCGAGGCGGGCGGCCTCGCAATCGGCGCGACCGTCAGCGGCAGCGTCGAATATGTCGAAATCGGCGGCGCGGCGAACGGGACGACGGTCGACGGCGGCGAACAGGTCATCTACGGGACGACCAGCGGAACGGTCGTCAACAGCGGCGGCTACCAATATCTCGAAGCCGGCGGCACCGCGAGCGGCGGCCTCGTCAACAGCGGCGTCCTCGTCGTCTATGGCTCGACAAACGGGGCGACCATCGAGAGCGCCGGCTATGACTACGTCTACGCCGGCAGCGTCGATCGCGCGACGACGCTCAGCGGCGGTCATGAATATGTGGAGGTCGGCGGCGCCGCGCTCAGCACGACCGTCGACGGCGGCGCCGAGGTGGCCTATGGGACCACGACTGCCACCGTGATCAACAGCAGCGGCTATGAATATGTCTACGCCGGGGCGACGGCGACCGGAACGATCGTCAACAGCGGCGTCGAGACCGTGCTCGGCCTCGCCCTCGGAACGACCGACGTCGCGGGCGGCGCCGACTACATCTACTCGGGCGGGAGGGCGAGCGGCACGAGGGTCCTCGGCGGCGACGAATATATCGAGGCGGGCGGTAGCGCGACCGGAACGGTCGTGAGCGGCGGCGCGCAGGTGGTCTACGGCGTGGCGAGCGGCGCGCTGATCGAAACCAGCGGCTTCGAATATGTCTCCTCGGGCGGGGTGGCGAACGGGACGACGATCAGCGGCGGTTATGGCTATGTGGTGTCCGGCGGGGTCGTCAGCGGCGTCACGATCGACAGCGGCACGCTCGAACTGACGAGCGGGGCGGTCGACGGGTCCGCCGCGATCGGTTTCGCCGCCTCCGGCGGCGGCGCGCTACGGCTGGACGCCTCGGTCGGTTTCGGCGGGTTGATCGCGGGGTTCGGCCAGCCCGAACATCTCGACCTCTCGGACATCGGGTTCGGCTCATCGACGCACCTCGGTTTCACCGAGGCCGCAAGCAACCTCAGCGGCACGCTAATGGTCACCGACGGCGTCCACACCGCCAATCTGACGCTGCTCGGCCAATATGTCACCGCGCAGTTCACCTCGGCGAGCGACGGCCACGGCGGCGCCCTGATCGGCGACCCGCCGGTCGCGACGATGACCGACTCGCCGCCCGCGAGTTCGCTCGCCAACCCGGCCGCCTGAGCGATCCGCGCGCAGCGCCCGCGTCGCGACCTTCCTTGGGCCGACGGCGTACAGTGACGGCTATCCCTGTCCGATAGGATAGGGCGCCCGCTCTTCGTCGTCGACGACCTGCCGCCGCTGCAGGACCGCGCGGACGAGCCGGTCGTAGCGAGCCGTGAAGCGTCGCCTGCCGAGCAGGAGTCGGGCCCGCCGCGCCACCTCAGGGCGCTCGAAGGCGGATGACTGCAACACGCGCGCACCTTCGATCGAAGCGCGATTGCCGAGTTCGCCGGCCTGACGCCAAGCGTCGACGACCGCTTCCGACATGATCACTGGCAGGCCGGCGAGCGAATATTCTGCGAATTTCACCGGTGACGCAACGGCGTTGGCGGGTGTCGGCCGACGCGTCATGAAGGCCGCGTCAGCCGCGTTCAGATAGTGGTTCACCTGTCCGAAGCCCGCGCACAGGATCGTCACTAGGCGCCGATCGAGGCCGACGACCTGACGTCGGGCGGACGCGACCTCGGGCGTCACCACCAGCAATCGTGCATTGCAGTCCTGTCCGGCGATCGACCGGAACTGGTCGACGATCTCGCGGAAGCATTGATGCGGCGCAAGCGAGCCGCAATAAATGAAGATGCGGTTGTCCGGGCCATAACCGAGTTCGGCGCGAACCATCTCGCGCAATGCCGCATCGAAATAGAACAGGGTCTCGGAGGCCGCGCTCGGAATGATCGCCGACGGCTTGCGGCCGACGACGTGGCGCGCCGATTCGGCCAGGCTGCGGCTGACGAAGATCTGGCCGTCGCACGCCGACGCGGCGCGCGCATGGACCCTCTGGACGGTTCGCTGCTTGAGCCGCCCGATCCATCGCGGCAGCCAGCCTAGCGCCGACAGTCTCTCGGCGCTCTCGGCGACGCCGTCGCCCCGGCAGTCCCAGATCAGCGGCGTGTTTGGCGGCCACGCCATCGCGCAGACCGCGGTGGCGTAGGCGTCGCGCGCATGGATGAGGTCCAGACGCGCCGCGCGCCGCAGCATAGCCAGCCGGAGCAACAGGGCGTTGAGCCAGGTCGAAAACGGAAGTCCCGGGCGGACGCCGCGCAGCAGCCGCACTTCGCATCCCGCGAGCGCGCGCGCCCGGTCGAGCCGGGCGCGAGCCAGTCGATGCATCCGGCCGCTCCAGCACAACGCCAAGATCTCGAAGGTCGCCACGCCTTGGTCCCGCGCCTGGCGCGCATGTTCGAGTACCGTCGAATCGATCACGGTTTCGGACAGGCCCTCAACGAGCACGAGGAGGATTCGCGGTCTTTGCGCCATAGCCACGACATACGGAGGGAAGATTCGGGGCCCCCGAGAGCCGTTCGAGGGGGCCGGTCAGACACGCGTCAACGATGTCAATATGATCACTTTCGCATGAGACGACCCGGATTGTCACCCAGTCGGGCCCGAAGGCGCGCCCCGCAATGCCTCGAGTCCCAAGAAACAGGCATTGGCCGCCCGGCGCGGCGGCCATCTCGAACAGGCCGCACGCCAGGTCGGCGCCCCCGCCCTGCGCCGGGCGGGGCACGGAATGGGCCGCCGCCGCGCGATAGAGGTTCCGCTCGGCAGGCAGCGGGGTGTAGACGAATGTGCCGGGGTCGGTGAGGACGTCGCAGCCGTCGATGTGCAACTCCACCGCTAGCATGTCGTCGTGCGCGTGGCCCGGCGCGTCGCCGAATTGGCGCGTCGGGAGCCGGATCGCGAGAAACAGCCGCGGACCGAGCAGCGCGTAATGCCCGAACTGCGGATAGGCGACGATGTGGACGCCCGCCATGGCGCCCGCAGGCAGGGGAATCGCGACGACACGGCGCGAATCGGGCGCCAGCCGGGCGATCGATTCCAGAATCGCGTCGAGCGTCGATGGGCCGGGGACGGCTTCCACATGGCGCTCTTCGACCGGGACCGCGCGCCCGCGCGCCAGCGCCCGCGCGATCTGGCCTTCGACCCGGTCGCCGGCCCACGCGCCGAGGCCCTCCTGACCGGTGAGCGCGGCCGCCGCCGCGACCAACCCACGGTGGTCGAGCGCGTCCTCCAGTATCCGCCCGTCGGAGCGCTCGTGCGCAGGCTGCGGCTTGATCAGCCGCCCAGAATCATTGTCGCCCCATTGAACGACCTCCCCGGTCGGCTTGGTCGCGTCGCGTGAGAGCCGGCCGGCAGCGGCGAGGGTTTCGAACAGCGCAGGCGGCAGCGGCGAGATCAGCCCGCCGCCGACTTCGTGCAGCGGCGATCGCGCCGACGGCCGCGGCGGCCTGACGGCCAGCTTCGCGTGCGGCCGCTCGAAAATCCGCAGCTCGTCCTCGTCGACGCCGAGGAGAAGCGCGATTCCGAACGCCAGCAGCTCGCCGCCGAGCCGGTGATAGCCGGTCGAGGACTCTCCATACCCGCCGTCGGCGAGAAACTGTCCGTCGGCTTCGGCGATGAATTCGCGCGCGGCGAATGCGAACCACGCGTCGGTCTCGGGCGCGCGCGGCAAATAGGCCGCGATGAAGAGAAGGCCGACGATGTCGGCGAGATAATGATTGCCTCGGCCGGTCTGCGCCCATTCGAGATTGGTGACCAAATGGCGGCCGTGCTCGGCGACCGAGCGGCGGACGAGGTCGAGAAACGCGGAATCGAAATCGGCGCCGGCGTCCAGGAACAGGTCGAGTGCGATCAGGACGTTGACCGCGCGAATCGCCACATCCATCGCGCAAGCCCAGTTGACGCCGAAGCGCGGCGGGTTGGTCGCGATGAAATCGACCGTTTGGCTACGCATCTCGTCGCGATACAGCGCCGGCGCGAGGAAGCCGGGCGCGCCAGCGGCTGCCCGCCGGTAGGCCAGCGCGAGCTGCGGCAGATGCTGCATTCGAGCGAGCTCCCAGGGAATCTTCACGTCGGCGCCGAGGACGCGGCCGTAGCGAAGGTCGCGGAAATGGGTGCGCTCGGACCATCTGTAGCCCGACCTGAAATCGAGCTGCCAGTCGATCGGCGCATGGGGCGCGCCGATCAGGCGCCAGATGCGCCGGCTCTCCCCGAGATTGGCGGCGTTGACGCGGCCGACCAGCCACAGGCCCTCGGGGTCGGCGGTCACGGCCGGGGCAGGCGCAAATCGATGACCCTCGAGTCCCGGGCAGTCGGCGCCATGGCGGACCTGCGTCCAGCCCGATCCCAGCAGATCGAAGCGATGGGCGAGATAGTGAGCGGTCGCCCGCGCGAGCGCGGCGTCGGCCTCGGCCGACGTCGCGCGGTCGCCGAGCCGGATGCGGCGGCGCAGGGATCCCTTGGGCGCCGAATCCAGATAGGTTGGAGCGCGCCGGTCGCGCCGGCGCGCGACCGCCTCGCCGCCGAAACGTAAGCCGAGCCTGAGCGCCTTGACGGCCGATCGATGGGGGGGATGCCGCAGGACCGCGCGCAGGTAACTCGCCCATTGGTTCATGGCTCGCCATCAGCCTCGCGCGTCCGCTTCGGCCAGACGGACCGCGGAAGTCGTCAGCGCCGCGTCCGGGCCGCGCCTGACGAACCGGTCCCACCAGAGCGCGGCGCTGAGAATCGGCCAGCGCAGCGTCGCCCGCCGCGGGTCGGCGAACAGGGCTTGCGTCGCCCGGAGATCGAGCAGATCGGTCTGCGCGACGAACGCCGCCACGAGCGGCATCGTGTCGCGCAGCAGCTCGGCGGTCAGCCATTCCCGCACGGGCACGCCAAAGCCCTGCTTCGGCCGGTCGATCATGGCGTCGGGGACGATTCCGCGCACCGCGCGCTTCAGAATCGCCTTCAGCGCCCCGCCGCGGGTCTTGGCCGCCTCAGCAATGCCGAGCGCGAGCGCGACGAACTCGTGATCGAGGAACGGCGCGCGCGCCTCCACGCTCGCCGCCATCGTCATCTTGTCGACGCGCATCAGCAGCAGCTCGGGCAGGCGGAAATTGAGGTCGAGATAGCTCATCCACGAGAGCGACGAAACCCCGTCGCTGACAGCCCGGTAGCGGTCATGGATCGGCCGGATGGCCTCCCAGGAGGAGTGGCCGGCGAATTTCTCGCGCATGCGCGGCGAGAGCAGCGCGCGCTTGCCTGCGGCGGTGAACGCCTCCGCGCCGCCCCAAAAGATCGGGCGGCCCTGAGCGTGGCGCTCGAGCCAGTCGTAGGGCTGGCTGTCCTGTCGGCCCGCCGCGCGCAGGCCGGCGAGCGCGACGCGCTCGAACGCGGCCGGGATCGGCGCGCCGTTGGTGAGCCGCTGCAGCCCGAGCGCGCGCTTCCAGCCGGGGTAGCCCCAGAACAATTCGTCGGCGCCTTCGCCCAGCTGCGCCACGACGACGCCGTTCGCGCGCGCAAGACGGGCCAAGCGATGCAGAGGCGCGCAGACGGGATCGGCGATCGGCTCGTCCTGCATTTCGGCCATGGCCGGTAGAAACGCCGCCAGTTCGGCCGCCGTAAGCACGCATTCGTGGTGCTCGGCGCCCGCGTGGCGCGCGGCCTGCCGGGCGAAGGCGAATTCATTCGCGTAGCTCGGATAGTCGCGGTCGTAGCCGATCGTGAAAGTCTTGACGGTCCGCGCCTCGCCCTCCGCGGCCAGCGCGGCGATCGCGCTGGAATCCAGCCCTCCCGATAGGAACACGCCGACCGGAACGTCGCCCATCTTGCGCAGCCGCACCGATTCGCGCAGCGACGCCGCGACGCGCTCGGCGATTTCGCCGTCGTCGCCGGGCACGCCTGTCGTCGCCGCGAGCGCGTCCCAGTAGCGATCGTGTTGGATCGCTCCGGACGGCGCGGCGACCAGCATGCAGCCGTTGGCGAGCTTGCGGATTCCGCTGAACAGCGTGTCCGGCGCCGGAGTCGCGAGAAAGCTAAGGTAGTGGAAGAACGCTTCCTCGTCGATCGCGCGCGGCAGCGCCGGGTCCGTCAGCAGCGCCGTGATCTGGCTGGCGAACGCCAGCCTGCCGCGGTAGATCGCGTAATAGAGCGGCTTCAGGCCGATGCGGTCGCGCGCGAGCCACAGCCGGCGCGCGCGCGCGTCCCACAGGCCGAACGCGAACATTCCGCGCAGCCGATGGATGCAGCCGATCCCCCATTGGCGATAGGCGTTGAGGATCACCTCCGTGTCGCTGCGGCTGCGGAAGGGATGTCCGTGCGCTTCGAGTTCCGCTCGCAACGCGGCGTGATTGTAGATTTCGCCGTTGTAGGTCAGGACGATCTCGCCCGTCGCGTCCGCCATCGGCTGCGCCCCGGCCGCGCTGAGGTCGACGATCGCGAGGCGCCGATGGGCAAGGCCGACGCGCCGGTCGTCCGACAGCCACAGGCCCTCGCCGTCTGGGCCGCGATGGCGCATCGTCGCGCCCATGGCGGCGAGTTCCGCGCGCGCGAGCCGCGCGGGCGCCCCGTCGAAAACCATCGCACCGGCGATGCCGCACATTCCGTTCTGGACCTCCGGCGGCCGCGCGGAAGTTCGCCGCCGTCGGACCAACTTGACCGTCACGCCGCGTTTGCGCAACTGTCCGCGCCGAACGGTTCGAGGCGCGCATGGCTGGCCCCTATCCTCCGGCCGCGGTCGTGCGCGATCTCGCGCATCCCGCGCGGCGGTCCGGCGACTGGGAGGTCCGGCCCGGCGAATTGCGCGAGCTCCTGCGTTCGGGCGCCCTGCTTCGCCATTTTCTGCGGCATTCGAGCGCGCGCCTGCTGGTCGGGAATCTCGACGCCGATGTCTCGTGGCGCGCCGCGCTGGCGACGCGCCTGCTGACCGCCGGACCCGCCTCGATCGAGGACCGAAGCGGCCGGGCGCTGCGGGTCGATTCGCGGGCGCTCGTCCGGCTTGGCCTCGCCGACCTGCGCGACCTCCTCGGTGGTCCGCGGACGCTGCGCGAGGCGCACCGCGAGATCGCCGCGCTCGAGCGGCGGGTCGCCGAGGGCCGCGCCGTGGCGCGTTGGGATAGGGCGTCGGGCGTCCTCGCGCTCAGCGCCGACCCTTCCGGTGGTGCGGTGGCTGGCGGCGCCATCGCCCATCTCGTCGGGGTGATCGGCGAACTTTCCCGGCGGTTCCCGGTCACGCTCGTCGCGCCCGAACCGATCTTGCTGCTCGATCCGGCGGTGCGCCAGTGTATCGTCCCGGCGGAAAGGTCCGGCGGCGAGGTCGAGCGGCGCCGGCTGCGCCAGAACGCGTCGCTGATCGCGGCGGCGGAGGCGGCGGCGCGGCCGGGCTGCCTCGTCTACCAGCGCCATGGCGTCTTTGGCTGGGCCGGGGCGGCGCTGGCGTGGCGGCGCGGGCTGCCGTTGGTTCTCGAATACAACGGTCCGGAAGTCTGGATCGCGCGGCATTGGGCGTGCCCGCTGCGGCATCCGGCGCTCGCCGAGCGCATCGAGCGGATCGGCCTCGCCGCCGCCGATTGCGTGACCGTCGTCAGCGAGCCGCTGCGCGCGCGGCTGCTGGCGCAGGGCGTCGCCGACCGCCGCATCCTCGTCAATCCCAACGGCGTCGATCTCGCTCGTTTTGCGCCGGCGCTCGACGGCGGCGCCGTGCGCGCGCGGTTCGGCCTCGGCGGGCGTATCGTGATCGGCTTCATCGGCACGTTCGGCCCCTGGCACGGCGTCGAAATCCTCGTCGAAGCCTTCGCGCGCGTGCTCGCGCGGCGACCCCACCTGCAGGCGAGCGTCCGCCTGCTGCTGATTGGCGACGGCGACCGCCTTCCCGCCGCCCGGTCGCTGCTGACGCGCGCGGGTCGCCTCGGCGAAGCGACGCTGACCGGCATCGTGGCGCAGCGCGAGGGGCCGGCCCATCTCGCGGCCTGCGACATTCTCGCTCTGCCGACCCTTGCCAACCCGGACGGTTCGCCGTTCTTCGGTTCGCCGACCAAGCTGTTCGAATATATGGCGATGGGCCGCGCGATCGTCGCCTCGCGCCTCGGCCAGGCCGCCGAAATGCTCGAGGATGGCGAAAGCGCGCTGCTGGTTCCGCCTGGCGACGCCGACGGCCTCGCGCGCGCGCTGGCGCGGCTCATCGACGACAGCGCGCTCAGGGGGCGGCTCGGGGCGGCGGCGCGCGCGCGGGCCGAGGCGCGTCACGGGTGGGGCGCCCATGTGACGAGGCTGCTCGAAAGTCTGGCGGCGATGTAGCTTCGCCGCGCGGGGGGCGACGGCGCCGCGCTCGAACCGGTTCTCGCGGGGGTCGCCACGGCGAAACATCAGCGTGGGCATGAAGGCTGCGCGGGCGGACCGGAATTGCTCGAACCCTCGCGGCGGCCGGATCGGCGCCCGCCGTGGCGAGGAAGGAACGATCGTAGCGACGCGGCGTTGACGATCCGCATCGGGCGGACAGGGAGAATCGGGTCATGCGCGTACTGCTTGCTCTGATCGTGGTCATCTATCTCGTGGGCGTCGGCGTCGCGCTGTCGCCGACCGTCCAGAACAAATGGACGAGCGTGCCGGCGTCCGAATTCGCCACCAGCGTCGCACAGGCGCTGCCGGGCGCCGCGGCTTGGCCCGCGCGAGCATTCCAGAGCACCCCGCAGCGCGGCTGAACGGGCCCGCACGGCCCGAAGCAGCTGATTTTCATCCCTCGAGATTGCCGCAGTGGCTGCGGCCTCGCCGCCGTCGATCAGAAGCCGGAGCGCCCGGAACGCGCCTCGATGTGCGCGGAGCGTCGCGACGCCTCAAACCCGCTCGATCAGCCGCCGGACGCGCGCTTGCGGCGCCGGGCCGATCGCTTCGCCGCGGGCGCGGGCCGGCTCAGACGCAGCCCGGCGATGCCCCGATATCGTCGGCTGAACCGGCTACGGGGCGTTGCCGGCGTCGCCGTCGAAATCCGGAACGGCGCCGATCGGCCGGCGAACGAAAGCTGCCCCACCCGAACGGCCGTTCTGCCGTGAACGGCACGCCGTCCGGTCCTCCGCGGCCTTTCGGCCTCCACAAATAATCCTGCCATATTGAAATGATCCGGCCGATATCCCTCGGCGGCCTGGGGTCTCGGCTTTTGCCGGCGCGATCGGTCGGAGAGCGACTGCCGCGGCGACAGGGCGGCCGCGCTCATCCGAGCCCGAGTTCGCGCGTTTCCGCGCGGCACGCCCGGGTGAAACGACCGATCGGGTCCGAACCGCTGTCGTCCATCATCGAGCGCACCTCCGCTCCCGTGCGCGCGACGGTCAGATAGAGGTCCATGATGAACTCGAGATTCTCTTCGGCGCTCGCCATCAGCCGCGGCGAGGCGATCAGCATGATGCGGCGCTTCAGCCGCAGACGCTGCAAAGCGCGGCGTAGTCGATGGCGGTTGTACTCGGCGTATCGGCGATGAGGACGGCGAGCTCGGTCATGAGCCCGCCGTAGCACGCGTCGCGCTTGCCGCGCTCAGCGGCGAAGGCGCGCCTGGATGCCGGGCATGACGTAAGAGGCGAGGAACGAGGTCAGCCCGCCGATCAGGGCGCCCGCGACCACGGAGAGTACCGAAAGATACGCCGGACTCGTCGTCGATCCCGATCCTCTGCCAAACCGGATGGCCGTCGACGCGGGTCTCCCGCTCATCCGGATCGCCGCGCGGCGGCGACGCGCGCGCCGTCATGTGGACGGCGCCGGTCGCGGGTGCAAGCGCAGAATTCCTGACGCTGGCGAGCGTCGAGACGCCGGACGCCGCAAGCGGCGGTCGCTCGCCATTTCGCCTGTCGCGCCGTCGCGCGAATGGTCGCCTCGATCGTGTCTCGGTGGCGAACGGCAAGGCCGGCGCCGCGAAGAGAACGATTCCATTAACCTCTTCTCCCTAGCGTGACTGTGAATTCGCGCGATTCGCGTTCTGCGCCGCCGGGGCGGTCCGGGCGTCGCGCAGGGCCGCTCGAGAATCGGCGGTCGGAGCGGTCGCGCGGGAATCTGGGAATGGCAGACCGGAAATGACGTCGACCGCGGGGCTACGCGCCCTCTTCTCGGTTCCCAGGGACAATCCGGGTCTGATGCGCTCCCAGATCGCGGTGCTGTCGCGCCAGATCCCGCTGCTCTATCTCATCCTCGTCGTCAATCTCGACATTCTCGCCTTCACCTTCCATGGCCTGGCGCCGGACGCCCTCACCGTCGGCTTTCCCATCCTTCTCACCGTCGCCTGCCTCGCGCGCGGGTTCGCGTGGATGCGGATGCGACGGAGAACCGAGAGCGACGCGGTTCTGATCCGCCGGTTGCGCAGTACCGTCGTCGTTACGGTCGCCGCCGGCGTCCTGTATCTCGCCTGGGCGCTCGCTTTGTTTCCCTATGGCGACCCCTATGCGCAGGGACAGGTCGCTTTCTGCATCTGCCTCACGGTCATCAGTTGCATTTTCTGCCTCATGCATCTGCGGCCCGCGGCGCTGACGCTGACCGGCGTCGTCATGGTCCCGGCGGCGATATTCTTCATCTCGACGGGCCGCCCGGCCCTGGTCGCGATGGCGATCAACATCATGCTCGTCTCGGCGGCGATGGTCTATGTCCTCATCATCTATTCCCGCGATTTCGCTTCGATGGTCAATTTCCAGCAGCAGCTGGTCGCCACCCATCTCGAGACGGAGCGTCTCAACGAGGAGAATTCCCGGCTCGCAAACCTCGACAGCCTGACCGATCTGCCGAACCGGCGGCTGTTCTTCGCCAAACTCGAGGAGGCGCAGGCGGGCGCGCAGCGGGCCGGCGGCCGCTTCATCGTCGGCCTTATCGATCTCGACGGCTTCAAGGCGGTCAACGACGTCTACGGCCACACCACCGGGGACCGGCTGCTCGTCGAAGCTGGGCTGCGCATGCGCGCCGTCTGCGAGGGGACGATTTTTCTGGCGCGCCTCGGCGGCGACGAATTCGGGCTGCTCGTCGCGGCCGATTGGGACGACGCCGCTGTGCGTGCGTTCGGCTCCCGACTGTGCGCGGCGCTCGACGCGCCGTTCAATCTTCGCGGCATCATCGCGCAGGTTGCCGGCTCGATCGGCTTCGCCACCTATCCGGAGGCGGGCGCCAGCGTCGAACAGCTGTTCGAGCGCGCCGATTACGCGCTCTACCACGCCAAGCAGCATGCGCGCGGCCGGCCGGTGATCTTCTCCGCCGAACAGGAGACCCAGATCCGCCATTTCAGCAATGTCGAGCAGTGCCTGCGCCACGCGGATCTCGAGGCGGAACTGGCCGTGCACTTTCAGCCGATCGTCGACGTCGACCGCAACGCGGTCGTCATGTTCGAGGCGCTCGCGCGCTGGCACAGTCCGAGGCTCGGCCGCGTTCCGCCCGATGTCTTCATCCGGGTGGCCGAGCGCAGCGACCTCGTCAACAAGCTGACCCAGACCCTGCTGCGCAAGACCCTCGTCTGGATGCTCGATTGGCCGGCCGACCTGCGGGTTTCGTTCAACCTTTCGGTACGCGACCTCATCGATGACGAGGCGCTGCTCGCCATCGTCGCCATCATTCGGAAGAGCGGGGTCGACCCGCGCCGCATCGATCTCGAGGTGACGGAAACAGCGCTGATGCGCGATTTTGACCAGACGAGCAAGGCGCTGCGCCTGCTCAAGGCGCTCGGCGCCGGCGTCTCGCTCGACGATTTCGGCACCGGCTACTCCAGCCTCAGCTACGTCCACCGCCTGCCGATCGACAAGATCAAAATCGACCGCAGCTTCATCAAGGACGTCGAATCCGACAAGTCGTGCCGCGCGATCGTCAAGACGGTTATCGACATGTGCCGCAACCTCGAGCTCGCCTGCATCATCGAAGGCATGGAGACCGACGCGCAGGCGGCTATCCTGCGCGAGCTCGGCTGCACGACGATGCAGGGCTATCTGTTCGGCAAGCCGATGCCGGCGGCCGACGTCCTCGCGTTCCTCGCCGCCGCTGGCCATGACGCGCGGGCGCAAGTTGCCGAGGCCTCGTGATCGCGCGGGCGAAACCACAACTCTCCGAAGTCGTCGGAAATGGCGCGACAAGTATATCGAAAGTACAGGTGTCGTATAGACTGTATATGACGATCGTCACTCCCGCGCAATATGATCGCGAACACGACGCCGGCCACAATATCTCCCGGGAAATGGCTCGGCGCCTCGCCATCGATCGTCAGCTTCGCATAAGGACGGTGATCTATTCTGGCGTCGACGACGCGCGCGACCGCCATTGCGGCGCTCCAATTCACAATTCCGAATGGTGACGAGCCCCATGCCTTTGACCAGCATCGCCGGCCCGATGATGGCTGTCCTGCAATTTGTCTCGGCGCATGGATGCGCGCCGACCCGGTATTCCGCGAGCGAGATCTCCGCCGCGGTCGCCGCTTCGTCGCAGGCGAACGCGCTCCTGAAGGGTAGCTCGTACCTCTGGGGCGCGACGGCCGCCGCCGAGTCGCAGGGAAATCTCTGCGCCTCGAACGGCTACAACTTCGGCGTCCTGCAACTCAGCCGGGGCAACCTGCCGCGACGCACGACGCCCTGGGCCTATATGGCGCAGTCCCTGCAGCGGCAGGTCGACATCTGGGTGGCGCAGGTGGGCAACGACAGCAGTTCGTGGCCCGCATTTCAACTGCTCGCGGAGGCGCAGGCGGCGGGCCGGCCGATCGGCGCCGTCCTCGTCACCGCGGGAACGATGGCCGCCTGCGTCCAGTTCGGCCCGACCATCTGCGACAACGACGTCACCGCCCTGCGGAAGGGGGAGCCGTGCGGCGGCGCGAGGCCGGTCAACATCAACAGCGTGCTGCGCAATCCCTCGACGGCGACCATGGACGGCAACGGCCAGACCATCTGTTCCTGGGGCGGCGGCATTCAGGCCGCCATCGACGCCGATCTCCTGGCCCGCGCGGGTTCGGCGTTTCTGGCCGAGGCCGTGGCGCTCGCGAGCGACGGCCCGGCCAGGACGCTCGTCTATTCCGGCGCGATCCCGACGGCCGTTCGCGAGCCGAACGCGCCGACCGCCGGCGGCGCCTCGGCGCAGGGCGTCCAAAGCGCTTCGATCGCCGCCGGCTATTGCGCCGTCGGCTCCGGTCGCCTCGATCTCGCCTATTGCGTGAAAGGCTGAGCAGAGTCTGTCGGACCGACCAACGAATCTGCTGCCCCACACGCCAAGCCGGCGGCGGGGCGACTCCCGAGGCGCCCCTTGTTCACCGTCGATAGGCGCCCTCCGAGGCGATCCTCGCGATTGGCGACCCAAGTTCGTTCGTGGCGCCATTCGTCTCCGTCCCATCGCTGCCGCCGCTGAGGGGCGCCGTCGCCGCGGCGCCTGTCGCGGGGTCTGTGGCGCCGGCTCGGCTTCGAAATCTCTCCCAACAGAAACACCATAGCATCAATTCTGATTAGCAGAAAGAATTGTTTCGATCTCGGCTCGGGACGGAGCCGCCACCCTCGATCGGCGTCGATGCGGATGTCTCTGCCTCCCGCCCCGCCAGGCCAGCCTCGGCCGCGCGGCTGCACTAGCTCGGTTGGCCGACCGGCGAATCTCCGGTTGGCGGCGTTCAACCGCTCGCGGCGGCGTCAGGCGGCGTCTCGAACACCTCGTAGGTCCAGACGCGGAACCCCTTCAGCAGGTGCGGTCCGAAGGAATTGATCAGCGGAATGTCCGCGGCGTCGCGCCCGCGCGCCACCACGATGCGGCCGATGCGGGCCATGTTGTTGCGCGGATCGAAGGTGCGCCAGCCGCCGTCGAGATAGACCTCGATCCAGGCGCTGAAGTCCATGGGATCGACCACCGGCACGCCGATGTCGCCGAGATGACCGTTGACATAGCGCGCGGGAATGTTGAGGCAGCGGCAGAACGCGACCGCGAGATGGGCGAAGTCGCGGCACACGCCGACGCGCTCGGTGAACGCCTCGAACGCCGAGCGCGTCGAGCGCGCCTGCTGATAGTCGAAGGCGATGTGGCGATGGACGAAGTCGCAGACCGCCTGCACGCGTCCCCAGCCGGGCGCCTCGCGGCCGAACAGGTCCCAGGCCGCCTGGCTCAGCCGGTCGGTCTCGCAATAGCGGCTGCCCATGAGATAGACGAGGCATTCGTCGGGAAGGTCGGCGACCGGTGTCTCGCGCGCATGCGGAAAGGCGGCGTCGGGCCGGCCGTCGGCCTCGAGCGTCGCGTCGCCCCAGATCGTGAGATCGCCGGCCGGCGCGACCAGCCGCCGGCAGATGTTGCCGTAGAGGTCGTGATAGGTCCGGGTGGCGACGATCGGCGTCGTGAACACGCGCTCGGCGACGCGAATATCGCCGCGGTGGTCGTCGTGCACCGAGAGCAGGCACACCAAAGCCGTCGGCTGCGCGCAGTTGAGGGTGATTTCATAGCCGTAGCGGATCAACATCGGGCACCTCGGGGAGCGCGGCAAGGCTCCCGGAGGCGGAAACGGATGCTGGGTGAAGGGCGCGCGGACCCCGGGCAGCCTATGGCAAAAGGACGCGGATGGCCAATCGGGCCGCCCTCGCCGCGCCGGCCGTCACGCCGGCGAGGCGAGCGGCTTGCCCTTTTCGACGACGTACGTCGAGGACAGGATCGCCTTGGCCGGGCCGTTCCTGGCGGCGTGGGGCGTGTTGGCGGGCACCTGGAACGCCTCGCCCGCCGCGACCTGCCGGGGCGGCTGGCCCTCGATGACGAGTTCGGTGGACCCCTCGACGAGAAAGGTCGACTCGATGCCGGGATGGGTGTGGCGGGCGACGGCGGCGCCCGGCTCGATCTCGGCGCGCACGCTGATGGTGACATAGCCGTCGACCGGCCCGTCGGTCTGGCTGAGGATGGTGCGCTTGACGCCCGGCGTCTGGGCCGGAACCCCGGTGGCGACGAAACCCGCGACCGCGCACAGCGCGCAGGCGACAAAGCCGCGACGTGTCAGCATGGCGTCCTCCCTATCCTCGACCCCGCATGATCCATCCGGACGGGCGGCGGCGTCAAGGCCGTGACGCGCCGCCCCGGCGCCCCTAAGATGGCGCCGCCGGCCCGTCGGCCGGCCCGGAGCGCCTCGTCCTGATGTTCGACGGCATGAGCGTCATCGTCACCGCGATCGGCTATGTCTGCGTGCTGTTTCTCATCGCCTGGTGGGGCGATCGTGGCGGCCGGCGGTTCATCGCGCGCGGTCGGCCGCTGATCTATTCGTTGAGTCTGGCCGTCTATTGCACGACCTGGACCTATTACGGCTCGGTCGGCATCGCCTCGGCGCACGGGCTCGACTTCCTGCCGATCTACATCGGGCCGGTGCTCGTGATCGGCCTCGGACAGCGGCTGGTCGCGCGCATCGCCGCGCTCGCTCGCGCGCAGAACATCACGACCGTCGCCGATTTCGTCGCCGCGCGCTATGGCAAGGCGCAGCGCGTCGCCGCAATGGTCGCTTTGATCGCGGTGATCGGCGCCGCACCCTATATCGCGCTGCAACTGAAGGCGATCGCGCAGACGATGATGATGCTGGTCGGCTCGTTCGATCGCGGCCGGCTCACGCCCGAAACCCCGTCCTCGCTGTTCTTCCTCGGCGTCGCCCTGCTGCTGGCGGCTTTCGCGATGGCGTTCGGCACGCGGCGCATCGACCCGACCGAGCACCAGGACGGGCTCATCCTTGCAATCGCCGCCGAATCGCTGGTCAAGCTCGTTGCGTTCCTCGCGGTCGGCGCCTTCGTCGTCTGGGGCATGTTCGGCGGCCTCGGCGATCTCGCGCGCCTCGCGCAGGCCTCGCCGCGCATCGCCGCCGTCATGGGGACGCGGCCCGACGCCGCCGCGTGGATCGTGACCACACTGTTGTCGGCGCTCGCGATCCTGCTGCTGCCGCGCCAGTTCCATGTCACGATCGTCGAGAACCGCGAGGCGGGCGACATCAGGACCGCCGCTTGGCTGTTCCCGCTCTATCTCGTGGCGATAAACCTGTTCGTCGCCCCGCTGGCGATCGCCGGCCTCGCGACTTTCGCCGACGGCGCAATCGATCGCGACCTGACCGTGCTCGCGCTGCCGTTGAGCGCGGGCGCGCGCGGCCTCGCGCTGTTGACCATGATCGGCGGCTTTTCCGCGGCGATCGCGATGGTGGTCGTCGAGAGCGTCGCGCTGTCGATCAGCGTCTCCAACGATCTGGTGATTCCGCTGCTGCTGCGCCGGCGCGGCGGGCGCGCCGACGCGCCGACGGGGGACGTCGGCGCGCTCGTCCTGTTCGTCCGGCGCGGCGCGATCCTGGTCGTGCTGGTGCTCGGCTGGGCCTATATCCGGGTGGCGAGCCAGGCGGCGCTCGCCTCGCTCGGCCTGCTGTCGTTCGCCGCCGTGGCGCAGATCGCGCCGGCCTTTCTCGGCGGGCTGTTCTGGCGGCGCGCCAATGCGCGCGGCGCGATGGCCGGTCTGGTCGCGGGCCTGCTCGTCTGGATCTACACGCTGCTGCTGCCCTCGCTCGAACTCGGCCGCGGCTTCGCCGATTTTCTCGCCCATGGCCCGCTGGCGATCGCCTGGCTGCGTCCCGCCGCGCTGCTCGCCTGGTCGGCCAATCCGCTCGTCAACGGCGCGACGCTGGGTCTCGGCCTCAACGTCGCCGCCTTCGTCGGCTTTTCGCTGTCGCGCCGCGCCGATCCGATCGAGCGCATGCAGGCCGACGTGTTCGTCGGCGGCGCGCCGACCGTCAAGGCGCAGGCGTTCCGGCTGTGGCGCGCCGCCGCGACGGCGGGCGAACTCGAGGCGGCGGTGGCGCGCTATCTCGGCGCCGACCGTGCGCGCAGCGGGTTCGCTTCGTTCCTGGGCGCGCGCGGCGCGCCCTTCGACGCCGCGCGCGAAGCCGACGTCCATCTCATCCGCCACGCCGAACATCTGCTCGCCTCGGCGATCGGCGGCGCCTCCGCGCGCCTCGTGATGTCGCTGCTGTTCCGCCGGCGCGCCATGTCGCGCAAATCCGCGCTGAAGCTGATCGACGACGCCGCCTCGGCGATCCAGTCCAACCGCGACCTGCTCCAGCACGCGCTCGACCATGCGCGCCAGGGCATTACCGTCTTCGACCGCAATCTCGCGCTGACCTGCTGGAACCGCGAATTCTGCGATCTGTTCGAACTGCCAGCCTCGCTGATGCGGCTCGGCGTCGGGCTCGATGAAATCGTCCGTTTCAATGCGGCGCGCGGCGTCTACGGCCCCGGCGCGGCCGACGATTTCGTCGCCGAACGCGTCGAGAGCCAGCTCAACGATCCGCAGCCGCTGAGGCTGCGCCTGCACCCCTCGATGCGGGTGATCGAAATCCGCTCGGCGCGGCTGCCCGACGGCGGCATCGTGACGACCTACACCGACGTCACCCAGACCGTCGAGGCCGAGGAGACGCTGGCGGCCGCCAACGAGCGCCTGGAGCGGCGGGTGCGCGAGCGCACCGAGGAGCTCGAGCGGCTCAACGACGAACTCGCCCGCGCGAAGACCGAGGCCGACGAAGCCAACGCCTCCAAGACGCGCTTCCTGGCGGCGGCGAGCCACGACATCCTGCAGCCGCTCAACGCCGCACGGCTCTATTCGAGCGCGCTCAACGAGGCCGCCGGGGCTGGCGCCGCCGACGAGCACGCCGCGCTGGCGCGCAACGTCGACGCCTCGCTCGAGGCGGTCGAGGAGATTCTCAGCGCGCTGCTCGACATTTCGCGGCTCGACGCCGGCGCGACGCGGCCGGAGATTTCCGACGTGCCGATCGGCGAAATCCTCGCCCAGCTCGAGATCGAATTCGCGCCGATGGCGCGCGCCAAGGGGCTCGCGCTGACCTTCGTGCGCTCCTCGCTCGGCGTGCGCTCCGACCGGCGCCTGTTGCGTCGCCTGTTGCGCAACCTCGTCGCCAACGCGATCAAATACACGCCGAGCGGAAAAGTGCTGGTCGGATGCCGGCGGCGCGGCGACGCCCTGCGGATCGAGGTCTGGGACACGGGCATCGGCATTCCGCGCGCCGAGCAGAAGGCGGTGTTCGAGGAATTCCAACGCCTCGACCAGGGGGCGCGCGCGGCGCCCGGCCTCGGCCTCGGCCTGTCGATCGTGCAGAGGCTCGCGCGCGTGCTCGATCACGAGATCGCGCTGCGCTCGAACAGCGGCGCCGGATCGGTCTTCGCCGTGACCGCGCCGCTCGGCGCCCGCGGCGGCGCGCCGATGACGGCGGAGGTCGCCGACGAACGGCTGCGCGCCTGCGAGCCGCTCAACGACCTCGTCGTGCTCGCAATCGACAACGAGCCGCGGGTGGTCGAGGGCATGCGCGCGCTGCTGCGCAAATGGGGCTGCCGGGTCGTCGCCGCGGCGGGCGCCGCCGACGCGGCGGCCGCGATGGGCGGGTTCGGCGGCGCGCCCGACGTCATCATCGCCGACTATCACCTCGACGACGGCGACGGCGTCGCCGCGATCGACGCGCTGCGCGCCGACTTCGGCAGCGAAATCCCGGCGATCCTGGCCACCGCCGACCGCAGCGCCGACGTGCGCGAGGCGGCGCAGCGCGCCGGCGTCTCGATCCTGCACAAGCCGCTGAAGCCCGCGCAGTTGCGCGCGCTGCTGATGCGCTGCCGGACGCTGCGGGCGGCGGCGGAGTAGGGCAGGGGAACGGGCGGCGCGGATGCGCCGTTGCGCGAGGCGACGGAGCGCCCCCGTCTCGACAGTCGCAGACCTGGAGGCTCGTCATGTCCGATCCGATCGCGATCAACCGTCGCAACTGGGATGAGCGCGCCGTCATTCATGCCCGCGACGTCACCGGCGACTACATGCTCGACCGGTTTCGCGCCGGCGAAGACGCGCTCCACGTGATCGAAGCGGCCGAACTCGGCGATATCAGGGGAAAACGCGCTCTCCATCTCCAATGCCATATCGGACGCGATACGCTGTGCCTGGCGCGTCGCGGCGCGCAGGCGACGGGGCTCGATTTCTCCGGCGAAGCGCTGAGGATCGCGCGCACGCTTGCGCAGGAGACCGGGTTGAAGGCCGCGTTCGTTCAGGGGACCGTCGACGAGGCGCCCGTTCTGACGCCTGGCCCGTTCGACCTCGTCTTCGCCACCTGGGGAACCCTCTGCTGGCTGCCCGACATGGCCGCCTGGGCGAGGGTCGTGGCGGCCGTGCTCGCGCCGGGCGGCGAACTCTATTGCGCGGAGGCTCATCCGAGCTTTCTGGTGCTCGAGCAGCACGCAGGCCGGCTGGCGCCGGAATACGATTTCCGGACGCCTCCCGACCGGCCGTTGCAGTTCGTCGAACCGACGACCTACACCGGCGATCCCACAATCATGACCCATCAGGCGACGCGCCTGTGGATGCATCCTCTATCCGACATCCTCGGATCGCTCATCGAGGCCGGGCTGTCGATCGAGATGTTTCGCGAGCACGAGGTTCTGCCCTGGCGCGGCGCGCCGAACCTCGTGCCGGCGTCCGATCGGCTGTGGCGGCTTCCCGACGATTGCCCGCGCATGCCCCTGTCCTTTTCCCTCCGGGCGCGGAAGCGCGCGTGACGCGGCGGCGCGGCCCGGCCGGACGCGCGCCTTTGCAACCGTCCGCGCTCGCCCGCTCTTCGTCGTCACAGGCTCTCCACGTTGCCGTCCACCCCGAGCGACTGGCCCGAAATGTTGCGTCCCGCCTCGGATGCGAGAAACGCCACCGTCGCCGCCACGTCTCCGGCGGTCGTCATCCGCCGCAGCGAAATGCGCTCGACATAGGTCTTCTCCATCGCCTCGTAGGAGACGCCGACCTGCCTGGCGCGCGCCTCGATCACGCCGGTCATCCGCGGGCCCTCGATGATTCCGGGCAGGATCGCGTTGACCCGGATGTTCGACGGGCCGAGCTCCTTGGCCAGGCTCTGGGTGAAGCCGATCACGCCCCATTTGGCCGCGGCGTACGGCGTGCGAAACGCATAGCCGAACCGGCCGGCGGCCGAAGAGAGATTGACGATCGCGCCGCCGCCGGCCGCCTTCAGCATCGGCACTGCGTGGCGGGCGCAGAGGAACTGGCCGGTCAGGCAGACGTCGATCGTGCGCCGCCAGTCGGCGGGCGCGATCTCCTCGACGCCGCCGGTCGGACCGGCGATTCCGGCGTTGTTGACGAGCAGGTCGAGCCCGCCGAGGCCCGCGCGGACGTCGTCGAACAGCCGCGCGACGTCGCTCTCCGCGGCGACGTCCGCCCGGCTGCGCCCGGCGTCGGGCCAGGCGCGCGCGAAATCGGCGAGGAAGCCGTCCGAGACGTCGCAGACATGAACGCGCGCGCCATGGGCGATCAGCAGGTCGGCGATCGCCCTCCCGATCCCCGAGGCGCCGGCGGTGACGAGTGCGCGCAGGCCAGGCGCGATGGCGAATGTGGCGGGCGGCTGGGGCATCTCACTCCCTCGATCGCTGGCGGCCGGTGTCGCGCCGCCGGCCATGCTAATCCAAGCCGCCGCCGTGTCGAAGCGAGGGCAGGGCGGCCACGGGGATTGGCGGTCGTAGCGCCGCGCAAAGCCATTTCCGTTTGCCCGGAAATTGCTTTACGAGGCGGCGTCCTCAATCTGCGAGTTCCCCATGAACGCTCCGGCGCGCCCCTTCGACGACATTCGCGCCCTCATGAAGGCGATGCCCGGGCCGGACGAGGCCGCCGCCGCGGCGGTGCGCGCGCGCGACGCCGAGCTCACCAAGCCCGCCGGCTCGCTCGGCCGGCTCGAGGCCATCGTCGAATGGCTCGCGGCCTGGCAGGGCGCCGCGCGCCCGCATGTCGACCAGCCGCTGGTCGCGGTGTTCGCCGGCAATCACGGCGTCGTCGCCCAGGGCGTCTCGCCGTTTCCGCAATCGGTGACGCAGGCGATGGTCGCCAATTTCGCCGGCGGCGGGGCGGCGATCAACCAGATCTGCAAAACCTTCGACCTCGGCCTCAAGGTGTTCGAACTCGCGCTCGAACTGCCGACCGGCGACATCACGCAGGGGCCGGCGCTCGACGAGAAGTCCTGCGCGGCGACGATGGCGTTCGGCATGGAGGCGCTCGCCTCCGGCGCCGACCTGCTGTGCCTGGGCGAAATGGGCATCGGCAACACGACGGTCGCCGCCGCGATCTACCACGGGCTGTGGGGCGGTCGGGCGCAGGACTGGGTCGGGCGCGGCACCGGGGTCGACGACGCCGGGCTCGCGCGCAAGGGCGCCGCCGCCGCCGCGGCGGTCGCGCTGCACCGCGACTCCCTCGCCGATCCCCTGGAAGTCCTGCGCCGCCTCGGCGGACGCGAGATCGCCGCCATCGCCGGCGCCATTCTGGCCGCGCGCATCCAGCGCGTGCCGGTTCTGCTCGACGGCTTCGTCGTCTGCGCCGCCGCGGCGGTCCTGCAGGCGCTCGATTCCTCGGCGCTGGATCATTGCCTGGCCGCCCATGTGTCGGCCGAGAGCGCCCATGCCGAGGTCCTGCGCCGCCTCGGCAAGAAGCCGCTGCTCGATCTCGGCATGCGGCTTGGCGAAGGCTCGGGCGCGGCGCTGGCGGTCGGGATCGTCAAGGGCGCGCTCGCCTGCCATGTCGGCATGGCGACCTTCGCGCAAGCGGGCGTCGCCGGCAAGGAAGGGTGACCCGGGACCCGCGCGCCGCGCCCCGGAACTCCCTCCAGCCGTCTCCGACCGCGCCGGCGGTCCGCCGCCCGGCCGCTCACGCATGGCGCGCCGACGCGCCGGCGTCGATGGTGAGGATGGCGCCGCTGGTATAGGCCGATCGCTCCGAGGCGAGGAACGCGATCGCCGCGCCGATCTCTTCCGGCGTCGCCGCGCGGCCGAACGGCATCGGCGCGACCAGATCGCGCCAGTTCTCAGCGTCGCCGGTCTCGTCGAGCGCGCGCTTGCGCAATTGCGTCTCCATCCGGCCAGTCGCCACCGGGCCGGGGTTGACGCCGAGCACCCGCACGCCGTCGGCGGGGCTCGCGCTGCCGAGCGCCTGGGTGAAGGCGGTCAGCGCCGCATTGCCGGCGACTCCGCAGATATACTGGGGGTCGCGGTTCTGGGCGGCGGCGCCGATGATGTTGACGATGACGCCGGACCCGCGCGCCTTCATCAATGCATAGTACGCGCGGCACATGTTGACGTAGCCGAGCACCTTCAGCGCCCAGGCCGCGCTCCAGCGCGCCTCGTCGATCTCGGCGAGGTCGCCGCGCGGGATGGCGCCGGCGTTGTTGACGAGAATGTCGATTGCGGGAAACCGGTCGGCGAGCGCGGCGACCGTGGAGGCGATCGAGAGATCGGCGGCGACGACCTTCACCTGGACGTTCGCCTTGGCGGCGATCGCGGCGCGTGCGGCCTCGAGATCGCCGGCCCCGCGGGCGACCAGCACGAGGTCGCAGCCCTCGGCGGCGAGCCGCTCGGCCGCTGCGCGGCCGATGCCCTTGGAGCCGCCGGTGACGAGCGCGGACCTGCCGCCGAGGTTCAAATCCATGAGCGCTCTCCGATCGCCGGGGCGCGCCGGCCCGACCGGCCGCCGCGGAGATTCGTCCGCGTCGCGCGGGGTCCGATGGGACGGCGGAAATCCTTGGAAACTCTTATCTTCAGGTTTTGAACGATTTCAAGCGCCTGCGAGCAAAAGGAAACGCCGTGGGGGGTCTTGGGCCGCTTTCCTCTGGTTCGCTCGGGTCCGACCGGTCGTCGCTCCGCAGTGAGAATGTAGGCCGGCGGGATGACTGAAGTCAAGCCATTTTTCTGCAAAAGAGAAATCCGCGGCGTTGGAGCGTCCTCAATCCCGGCAGGCCGGGGGAACACGCTCGGCAGGCGTTCGTGCCGCCAGGGCCGGACGCGCGCCTCGAGCTCAGGCTAGGACGCGCTGAGGCGGCCGGCGCGCGGCGGCGGGGGACGGCTGGGTCGGACATGGCGGGGCTCCTGCGGAGGGGCGAATGGTGGGACCATAGCCGATCTTTTGGAATTTAGGAAGAACTATCTCCAATTTCTCTTTTGCAGACGACCTCGCGGCGCAGACGGAGCGCCAAACCCGATGGCGTGGACGGCCGGGACAAGCCCCGCCATGACGGCGGTGGGCGGCCAAAGGCCTCAATTGTCGACTCCCCGTACAAATCTCACGTGACGCAGCGGGCAATCGACTCCCTCGGCCGCCCGTCAGGCCGCGGCCTTGCGCGCCGGACGCTGCGGCGTCGGTGGCGTCGCCGGCGCCGGTTGGGAATCGTCGGGGTCGAGCTTGGGCAGGGTGTTCATCACCCGCTCGGGCGGGAAGATCACGACCACCTCGGTGCCCTCGCGGACCTTGGACAGCAGCTGGAACTCGCCGCCGTGCAGCTCCACCAGCCCCTTGACGATCGGTAGGCCGAGGCCGGTGCCCTCCTCGGCGTTCTTCTGGGCGAGCGAGCCGCGGCCGAACGAGGACAGGACGACCGGGATTTCCTCGGCCGGTATGCCCGGTCCGGTGTCGCGGATCGACAGATATTGGCCGCCCGCCCGGGTCCAGCCGACCTTGATGGTGACCGAGCCGCCCTGCGGGGTGAACTTGATCGCGTTGCTCAACAGGTTGAGCGCGACCTGGCGCACCGCGCGCTCGTCGGCCCAGATGCGCGGCAGGCCGTCGTCGAGCGCCTGGACGATGGCGATGTCGCGGTTCTTGGCGCGCATGGCGAGCAGATGCCGGCATTCCTCGACGATGTGGACCAGGGTGACCGGCTCCTCCTTGAGTTCGTAGCGCCCCGCCTCGACGCGCGACAGGTCGAGGATTTCGTTGATCAGCATCAACAGGTGCTGGCCGCTGGAATGGATGTCGTCGGAATATTCCTTGTAGGCGGTCACGACATGGGCGCCGAACAGCTCGCTCTTCATCACCTCGGAAAAGCCGAGAATGGCGTTGAGCGGGGTGCGCAGCTCGTGGCTCATCGTCGCTAGGAACCGCGACTTGGCCAGATTGGCCTCCTCGGCGCGCCGGCGCGCCTCGTCGGAGTTCAGCTTGGCCTGTTCGAGTTCGGCGATCAGCGCATCCTTCTCGGCGCGGAACGACTGGCCGTCGATCGAGGTCGCGTGCAGGCGGTTGGCGAGAATCACGAAATAGATCATCGCGCCGACGCAGAGGAAGCACAGCGCGAGGCTGTCGAGCCCGGTCGTCGGACCGAGCGCATAGACGATCGCGATCGTCACCGGCACCAGCCCGCCGGCGACCGCGAACGGAATCGCCGACGCCACCATCGCCGTCATCGCGGCCACCAGCAGCAGCACCACCAGCACGAAGCTGCGGGCGTTGGGATCCTCCGCATGCAGCAGCAGGATGACGATCAGCGCCCAGGCGAGCCCGTTCAGCGATTCGGCGAGCACGAAGAGCCGGCGCCAGGCCCCGATTTCGGTCTCGTCCGGATGCTTGTCGAGGAACGAGACGGAAAAGCCGTAGATCAGCGCCATCGCCATGCAGACGATGGCGGTCCAGCTCATGACCATGACCGGCGGCACCCACATCAGGGCGCTGACCCCGATCGAGATGACCAGCAGGCACATGACCGGCATGGCGCTGCGATGGCTCTGGGCGAACAGCCGCATCAGGTCGGCGGCGAACAGACCGTCGCCGAGGCCCCTTGGCGAGGTGGTCAGCCGCTCGCGGGCGCCGCGCATCTCGTGGTTCATCGTGCGGCGAGCGGTCGCGGACGCGGGGTCGCGCGAGCGGCCCTTCTTGATCATTTCCGCAGTGACTTCGCTCATGACCGCCCGTACGCACGCTGGCGAAACTCGCACACAGCCCTGCGACAATGCCTGTTATTCCTTAATGACCGGCTGACGGAATTATTAGAAAGCGAGCGAATCGGTTTTATGCGGCGCCCGATTCGACCCAATTTGCGCCGGTCGGTATTAAGCGGGCGCGCCGTCGGCGACGTTGACCCTGTCCGGACGAAGTGATCTTCTCGGCGCGAAATGGCGGCCCCGCCGGGTCCCTCGCGGCGCTGGCGACGAGGAGCGGGAGCCCGCCGCGAGGCCGGTCATGAGGCTCTACAGCTCCCCCTTCGCCCCCAATCCCCGCCGCGTGCGCATCTTCCTGGCCGAAAAGGGGGTGAGCGTGCCGGTGGTCGACGTCGACCTCGCCCGGCTCGACCAGCGCTCCGAGGGGTTTTCCGCGCTCAATCCGTTCCAGGCGGTCCCGGTGCTGGCGTTCGACGACGGCGTGGTCCTTTCCGAGTCGATCGCGATCTGCCGCTATTTCGAGGAAATCCAGCCCGAGCCGCCGCTGTTCGGGGTCGGACCGCTCGAGCGGGCGCTGGTCGAAATGTGGCAGCGGCGGCTGGAGCTCGGCCTGATGCTGCACATCGCCCATGCGTTCCGCCATTCCCATCCGCACATGTCCGAGATGGAGCGGCCGCAGATCGCCGAACTCGCCCAGTCGAGCAAGCCCAAGGCGCTCGCCGCGATGGCGCGGATCGACCGCGACCTCGGGAGCCGCCCGTTCATCGCGGGCGACCGGTTCAGCGTCGCCGACATCACCGGCCTGGTCGCGCTCGATTTCGCCAGGACCGCGCGGATCGCCATCCCCGAGGATCTGCGCAACTTGGGGCGCTGGCGCGCGGATCTGGCGGCGCGGCCGAGCGCGAAGGCCTGAGCGGAGGCGCCAGCCGCGTCCGGGGCCCCCGCCGCGATCCCTCCGCGTTGCGAACATTTTGGCGACTCAATGCCGCGCTACCGACCCCGGCGGATCGCCGATTTCGATTCGAAGGGGGAGGTTTCGTGACCGTTCGACCGCGATCCGTCGCCGCTTCATGGGCGCTTCTGCTCGGCCTCGCCTGGGGGCTCGCCGCGGCGCAGGCGCAGGACGCCGCCGGCCAGAACCCGCGCATCGCGCTCGTGGTGGGCGAGGCGGCCTATCCCGATCGCGCGCTGGCGACGACCGCCAACGACGCCGGCCTCGTCGCCCAGACCCTGCAGGCGGCGGGTTTCGAGGTCGTCGGCGCCCGCGATCTCGACCAGAACGGGCTGCGCGGCGCGATGCGCGATTTCCTCGACAGGGCGGCGGCGATCGGGCCCGAGATGGAGGCGTTCGTCTATCTGGCCGGCCGCGGCGTCCAGTATGACGGCGACAATTATTTTCTCCCCGTCGACGCGCGGATCGCGCGCGACGCCGACATTCCGCTGCAGGCGGTCAAGATTTCCGACTTTTCGCACGCGCTCGCGGCGACCCCGGGACGGGCGCGGGTCATCGTGCTCGACGCCGCCCGGGCCAACGCCTTCGCCGCCGGCGGGGCCGCGCTGGCCGGCGGCCTCGGCCTTGTCGATCCCGAGGAGGGCACCCTGCTGGCGTTCGATGCGGCGCCGGGCACCGTCGCCCCCGACGAGCCCGGCCCCTATGGCGTCTACGGCAAATCCCTGGCCGGCGCGCTGCGCGAGGGCGGGACGCCGATCGACGACGTGTTCGCGCAGACGCGGCTGCAGGTCAGCCAGCTGACCAGCGGCGGCGTGATTCCCTGGAGCGTCTCGAAAATCCCCGAGCCCTATTCGATCTTCGCGCGCGCGCCCGACGCGCCGCCGCCGCCCGCCGTCGCGCGACTGGCGACCCGGCCGTTGAAGACGCTCGGCCCCGACGAGGCCTATTCGGTCGCGCTCGAGCGCGACACGTTCGACGGCTACCGCGAGTTTCTCGCCGCCTATCCCGACAGCGCGCCGGCGCGCCGCGTCCGCGCGATCCTCGCCGCGCGCCGGGAGGCGAGTTTCTGGCGCCGGTCGGCCGACGAGAACAGCCCGCGCGCCTATTGGACCTACCTACAGGCCTACCCGAAGGGCCCACATGCCGCGGACGCCGGGCGCCGGCTGAGGATCCTGTCGGCGCTCGCCGCGCCGCCCCCCGATTTCGCGCCGCTCGACTACGACGATCTGCCGCCGCCGCCGCCCGACGAACGGCGCTACGGCGAAGGGCCGGCGTTCGTGTTCGACGACCCCGACTATGGCGCGCCGCCGCCGCCCCCCGACGCGTTTCTTCCCGAACGGGACGAGCGCTGGCGCGACCTGCCGCCGCCGCCGCCGCCGCGCGGCTACGGCTTCCTGCCCGCGCTCGCGATCCCGCTGCTGCTCGGCGCCGAGGCCTATCATCAGCATCGTCGCGAGGGCGCCGCCCAGACGCAGCAACCGGCGCCCGGCGCGCCGCCGCCCTTGCCGCCGGGCGTCAGACCGCATGGACCGGCGCCCGGCGGCCCCGCGCCCGCAGCCGGCGACGCGGCAAAGCCGCTGCCGCTCGCTCCCGGCGTCCACGCCCCGGGCGGCGCCGTCGCGCCGGCGGGCGAATCGAGGCCGCCGCTCCCGGCTGCGGCCGCCCCGGCCAGACCGGCCGCGGAGCCCGCCGCGCCCGCCCCCAGGCCTTCGCCGCAGCAGCCGAAGACCGCGCCGGCCGAGCCGCCCGGGGCGAGGCCCGCGCCCGCCGGCCAGCCGGTCGCGCCGCCAGCGCCGGCGAAGGCCGCCCCGCAGGAGCAGAAGAGCGAGCCGCCGCGCCCCGCTGCGCCGCCCCCCGCGCCCCCGCCGCCGGCGGCCGCCGCGCCGCAGCCCAAGGCGCCGCCGTCGGAGCAGAAGAGCGAGCCGCCGCGCCCGGCCGCGCCTCCCGTCGCGCCGCAGCCGCCGCCGGCCGCCGCGCCCGCGCCGCAGCCCAAGGCGCCGCCATCGGAGTCGAAGACCGAGTCGCCGCGTCCCGTCGCGCCCCAGCCGCCGCCGGCCGCCGCGCCCGCGTCGCAGCCCAAGGCGCCGCCGTCGGAGTTGAAGACCGAGCCGCCGCGTCCGGCCGCGCCGCAGCCGGCCGCCGCGCCCGCGCCGCAGCCCAAGGCGCCGCCGCAGGAGCTGAAGGTCGAGCCGCCGCGCCCCGCTGCGGCGCCCGTCGCGCCGAAGCCGCCGCCGGCCGCCGCGCCGCCGCCCCAGGCCAAGGCGCCGCCGCCCCAGCCCGCGCCCTCCAAGCCGTCGCGGCCCGCCTGCGGGGCGGCCAACGAGCCGCCGTGCCCGAAATGACCGGCGCGCGGGCTCGCGCCCGCCGTCAGCGGTCGAGCAGCGCGATCAGGCTCGATGAATCCCAGCGCCCGCCGCCGATCTTCTGGACCTGCGAATAGAACTGGTCGACCAGCGCGGTCGCCGGCAGATGGGCGCCGTTGCGGCGCGCCTCGTCGAGGCAGATCGCCAGATCCTTGCGCATCCAGTCGACCGCGAAGCCGAAGTCGAACTGGCCGGCGATCATCGTCCTCGAGCGATTGTCCATCTGCCAGGATTGCGCGGCGCCCTTGGAGATCACCTCGACCACCGCCGCCGGGTCGAGGCCGGCCTTGCAGGCGAACTGCAGCCCTTCGGCGAGGCCCTGCAAGAGGCCGGCGATGCAGATCTGGTTGACCATCTTGGTCAGCTGACCGGCGCCCGGGCCGCCCATCAGCCGGCAGGCGCGCGCATAGCAGGCGATGACCGGCTCGGCGTTCGCATAGGGCGCGGCGTCGCCGCCGCACATCACGGTCAGGGCGCCGTTCTGCGCGCCGGCCTGGCCGCCCGACACTGGCGCGTCGATGAAATGGCCGCCGCCGCGCCCGGCCGCGACATAGAGCTCGCGGGCGACGCGCGCCGAGGCGGTGGTGTTGTCGACGAATATCGCCCCCGGCTTCATCCCGGCGAAAGCGCCGTCCGGGCCGAGCGCGATCGCCCTGAGGTCGTCGTCGTCGCCGACGCAGGCGAAGACGAAGTCGCAGCCCTCGGCGGCCGCGCGCGGCGTTTCGGCGACCGCGCCGCCGTGTTCGGCGACCCATCGCTCGGCCCTGGCGCGGGTGCGGTTGTAGACGAGCAGGCGATGCCCGCCCTTGGCCGCCAGATGGCCGGCCATCGGATAGCCCATGACGCCGAGCCCGAGAAACGCGACCTCAGCCATTGGGTCCCCCACTCGTTCGCGCCGCGGCGCAGGGCGCCCGCGCCGTCCCGTAACCCGTCGGGGCGCTGGTTGAAAGGCGAATGTGCCGGCCGCGGTCGCGGGGCGCCGGGCGGCGGGCGATTCGCCCGCTATCCCCCGGGGAAGCCATAAAATACTCGGATTTTGAGCATTTTTGATCGGACCGGAACGTCCGGTCCGCGAACGGAAGAGCGCAGCCAGATGAGCGCAGGACGGCGTCGATTCGTCACGGGTCTCGGATTGGCCGCCGCAGGGCTCGGCCTCGCGCGGCCGGCGGTCGCCGATCCCAGCCCCGAGGTGCGCTGGCGCATGACCTCGAGTTTCCAGCCCTCGCTCGACTTGATCTTCGGCGGCGCCCAGACCCTCGTCGCAGCGCTGGCCGAACTGACCGACGGCCGTTTCACCATCGCGATCTCCCCGGCCGGCGAGATCGCGCCCGCGCTCGAGGCGCTCGACGCTGTCGCGAACGGCGCGGTCGAATGCGCCCATACGGCGCTGCACTATCTGTGGAGCAAGGATCCGAGCTTCGCGTTCGGATCCTCGACCCCGTTCGGCATGAACGCCAGGCAGCACACCGCCTGGCTGATCGAGGGCGGCGGCGGCGCGCTGATCGACGAATTCCTCGCCGACCGCAAGGTTTTCGCGATTCCCGCCGGCAACACCGGCGGCCAGATGGCGGGCTGGTTCCGCCGCGAGATGCGCTCGGCGGCCGATTTCCAGGGCCTGAAGATGCGGATCGGCGGCTTCGCCGGCAAGGTGTTCCAGATTCTCGGCGCCGAGCCGGTCGCCACGCCCAGGGACGGCATCTATCCCGCGCTCGAATCGGGCGCGCTCGACGCGATGGAATGGGTCGGCCCCTACGACGACGAGAAGTTCGGCGAGCGCAAGGACGGCGACCGGCTGAACCTGTCGAAGGTCGCACCCTATTATTATTATCCGGGTTGGTGGAAGGGCGGCATGCAGCTGCACCTGATCGTCGACCGCGCCAGGTTCGCCGCGCTGCCCAAGCCCTATCAGGCCGCGTTCCGCGCGGCGGCGTCGATCGCGCAGACCTCGATGCTGGCCAAATATGACGCCGCCAATCCGGGCGCGCTCAAGCGCCTCGTCGTCGGCGGCGCCGAACTGAGGCTGTTCCCGCAGGACGTGCTCGAGGCCTGCGCCAAGACCGCCAACGACCTCTACGCCCAGCTGAGCGCCGAGAATCCGCGCTTCAAGAAGATCGCCGATTCCTACATGACGTTCCGCGCCGACCAATATCTGTGGTGGCAGGTGGCGGAATATTCCTTCGACAATTTCATGATCCGCCAGCGGCGCGGGAAGAGCTGATGGGCGGCCGGGGCGCTTCGACCGGACGCGATCGGACGGCGGTCCGGATCGGCGGGGGCTTGCGTTCTCGCCCTAGATAGTTTACATATGAACCAATAGTCGCGCCGCCCGCCCCGGCGCTCGAGCGATTTGCGGAGGCCGCGCCGATGCCGAGCTACAAAGCGCCCGTAAGGGACACGCTGTTCCTCTTGAACGACGTCTTCGACTACGCCCGCTACGACAACCTGCCCGGCTTTTCCGACGCCTCGATCGACGTCGTCGAGGCGGTGCTGGGCGAAGGGGCAAAATTCGCCGAGCAAGTGCTCCAGCCGCTCAACCGCTCGGGCGACGTCGAGGGCTGCAAGCGCCACCCCGACGGCCGGGTGACGACCCCCAAGGGCTTCAAGGAAGCCTACAAGGCCTATGCCGAGGGCGGCTGGGTCGGCCTCGCCGGCGATCCCGAATATGGCGGCCAGGGCCTGCCCTATTTTCTCGGCGCCATGGTCAACGAATACGCCATTTCGGCCAACCAGGCGTTCGCCATGTATCCCGGCCTGACGATGGGCGCGATGGCGGCGCTGCGCACCCATGGCAGCGCGGCGCAGAAGGCGACCTATCTGCCGAAGATGACCTCGGGCGCCTGGACCGGCACGATGAACCTCACCGAGCCGCAATGCGGCACCGACCTCGGCCTGATCAAGACCCGCGCGGCGCCGCTCGGCGACGGGTCCTACGCGCTGACCGGCCAGAAGATCTTCATTTCGGCCGGCGACCACGACCTCGCCGAGAACATCATCCATCTCGTCCTCGCGCGGATCGAGGGCGCGCCGGCCGGGGTGAAGGGCATTTCGCTGTTCGTCGTGCCGAAGATTTCGCTGCGCGCCGACGGCTCGCTCGGCGAGCCCAATGGCGTGACCTGCGGCTCGATCGAGCACAAGATGGGCATCCACGCCAATTCGACCTGCGTGCTCAATTACGATGGCGCCCGGGGCTGGCTGGTCGGCGAGGCGAACCGCGGCCTCAACGCGATGTTCGTGATGATGAACGAGGCGCGGATGGGCGTCGCCCTGCAGGGCCTCGCGCTGTCCGAGGTCGCCTATCAGAACGCGGCCGCCTATGCGAAGGACCGCGTCCAGGGCCGCGCGCTGGGCGGAGCCAAACACGCCGACAAGGCCGCCGATCCGATCATCGTCCATCCCGACGTCCGGCGCATGCTGCTCGAAATCCGCGCGTTCAACGAGGCGGCGCGCGCGGCGCTGCTGTGGGCGGCGCTGTCGAGCGACGAGGCGCGCCGTTCGCCCGACGCCGCCGCGCGCCAGGCCGCCGACGACCGGCTCGGCCTGCTGACGCCGGTGCTGAAGGGGGTCATCACCGACATCGGCTTCGCCAATACGGTGAAGGCGCAGCAGGTGTTCGGCGGCCACGGCTATGTCGCGGAATGGGGCATGGAGCAGTTCGTCCGCGACGCCCGGATCGCGATGATCTACGAAGGCGCCAACGGCATCCAGGCGCTCGACCTCGTCGGCCGCAAGCTGCCCAAGGACGGCGGCCGGGCGGCCACCGCCTTCTTCGGCGAGATCGCGGGGTTCCTGAGGGAGAACAAGGAGAACGCCGAACTCGCGCCGTACCTCGCCGGCCTCAGGACCGCCTCCGGCCAATTGCAGCAGGCCACGATGTGGCTGATGCAGAACGGCATGGCCGATCCCGACAACGCCGGCGCGGCGTCGAACGACTACATGCATCTGTTCGGGCTGACCCTGCTCGGCTACATGTGGGCGCGGATCGCCAGAGCGGCGCTGGCCAAGCAGGCCGCAGGCGAGGCGGACCAGGCGCTGACGAGCAAACTCACGCTCGCGAAATTCTTCAACGAGCGTATGGTGCCCGAGGCTGGCGCGCATCTCGCGCGGCTTTCCGCGGGCGCCGGCGCGCTGATGGCGATGCCGGCGGAGGCGTTCTGACCGGGCGGCGCCTGCGGCCCGGCGCAAGGCGAGCGTGGCGAGGCGATCCGGCGGCGCGCGTTGCGGCCCGGATCGCGCGACGGCGCCGCGCCTCGCAATGACCGCGAAGGTCCGCACAGGGGGAGGAGCGATGCCGACCGACGATCACGCCCCGCCGTTCCATGGCGGCTGCCAATGCGGCGCGGTGCGCTATGCGCTGGCGGCGGCGCCCAAGCGGGCCAACATCTGCCACTGCCGCATGTGCCAGAAGGCGGGCGGCGCCCCGTTCATGGCTTTCGCGGCAGTGAGTTCGGCCGATTTCCGCGTCACCCGCGGCGCGCTCGCGACCTTCGCGAGTTCCGACATCGCCGAACGCGGCTTCTGCGCGGCTTGCGGCACGCCGCTGACCTACCATCTGAACGCCGGAGCGGACATCAGCGTGACGATCGCCAGCCTCGACGACCCCGCGCATTTCGCCCCGGCCCGGCAGCTCGGCGTCGAAGCGCGGCTGCCGTGGTTCGCCGGACTCGCCGGACTGCCCGAACTGCGCATGCAGGACTGGCTCGCCCGCGCCAAAATCGCCCATGTCGGCAATCGCCAGCATCCCGATCGCGAAACCCCGGACATCGAGAGCGGCGCGCCGCCGCCGCACGGAGACCGCCCATGACCGACGCCCTGATCTACGACCACGTCCGCACCCCGCGCGGGCGCGGCAAGCCGGACGGCTCGCTGCACACCGCCACTACGCTGCATCTGGCCGCGACCGCGCTGCGCGCGATCAAGGAGCGCAACCATCTGGAGCCGAAGCTGATCGACGACGTCGTGATGGGCTGCGTCGATCCGGTCGGGGAGGCGGGCGGCGACATCGCGCGGATGGGGGCGCTGGCGGCCGGGCTCGGCGACCAGGTTCCCGGCGTGCAGATCAACCGTTTCTGCGCCTCGGGGCTCGACAGCGTCAATTTCGCCGCCGCGCAGATCATGGCCGGCCAGCACGACATGACGATCGGCGGCGGCGTCGAATCGATGAGCCGGGTCGGCATCGGCGCGGCGGGCGGCGCCTGGCCGGTCGATCCCTCGCTGGCGATCCCCGCCTATTTCATGCCGCAGGGCGTCTCCGCCGACCTCATCGCGACAAAGTATGGCTTCTCGCGCGACGACGTCGACGCCTATGCGGTGGAATCGCAAAAGCGCGCCGCGGCGGCCTGGGCGGAGGGCCGGTTCAAGAAGTCGATCGCGCCGGTGCGCGACGTCAACGGCCTGTGCCTGCTCGATCACGACGAGCACATGCGGCCCAAGACCGACATGCAGTCGCTCGCCGCGCTGAAGCCGTCGTTCGTGATGATGGGCGAGCAGGGCGGTTTCGACGCGGTCGCGACCCAGGCCCATCCCGAGATCGAGCGGGTCATTCACGTCCATCACGCCGGCAATTCGTCCGGCATCGTCGACGGCGCCGCGGCGGTCCTGCTCGGCTCGGCCAAGGCGGGCGCCGCGGCCGGCCTGAAGCCGCGCGGGCGAATCCGCGCCTTCGCCAACATCGGTTCGGAACCCGCGATCATGCTGACCGGGCCGGTCGACGTCACCCGCAAGGTGCTCGCGCGCGCCGGAATGACGATCGCCGACATCGACCTGTTCGAGGTCAACGAGGCCTTCGCCTCGGTCGTCCTGCGCTTCCAGCAGGCCTTCGACGTCGATCCGACCAGGCTCAACGTCAACGGCGGCGCGATCGCGATGGGCCATCCGCTCGGCGCGACCGGCGCGATGATCCTCGGCACCGCGCTCGACGAACTCGAGCGCACCGGCAAGGCGACCGCGCTGATCACCCTGTGCATCGGCGGCGGCATGGGCACCGCGACCATCATCGAACGCGTCTGAAGCGGAGACATCAGCCATGGCGACCTACGCGAATTTCCGTTTCGAGACCGACGCCGACGGCGTCGCGCTGATCACCTGGGACATGCCGGGCCGTTCGATGAACGTGCTCACCGCCGAAGTCGTCGAGGAGCTCGCCGCGATCGTCGAGCGCGTCGCGAGCGAGGCCGCGATCAAGGGCGCGGTCGTGACTTCGGGCAAGGACGGCTTCTCGGGCGGCGCCGATCTGACCATGCTGCAGGGCATGGGCCGCGAATATGCGCGACTCGCCAAGGCCGACGGCGAGGAAGCGGCGATGAAATATTTCTTCGACCGCTCGCGCCAGCTTTCGCTCGTCTACCGCCGGCTCGAGACCTGCGGCAAGCCGTTCGCGGCGGCGGTCGGCGGCGCCTGCATGGGCGGCGCGTTCGAACTCGCGCTCGCCTGCCACTATCGCATCGCCTCCGACGCCGAGAAGACCCGGCTCGGCCTGCCCGAGATCAAGGTCGGCCTGTTCCCCGGCGCCGGCGGCACCCAGCGCGTCGCCCGGCTCATGCAGACCGGCGACGCGCTGCAGATGCTGTTCAAGGGCGAGCAATTGAAGCCCGCCGCGGCCAGGGCGATGGGGCTCATCCACGATGTCGCGCCCGCCGGCGAGATCGTCCAGCGCGCCAGGGATTGGGTCAAGGCCAATCCGGCCGCCAAGGCGCCGTGGGACGATCCCAAGTTCAAGCTGCCGAGCGGGCGCGTGTTCTCGCCCGCCGGCATGATGACCTGGCCGCCCGCCAATGCGATCTATCGGCGCGAGACCTACGACAACTATCCCGCCGCCAAGGCGGTGCTGCAGAGCGTCTACGAAGGCCTGCAGCTGCCGATGGATCTCGCGCTCGCCGTCGAGAGCCGCTACTTCGCCAAGATCCTCCGCTCGAAGGAGGCGGCGATGATGATCCGCTCGCTGTTCGTGTCGATGGGCGAACTCAACAAGGGCGCCCGCCGCCCGGCCGAGGTTCCCGCCGGCAAGCTGCGCAAGGTCGGGATCATCGGCGCCGGCTTCATGGGCGCCGGCGTCGCCTATGTCAGCGCCAGCGCCGGGCTCGACGTCGTGCTGATCGACCGCGACCAGGAAGCGGCCGACAAGGGCAAGGCCCATTCGCACAAGCTCATCAGCAGCCAGATCGCCAAGGGCCGCGCCAAATCGGCCGATCGCGACGCGCTGCTGGCGCGCATCACGGCGAGCGCCGATTATGCCGATCTGGCGGGCTGCGATCTGGTCGTCGAGGCGGTGTTCGAGGATCGCGCGGTCAAGGCCGAGGCGACGCACAAGGCGCAGGCCGTGCTGGGCGCCGGGGTCGTCTTCGCGACCAACACCTCGACGCTGCCGATCACCTCGCTCGCCGAGACCTCGCTGAAGCCGGAAAATTTCATCGGCGTGCATTTCTTCTCGCCGGTCGACAAGATGATGCTGGTCGAGATCATCATGGGCGAGAAGACCGGGCCGCAGGCGCTCGCGACCGCGATGGATTTCGTTCGCGCGATCCGGAAGACTCCGATCGTCGTCAACGATTGTCGCGGCTTCTACGCCAATCGCTGCGTCGGCAACTACATCCGCGAGGGCCACCTCATGCTGATGGAAGGGGTGCCGCCGGCGATGATCGAGAACGCCGCGCGGATGGCGGGCATGCCGGTCGGGCCGCTGTCGCTCAACGACGAGGTC
>JBEKZS010000090.1:0-18414 GCA_049509635.1 Roseiarcus sp.
CGCGCTGCGCGCGCTCGAAAAAGAACTCGGCTTCGAGCGGCTCTACGTGATCGGCACGCCGTGTTCGGACAATACGACGACCGAGCGCTTCCATGAGTTCCTCGCCCTGCTCTCGCCGGCGCCGGAGACGATCGCCTATCTCGAGTTCCGCGCCGACTATCGGGTCGAGCTGCGCTTCACCGACGGGCGCAAGCAGCTGATCCCGTTCCTGCAGCTGCCGATCTCGCAGCTGCCGCCCGACTTCTTTCCGATGACCTGCCGGACCTGCGCCGACTACACCAACGTGCTCGCCGACGTCACCGTCGGCTACATGGGCGGCGAGGGCGAACAATGGCTGCTGGTGCGCAACGAGCGTGGCGAGGAGCTGGTGGCGACGCTCGGCGCGGAGCTGCGCGCGTCGGCGCCGGGCGGCGCCGGCAAGCGCCAGGGGCCGGTCAAGGGCTTTCTCGCCAACACCGAGCGCGCCGCCGGCGGTCTGCCGCTGCGCCGGATGCCGGGGTTCATGCGCCATATCGTCGGCTGGCTGATGCCGCGCGTCGGCCCGCGCGGCCTCGAATTCGCGCGCGCGCGGGTCGAGATGAAGGCGGTCGAGACGGTGCTGCATCTGCGCCGCGCCGAGCCGCGCCGGATGAAGTCGATGATTCCCGACCACGTCTGGCGGCTGGTCGCGCCCTATGGGCTGAAACCGGCGAGCGGGGAGCGGGGGCCGGAGGACGGTTCGCGAGGCTGACGGCGCGCGCCGCGCCGGGGAAGCGCGAACTCCGGCGCCGCCTGCGGACCCTCGGCGTTCGCGGCGGCGACGGCCGACCTCGTCGCTGCGCGCCAAGAGGCGCTTTGCGAAGCTCGACCCGCGCGCCGTCGCGGAAACATGTCGGGCCGCGCCGTCGCCGCGCCGCCTGACGCGACGCGGCAGTGCGGGAATGACGATCCAAGTCAGGATCGGCGCCGGCCGTCTCGGGCGACCTAACCTTTCGGTGCGGAAATATTTGGAAATTCATTTCTGGCCCGATCGAGGGAAATCAGAGGGCTGCGGGCAAAAGGAAGCCCGCGCGGGGGTCTGGGCGCACCGCCGTCGGCGCCCCGAGCCGGATCGCCCGAAGCCCTTTTGGTGCGGAAATACTTGGAAATTCGTTTTTGGCCCGATCGAGGAAAATCAGAGGATTGCAGGCAAAAGGAAGCCCGCGGGGCGGCGCCCCGCGCCTCATCGCCCGCCAAACCTTTCGGTGCGGAAATATTTGGAAATTCATTTCTGGCCTGATCGAGGGAAATCAGAGGGTTGCAGACAAAAGGAAGCCGCGCGGGGCTCTGGCGGGCGCCCGCCGTCTTCCCGCTCGACCGCGCTGGGGCGGGCGGCGGCGCGGGGACGGCTCGGTCGGACATTGCTGGGCTCCTGCGGAGGGGCTAATGGTGGGACCATAGCCGATCTTTTGGAATTTGGGAAGAACTATCTCAAATTTCTGTTTTACAGACGTTCGGCCCCCGCTCACGCTGACCGCTGGCGCGCTGAACGTGGCCTCACACCGTCGCGCCGCCGAACGCCGCGCCGACGGGACGCAAATCAGCCCAGCGACGAAGCCGGCCGGCAAAGGCGCCGGAATGGGGGTGGAGCAGCGGCGCTACCGCCCGACGGCGGCGCGGGCCGCCGGCAATTGCCGGCCCGATGGCCCGGACGCCGAAGGCCTGGTGGTCGAAACCAGAGCCGGGCGATCCTGCAACGGGCGAGGCGGACTCGCGCCGGGTCGATGCGCGCCGCGATCCCGCGCGCGCTCCGGGCCGCGGGCGTCGGGATGGGCCGACCAGCCGATCGGCAGCGCTGCGCGCCAGGCCGGCTTCGGCCGCGAGGGCGCTCCCGCTGCGCGGGCGGAAGCCGCGAATCTTCGCCTAGAACAGCCCGGCGACGCCGCCGTAGAGCCCGAGCGCGATGACGACCGCGCAGACGCCGATCAGCGTCCACAGATACAGCCCGCGCGGGCGCAGCGGTTCCGGCAGCGCCGTGACCGCCAGGGCGACGAGCAGGCCGATCACCAGCGGCAGGAGGAAGGCGTTGACCACCTGCGCGGCGATATTGAGCCAGACGAGGTCGGACGCGAAGCCGACCAGCGCCGCGGCGCCGACGACGCATGCCGCATAGGCGCCGTAGAACCATCTGGCTGCGAACGGCCGGTTCTCGAGCGAGCGCCGATAGCCGGCGACCTCGCCGACGCCCCAGGCGAGCGCCAGCGAGGCGACGATGGCGGCGACGAGCGAGGCGCCCAGCACTCCGGCGCCGAACACCAGCCGTCCGGCCTGCTCGCCCAGCAGCGGCGAGAGCGCGCGACTGATCTCGCCGACGCTCGTCAGCGCCGCCGGGGCCCCGCCCGGGGCGAGCACGGCGGCCGCCGCGACCAGCACGGCGCCGGTCAGGCATTGCGTCAGAGCCGCGCCCAGCGCCGTATCCCAGCGAGCCGCCGTGAGATCGCCGGGACCGAGTCGCTTCTCCGCGATCGCGGACTGTTGATAGAAGATCATCCACGGGTTGAAGGTCGCCCCGATCACGGCCGCGGCGAGATAGAGGAACTCGCGATTGCGCAGCGGCAGGTCGGCCGCATCGCCGGCCATGGTCGCGAGATCAGGCTGCGCGGCCCAGGCGACCGCGAAGAAGGCGAGTTCGAACAGGCCGATGAGGATCGCGGCGCGCTCGACGCGCCGGTAGGAGCCGGTCGCGACCACCGCGAGCAGCGCGGCGGCGGCGACCGGCAGGCTGACCGCGCGCGAAACCCCGTAGAGCTCGCCGATTCCCGCCACGCCGGTGAATTCGGTGACCAGCGAGCCGATCGTCGCGGCGGCCAGGCCCGCGGTCGCGAGCCACGCCCATGGCGCGCCGAACCGTTCGCGGACGAGTTCGCCGTAGCCGCGCCCGGTGTGGAGCCCGAGCCGCACCGTCAGCTCCTGGACCATCGCGAGCATCGGGATCAGCAGCAGCAGCAGCGGCAGCAGCCGGTAGCCCCATCGAGCGCCCGCCTCGGCGCCGGTGACGACGTTGCCCGCGTCGGTGTCGGCCAGCATGACGAGCAGGCCGGGACCCCAGACGGACAGCCATCGCAGCGGGGCGATCGTGCCCGCGCGCGGTCGGGCTGCTCTGTCCATGGGGCCGTTCTCCCGAGCCGTCCGCTGATCCGAGCCGGCTTCTTAAGGCTCAAATCGTCGCGTGTCCGGGATTATTCGCGCCCGGCTTCGGGGCGAGCGCCGACGCCACCTTCGATCGGCGATCACGTCATCGTCGACACCCGGTCCTGAGGTGGAGCCTGCGCATCGTAGATTTGCCGGTTGACATTTATGTAGCCATGGCTACATCTGCGGCGGTCGGCGTCGCAGTCGCGGCGACGCCCGTGGAGGCAGAGTGAGCGAGAACGCGCTTCTGGAACCGCCCGCGCCGGCCTTGCGCGCGGAGCCGACCGTCGCCGACGAAGACGTGCTGCGCGCGCGCGACCGGCGCAGGATCCTCGAGACCCGCGCCGCCACCCGATCGTTCCGGCTTTTGTGGCTGCTGGCCGGCCCCGGCGTCCTGGTCATGCTCGGCGAGAACGACGGCCCCAGCATGGTCTCCTACGCGACGACCGGGGCGACCTACGGGATCGGCTTCTTCGTCCCGTTCATCCTGCTGACCTTCGTGATGGCCTTCCTCGTCCAGGAGATGACGGTGCGGCTCGGGGTGGCGACCCACCGCGGCCACGCCGAGCTCATCTTCCAGCGCTTCGGCCCGTTCTGGGGCTATTTCGCGATGGGCGATCTCGTCGTCGGCAATCTCCTGACCCTGGTCACCGAATTCATCGCGATCCAGGCCGGCGGGCTCTATTTCGGCCTGCCGCCCTGGCTGTCGGTCGCGATCGGCGTCGCGCTCGTGCTCGGCGCGCTGGCGTTCCGGCGCTACGCGACCTGGGAGCGCGCGCTGATGGGCCTGGCCGCGTTCAACCTGCTGTTCATCCCCGCCGCCCTGCTCGCCCATCCCGACGGCGCCGCGCTCGTCCATGCGCTGGCGACCTGGGGGCCGCTGCCCGGCGGGATGGGAGCGGCCTTCCTGACCCTCGTGCTCGCCAATGTCGGGGCGACCGTCACCCCCTGGATGATCTTCTTCCAGCAGAGCGCGGTCGTCGACAAGGGCCTCACCCGCGCCGATCTGCCGCAAGGGCGGATGGACACCGCGATCGGCGCGGCGCTCGCCGCGGTCGCCGCGATCGCCACCGTGGTCGCGACCGCCCCGCTGTTCGCCGCCCATGTCGACGTCTCGCAATTCGCCAGCGGCGCCGATTTCGCGAGCGCGCTGAGGCCGCTGATCGGCGAGACCGGGGCCACGCTGTTCGCGCTCGGAATCGTCGAGGCCGGGCTGGTCGCGGCGATGACGATCTCGACCAGTTCGTCCTATTCGCTCGCCGAGGCCTTTTCGGCGCGCCACAGTCTCAACCTCGACTTCGCGCATGGCCGGCTGTTCTATGGCGCGGCGATCGTCTCGACGCTGCTCGCCGCCGGCATCGTGCTGATTCCGGGCGCGCCGTTGCTGGCGATGACGCTGACCGTCAACGTGATCGCGACGCTGCTGATGGCGCCGGCGCTGCTGCTGCTGCTGCTGCTCGCCAATGATCGCGAGATCATGGGCGGTCTGGCCAACGGACGCTGGGCCAATGCGGCGGGCGGAACGATCGTCGTCGCGATCGCCGTGATGGGGTCGCTCTATGGCCTCGTGACCGCCTTTCCGACCGTGCTGGGCAAATAGGAGCCGCGCGATGGCCTATGATCCCGAACTGATCGGCGCGCTCGAACCCGAACAACTCGCCGCCGCCAAGCTGCGCCCGTTCCCGCGCCGCAAGCTCGGCCGCGGCGTGCTCGCCCTTCTGGTCCTGCTGCGGGTCTATGTCGTGATCGCGATTCCGATCGTCGTCTACGCTTTCGTCCGCGCGCTGCTCGCTGGGCCCTGACGCGCTACAGCCCGAGGTCGCCGAGACCGGGATGATCGTCGGGCCGGCGGCCGGGCGGCCAGCGGTATTTGCGCTCGGCCTCGGCGATCGGCAGGTCGTTGATGCTCGCCAGCCGCAGCCGCATCAGGCCGTCGGCGTCGAACTCCCAGTTCTCGTTGCCGTAGGAGCGGAACCAGTGGCCGCTGTCGTCGCGCCATTCATAGGCGAAGCGCACCGCGATCCGCGCGCCCTCGAACGCCCAGAGCTCCTTGATCAGCCGGTAATCGAGTTCGCGCGCCCATTTGCGGCGCAGGAACGCCTCGATTTCGCCGCGGCCGGCGATGAATTCGGCGCGGTTGCGCCAGCGGCTGTCGGGCGTATAGGCCTGGGCGACCCCAGCGGGATCGCGGCCGTTCCAGGCGTCCTCGGCGAGCCGCACCTTCCGGGCGGCGGTTTCGGCGGTGAAGGGCGGCAGCGGCGGACGCGGCATGGGGGCTCTCCTTCCAGGCTTTCCCGGCGCCGCGGGCGCGGCGTCGCGATGAACGCGTCCTCCCCTACCCCAGCCGCCGCAGCAGCGCGACGAAATGCGCGCGCTGCTCCGCCGTCAGCGGCTCCAGCGTCGCCTCGGTGATGCGCTCGGCCATCGGCCGGCCGCGCGCGAAGGCGGCGGCGCCGGCCGGGGTCAGTGCGACGACGAGCCGGCGCCCGTCGGCGGGATCGGGCGTGGCGACGGTGAAGCCGCGCGCGGTGAGGCGGTCGATCACGCCCTTGATCGTCGCCCCATCCATCGCGGTGTGGCGCCCGAGCGCGTTCTGCGAACAGGGCCCGAGTTCGGCGAGTTTGGCGAGCGCCGCCCATTGCGTCGGCGTGAGTTCCTCGACCATCAGCGCGGCGAAAATATTGGCGTGGCGCTGCTGGGCCTGGCGCATGAGAAAGCCGACCTGCTCGTCGAGCAGGTAAGGCGGCGCCGGGGCCGCGCGAGGGCGCGCGGCGAGGGTCATCGCAGGCCGTCCTCGCCCTTGATCTCGCTCGCCTGCAGGCCGCCGACGCGGGCGAGCGGGCGCCCGGAATCGGTGAGCGCGACCGCGACCATGATCTCGTCGGCGCGCGGCGCGTCGGCGATCCGCACCTCCATGCCGTCGAAATGGCTGCGCACGAAGGCGGCGTCCTTGTGGCCGAGCGGGATGTCGAGCGCGACGCCGGGGCCGCCGCGCTTCTTGGACGACGGGATCAGCGCCGCGCCCTTGCCGAGCGCCTTGCGCACCGGCGCGCCGAGCCTGGGATGCAGGATCGCGGCGGCATGTTCGAGCTCGCCGTTCTCGCCGACCGCCGCCGCCTTGCCATAGCTCTCCACCGACGCGCCGGGAATGCCGAGCGCTTCGACCGCGCGCGCCGCCAGCAGGGCGCCGAGCTCCTCGCCGATGGCGATCAGCCGGCCGAGGTCCTCGACATAGCGGCCGGCGAACGGATTGACGATCACCGCGACCGCGGCGGCGCGGCGGGTCGGCGGCGTCACGGAGCGGCCGATCTCGCGATGGGTCTCCTCGAGAATGGTCACGATCTTGCGAATCTCGGCGTTCATCGCAGCCCGTCCTCTCCCTTGATTTCAGAGGCCTTCAGGCCGCCCGCGCGGTCGTGCACGCGCGGGCCGGTCGTCATTGCGAGGACCAGGACGATCTCGTCGGCGCGCGGCGCGTCGGCGATCCCGACCTCGACGCTGTCGAAATGGCTGCGCACATAGGAGGCCTCGACATGGGTGATCGGCACGTCGAGCCGGGCGCCGGCGCCGCCGACCTTCTTGGCCGAGGGCACGATCGCCTTGGCCCCGCCGAGCGCCTCGCGCATGCCGTAGCCGCCCGGCGCATGCCAGAGGGCGCCATGCTCGATCTCGCCCGCGGCGCCGACGATCGCGCCCTTGCCATAGCCCTGGATCGCCCTGGGATCGCCGCCGAGCGCGGCGATCAGCGCGCGCGCCATTTCGAGCCCGAGCGGCTTCAGATCCTCGGAGAAGCCGACGATGTCCTCGACATAGCGCCCGGCGAACGGGTTGTGGATGACCGACAGGATCGCCCCGCGGCGATAGGGCCTGGCCGCGCGCGGACCGCCCTCGTGGAAAATCTCCTCGACGAGGATGACGCGCTTGCGGAGTTCGACGGCGGGCATGGCGGGTCCTTCGGGCTCGATGGCGGGCGTCACATGAGTTCGGGGCATTTCGCGCGTTCTCCCGCCCCCGTAAACGGGGGAGGCATCGCGCCGACGGCGCCGGACAGGCGGGTCTCGCCCTGAAGATGCAGGGCGGCGGCGACGATGAGCCCGGCGCGGCGCAGCTGCTCGGCCTCGCGCCGGCCCGCGCCGAGCGCCGCTTCGACCTCGGCGCGGCCGAGCGCCCCGACCGCGCGGGTGACCCGCCGGGCCCCGAGATCGCTCTGCGGATCGAAGTCGCGCGCGGGCGCCCGCCGGATCGCGGGATGGCCCGGCAGGTCGACCGCGTTGGCGATCAGCGTCGCCGCGGCGTCGGCGGCCGCCGCATCGGACGCCAGGACCGTGACCGCGTCGGCGATCCCCAGCGAGAACGAGCGGCCGCGCCAGCCCGAGGTCGCGATCCCGCGCACGGGCGATTCCGCGCCGATCTGCGCGCTGCCGAAGAGGCTGGGACGGTCGGGCCGGTCGATCATCCCGATCGAAAAGCGCTCGCCGGGCGCCAGATGAAGCGCGATGTCGCCGCCATCGTTGACATAGGCGCGGCGCAGCGGCGCCGCCTTCGCCATCGCCTCGAGGATTTCGTCGGCGACGGCGCCGGCGACCGCGGCCATCGGAGTGACGAAGACGGCGCCGGCGAAGGGGGCGACCGCCGCCGCCATCCGCCGGGCGACCCGCCCCGCCGGGCGCGGCGCCCCGGGCGTCGCGGGCGCGCGCAGCAGCGGCAGCTCGGCGCAGAGTTCGTCGAGGATGGTTGCGAAGCGCGCCCAGGCCGCCGCCTCGGCGCGCGCGATCGCCGCCTCGGCGCCGAAGGCCGAGAGGATCAGATCGATCGGGCCGTCCTGCAGATGCAGCCGTCCGTCGTCGAGGCGCGCGCGGCGGGGCGGCTGTCTCATCGCGGCGCGCCCCCGCCCGGCCGGCGCGCGCGCGCTTCGAGGATTTCCTCGACCGGGCGGATGTGATCGACATGGCCGCCGAGCGCGGCGTAATCGTCGCGGCGCATGGTGAATTCGATCGGCGCGACCAGCGCCGGGGTCGGCACATAACCGAACGCGTTGGCGGGCAGCAGCGTGACGTCGACCATGAAGGTGATGCCGCCGCCGGGCCAGACGACGACCGGCGCGCCGCCCGCGGTCACCGTCGTCAGCGCCGCGCGCACCGAGCGGGTGAGGCGCACCGGATTCTCGGTGACCCCGGAGCGCAGCGAGCCGCCCGCCCCGGCCATGAACAGCACCGAGCACAGCGCCGGCTCGCAATTCTCGCGGATGCGCGCGACCGATTCGCGCAAGGTTTCGGGCAGCGGCGCCGGAACCGGCGCCAGCCGCTCGTCGAGCTGGTAGAACGCATGCTGCTCGCCCGTCGTCGAGACCATCAGCATCGTGAGGCCGGCCCAGGCGCGTTTGGGATCGAACGGCCCGAGAATGTCGAGGGGATCCTCGATCGCGGCGCCGCCCCAGCCCGAGCCGGGTTCGGCGACATGGAAATAGCGCCCGGGCGTCGAGCGCCGGCCCTTGACCTTGACCCCGGTGTCGCGCGCGCCGAGCAGCCGGCCCGCCTGATGCTCGGAGAGGACGCCGGTGATGTGGTCGTCGACGACGACGACCTCGTCGACCTTGCCGTACCATTGGCGCGCGAACATGCCGATCGTCGCCGAGCCGCAGCCGACGCGCATGCGCGCCTCGGCGACGCCGTCGACGATCGGCGGCCGGCCGGCCTGGACGACGACCGCGGCGCCGCCGTCGATCGCCAGTTCGACCGCCTCGCCGTTGCACAGGGCGAGCAGCGTCGCGCAGGTGACCCGCCCCTCCCGCTTGCCGCCATGGGTGAGGTGATTGACCCCGCCGAGCGACAGCATCTGCGAACCATATTCGCCTGTCGTGACATGGCCGACCGGTTCGCCGTCGGCGCGCACGAGGCTGCATTCGGCGCCCAGATGCCGGTCGGTGTCGATCTTCACCTTGACGCCGCAATAGGAATAGATGCCCTCGGTCACCACCGTGACCATGTCGAGGCCGCCGATCCGGCTGGCGACGATGAACGGCGCCGGCTTGTAGTCGGGATAGGTGGTGCCGGCGCCGATCGCGGTGACGAAAGGCGCCGGCCCGTCGACGATGTCGCCGGACCATTCGCGGCCGGGATCGAGGAAGGGGACGACCTCGCCGCCGGCGCCGAGCCGGCGTTCGAGCAGCACATGCGGATCGACGCGCACGAGTTGCCCGCCTTCGTTGGCGTAGCGGTCGCAGGCGCCGGCCATGCCGGGCCGGATCCAGCACAGCACCGGGCAGGCGTCGCAGCGGATCTTGTCGTCCGGCTCAGCCATGCGCGCGCTCCCGCTCGGCCCGCGCGATCGCCGCGCGCAGCCGGCTCGGCGTCACCGGGACCCGGTCGAGGCGCGCGCCGGTCGCGTGGCGGATCGCGTTGAGGATCGCGGGCGCGGTCGGGATCAGCGCCTGCTCGCCGATGCCCTTGGCGCCATAGGGCCCGACCGAGGAGGCGTCCTCGATGAGGATGGATTCGACCGGCGGCATGTCGCCGATCGTCGGGATGAGATAGTCGTGCAGGTTCTCGCCGCGGCCGGGGAAGAATTCCTCCATCAGCGCCATGCCGAGCCCCTGCGCGGCGCCGCCCTCGATCTGGCCCTCGACCAGCATTGGGTTGATCGCGCGGCCGACGTCATGGGCGCAGACGAGTTTGAGCACTTTCACCTTGCCGAGTTCGACGTCGACCTCGACTTCCGCGAGATGGGCGCCATAGCCGAACACCGCATAGGGCTCGCCCTGCCCGTCCGCGTCGAGCGCCGTGGTCGGCGGATCGAAGCTCTCCTCGACCACGACGACGAGGCCGGCGTCGTCGATGGCAAGGCGCGCCAGATCGAGCCGCCGCGATCCCGCGACGTCGGCGACGCCGACGCCGCCGTCCTCGAAGCATAGCCGCGCGTCCTCCCCCGCGTTGGCGAGCCGCAGGATCGCCCGCCGCATCGCCTGCCCCGCGCGCAATGCGGCGTTGCCGGAGACGAAGGTCTGGCGCGAGGCCGAGGTCTTGCCGGCGTCGGGCGACAGATCGGTGTCGGCGCCGACCAGGTCGAACAGCGCCAGCGGCGCGCCGAGCGCATCGGCGCAGATCTGGGGCACGACCGTGTTCGACCCCTGGCCGATGTCGACCGCGCCCTGGTGCAGCCGCAGTCGGCCGCCCGGGGTCAGGCCGAGCCGGATCGTCGAGGGATTGGACAGCGAGGTGTTGCCGCAGCCGTACCACATGCCGGCCACGCCGACGCCGCGACGCCGCGGGCCGTGCGCTCCCGCGTTGATCGCCGCCGCCTTCGCGAGGGCGCGCCGCCATGGCGCGCGCAAAGCCTCCAGGCAGGCGCCGATGCCGACGCCGTCGGCGAAGACCTGGCCGGTGACGGTGGCGTCGCCGGCGCGCAACGCATTGAGGAGGCGGAATTCGAGCCGGTCGACGCCGAGCCGGCCGGCGAGTTCGTCGAACAGCTGCTCCTGCGCAAGCGCGCTCTGCGGCACGCCGAAGCCGCGGAAGGCGCCGGCGGGCACGAGATGGGTATGGATCGCGCGGGTCTGCGCCCGGTAGTCGGGAATGCGGTAGGGGCCGCTGGCATGGACCGGCACGCGATTGGCGACCGTCGGCCCCCAGGAGGCATAGGCGCCGGTGTTGAAATCGGCGGCAAAATCCATCGCGCGCAGGCGCCCGTCGCGCATCGCGCCGATCTTCACCGCAATGCGGCTCGGATGGCGCTTGGTCGTCGTCATCAGCGATTCCTTGCGCGAATAGACCATCCGCACCGGCCGGCGCAGCCGCCAGGCCGCGAGCGCGAGGAAGGGCTGGACGGAGAGATCGAGCTTGCCGCCGAAGCCGCCGCCGACCGCGGTCGGGATGATCCGCACATCTCCGGGCGCGATCCCGAGGATGCGCGCGACGTCGTCGCGGTCCATATAGGGCGCCTGGGTGCAGGCCTGGATTTCGATCCGCGCGCCGACCCGGCGGGCGAAGCCCGCCTCCGGCTCGATCGCGGCATGCTCGACGAAGCCGGTCTCGAAGGTTCCCTCGACGACGATGTCGGCCCCGGCGAGACCCGCCGCGACGTCGCCGCGCGCGACCCGCCCGCGGGTGAGGATGTTGCCGGCGCGACCGGCGTGGACGCGTGCGGCGTCGGGCGCCAGCGCCGCGTCGAGCGTCGTCAGCGCCGGGCGCGGCTCCCAGCGCGCCGGGAAATGATCGAGGTCGAGCCGCTGCATCGCCTCGGCCTCGCCGACGACCAGCGCGACCGCCTCGCCGCGAAACCGCGCCGCGGTCTCGGCGAGCGCGGGCTGGTCGGCGAACGGCCCGATCACGCCATAGCGATTCTCGCCCGGCACGTCGCGCGCGGTGAAGACGGCGACGACGCCCGGATGGGCCGCGACATAGGCGTCGAGGTCGCCGAGCGCAAATCCCGCATGGGCGTGCGGCGAACGAACCGCGCGCGCGACCAGCGAATCGGCCGGCCATTGGTCGGCGCCGAAAATCTCCGCGCCCGAGAGCTTGTGCGCGCCGTCGAGCCGCTCCAGCCGCCGGCCGACCGCCTCGCCCGCGGGCGGCGCGATCGGCGCGGGCGCGTCGGCGCCGAAGCGATGGGCCGCCATCACCGCGGCGACGATCTTGCGATAGCCGGTGCAGCGGCAGAGCACGCCGCCGAGCGCCTCCATCGTCTGCGCCTCGGTCGGCGCGGGAATCGCCCGCAGCAGCGCGGTCGCGGCGAGCAGCATCGCCGGCGTGCACACGCCGCATTGCGCGGCGCCCTCGGCGGCGAAGGCGCGGCGCAGCCCGGCGACGACCGGCTCGTCGTCGCGCAGGCCCTCGATCGTCCGGATTTCGGTCCCCTCGACCTGGCCGAGCGCGGTCAGGCAGGCGCAGACGGGCTCGCCGTCGACGAGCACGGTGCAGGCGCCGCAGTCGCCGGCGTCGCAGCCGACCTTGACGCCGGTCAGCCCGCAGTCCTCGCGCAGGACATGGCTCAGCCGCTGCGCCGGCGCGCTCGCAGGCACGACCGGCGCGCCGTTGAGCGCGAAGGCGACGCCGGGCGCGCGATCGAGCATCAGACCGCCCCGCCCGCTTCGCCGCGCCGGGCGAGGTCGAGCGCCCGGCGGATCAGGACCAGCGCCGCAGCGCGCCGGTAGTCGGCCGAAGCGCGGTCGTCGTCGATCGGGGCCAGCCCGGCGAGATCGTCGGCGCCTAGCGCTTCTCCGAGCGCGGCGTCCGCCGCGAGCCCGACGAGCCGCGCCTCGGCGCGCGGCAGCCGCCGCGCGACCGCCGAGCAGGCGCCGAGCGCGATCCGCGCTTCGCGGACGACACCCGCCTCGACTTCCAGCAGGACCGCGACCATCGCGATCGAAATGACGAGGCTGCGCCGGGCGCCGAGCTTCAGGAAGGCGGCGCGCATGCCGGGCGACGGCGCGGGGACGACGACGGCGGTGAGCATTTCGTCGGGCGCGCGCAGGGTGCGCCGGGCGCCGGCGATGAAGGCCGCGAGCGGGAGCCGCCGCGTCCCGCGCGTGGAGGCGAGCTCGACCTCGGCGTCGAGAACCAGCAGCGGCGGGACGCCGTCGGCGGCGGGCGAGGCGTTGCACAGATTGCCGCCGATCGTGCCGCGGTTCTGGATCTGGATCCCCCCGATCTCGCGCGCCGCCGCGCGCAGCGCGTCGAAGGCCGGCGGCAGGTCGGCGCGGACGAGATCGGTCCAGGTCGTCAGCGCGCCGATGCGGATTTCCTCGCCCGCGCGGGCGATCCCGCGCAGGTCCGCCAGCCGCGAGAGGTCGACGATGCGCCCCGCGAGCGGGCGCTCGCCGGCGGCGGGAAACACATCCGTCCCGCCGGCCAGGATCAGCGCGCCGGGGTCGGCGAGCAGCGCGAGCGTCTCGTTCAGCTGGGAAGGGCGCGCGTACAAGGGCGGGCGGCTCCGCGGCGGGCAGGTCGGAAACTCGTTTGTATGCAAATGATCGAGGCTCGCCGCGGCGCTGTCAAGGGAGGGGGGAGGTGGGAGACGAGAAATCGGGATCTGAAATCCCGCCAGAAAGCGGGGGCGTGAACAGAGGTTCTGAGCGCGGAGCGGCTAACCCGACGATTTCTTAAAAACAGCAGGTCCGACTTGAGAATGCTGGAATTCTCACTTCGATAGAATGGTTATTGGTGCTATTGTTTCGACGGAACCGACATTAAATAGCAGAGCGGCCTACGGAATGCCTAAAATTCCCAGCGAGATCCTGAACTCGACCTTCCACCTTTATAAATCGGAATGTGATGCACAGAAGGGTGAGCCGTTTGGCGGAACGGGCTTCTTCGTTGGATGGCCGGCTGCCCTGCCCAACAATTGCGTCTACTACGCCTTAACCAACTGGCACGTAGCCGTCCGCGATGGATTCTCGGTCATCCGCTTGAACAAGAAGAATGGTGGTACCGAGATATTTGATCTAGGTCCAGAGCAGTGGGAATTTATTCCCGGAGGCCCGGACGTGGCGGTTGTACCACCTTCGCTCTTATCGATTGACGACTCCATTCACAAAGTGACTGCGATATCTGCGAGTCTCTTTGTGGACCAAGAATTTTCGTCAACTTACGGGATAGGCCCTGGGGAAGACGTGTTCATGGTAGGGCGATTCGTCGATCATGATGGGGTTGACACGAATGTGCCATCCGTGAGGTTCGGCCATGTTAGCGTGATGCCGCAGAGCGTTTTGCGGCCTAGTGGTTCGACCGGCGGGAGCTTCCTGCTGGACGTTCATTCTAGAAGTGGTTATTCGGGGTCGCCAGTTTTTGTTTATCGTACGCACATCGGCGATCTGACAACGCTTCCGACCCAAATTAACATGCAGAATCATTTTATAAAACTTCTCGGGATTCACTGGGGTCAATTCCCCGAAAAGTGGGAGATAAAAGAATCCAAGCATATTGGAGAGGTTTCTGTCGAGGGCAATGAAAAATATGTGGAAGGGCTCAGTGGAATGACGTTGGCTGTACCCGGCTGGGACATAATGAAGCTACTCAATACGAAGAAGCTAAAAGAAGAGCGAGAGCGTTTGTTAGCGGAATTCGATAATGGTGGTTAAGGACGGGTTGCTAAGTAAAGGTTGATTTTCGGCCTTTTACAGCGCTCTCAAGCCGCCCGGCTCCCCTTGCGTGACGCCGCGAGCAGGCGGGCGACGCTCCTGTGGTCGCGGTCGATCAGCAGGAGATAGGCCCGCACGCCGCCGAGCGGACGGCTCCGCTTCTGCTCCCAGGACCGAATCTGCTCGAGCGTGAAGCCGAAGGCCTGCGCGAACGCCTGTTGCGACAGCCCGATTTTCGCGCGCACCGCCTTGACGTCGATCTCGGCGGGAAGATGAAGCCGGGCGGGAGCGATCTCGCCCCGCGCAATGCCGATAGCCTCGTCCAGGCCCTCGGCGATCTTGTCGAATGCGGCTTTGGTCATTGCGAATCGTCCCGTGTTTCGCCGCCGCGCGCGGTGGTCTTGCGATATTCGCCGGCCAGCGCGGCGGTCAGTTTGGCGAGGCCATTGAGTTCGGCGGCGCTCAAATTCGCCCTTTCTCCCTTTGCAAAGACAGTCAAGAGGAAGACCGGCAAATCGGCGCCGGTGTAGAAGGTGATGACCCGATAGCCGCCGCTCTTGCCTTTGCCCTTCCCCGCCACGCGAATCTTGCGGCAGCCGCCGGAGCCTCTGATTTCGTCGCCTGCGGTCGGACTGGCGGCGAGCCGCCCGATGAAGGCGTCGATCTCCTCGCGCGACATGCCCGCCGCATCAGCCGCGCGCTGAAACGCCTTGGTTTCACAAACGGCGTGCATCGCGCGGCTCGAAAACCTTGCACGAGCGAGATTATGGGAGTTGCGGACTGAGGTCAACGACGCGACTGAGCAACAGCCGTCCAAATCGAACACCACCGCAGCCAATTGGGTGAACGCCGTGCTGCAGCGCTTGCCAGCCCTAAATCATGCGTCGCGGGCTCGGGACCGGCTGGCCAAATCGCGATCGCGTCCCGATATCCGGAGTCGTCCTTCCCTCCGAGGAGCGCCCCCATGCCCCTGACGATCCCCGTCCTTCTCGGTTCGGTGCGCGCCGAGCGCCAGGGCATCCGCGCCGCGCGCTTCATGATGGCGCTGCTCGCCAGGCGCGGCCACGAACCGGTGCTGGTCGATCCCCTGGAGAAGCCGCTGCCGATGCTCGACCGCATGTACAAGGAATTCCCCAAGGGCGCGGCGCCGCCGGTGATGGAGGAGCTCGCCGCGCTCTACCGGCGCGCCGACGGCTTCGTCATCGTCACCGCCGAATACAACCAGTCGGTCCCCCCTGCCCTGAAAAACCTGCTCGACCATTTCCTCGAGGAATATTTCTGGCGGCCCTCCGCGATCGTGTCCTATTCGGCGGGGCGGTTCGGCGGCGTGCGCGCGGCGGTGACTTTGCGCACGGTGCTCGCCGAAATGGGCATGTCGAGCGTGCCCTCGGTGCTTTCGATCCCGTCGATCCATTCCGCGTTGACCGAGGCCGGCGTCGCCAACGAGGGCTGGATCGACAAGGCGGCGGCGCGCCTGCTCGACGAATTCGAATGGTACGCCGAGGCGCTCGCCGCCCGGCGCGCGGGCGGCGTGCCGTATTGAGGTGGTCGCCGCGGTCACGCGGAATTTTGTCGCGTCCGGCGCAAAAGCCATTAGGCTCCGAGCGATCCCAATCCGGAGGTCCGCCATGCGCCCAATTCCCGTCGCCGCCGCTGTCGCGCTGTCGCTCGTCGCCTCCGCCGCGCTGGCGCAGAACGCACCGCCGCGGATCATTCGCGGCGAGATCGTCAGCGTCGAGGGCGCCAATGTCGCGGTCAAGACCAAGTCGGGCGAGTCGCTCAGCCTGCATCTGAAGGACGGCCAGGCGATCGCGGCGGTCATTCCCGCCACGCTCGCCGACATCAAGCCCGGCGTGTTCGTCGGAACCGCCGCCGTGCCGGGCAAGGACGGCGCGCTGACCGCGATGGAGGTGCATATCTTCCCCGAGGCGATGCGCGGCACCGGCGAGGGCTTCCGCCCGTTCGACCTCGCGCCCGGCAGCACGATGACGAACGCCAATATTTCCGCCGCCGTCGATACGGTTTCGGGCCAGAAGCTGACGCTCACCTACAAGGGCGGCGAGCAGACGGTGACGATCGACAAGGCGACGCCGATCGTCACCTTCGCCCCCGGCGCGACCGCCGACCTGAAGCCGGGCGCCTCGGTCGACCTGTTCGGCGCCGCCAAGACCGCCGACGGCGTCTATGAGGCGGTCCGGATCGTGGTCGGCCGCGACGGCACGAAGGTGCCGATGTAAGCGAGGGCGCGGCGATCGCTCGCCTCCCCCGTTGGGGACGGTCGAGAACGGCTTCGCCCGCCGACCGCGGGCGGCAGACCCCTCATCCGGCGCTTCGCGCCACCTTCTCCCGCAAGGGGAGAAGGGTTCAGGGGGCCGCGGCGCAGCGCCCTTCCTTCTCCCCTTGCGGGAGAAGGTGGCCGGCGAAGCCGGCCGGATGAGGGGGCGTCGCCCGTGGAGACGCGGCGACGGCGGCCCCCCTACCGCGCGACTTCCGCCGCGTCGAGCAGCCGTAGCTGGGTCTTCTCGCGCCCGCCGTAGCGGTTGATCGTCAGCGCGCCGGCCAGATGGACGGGGCCGCCGCGCAGGCGCTTCAGGGCGGCGCCGAGCGGCTTGTCGGCGGCGCGAAACGCGATGCCCTCGATGACGGCGCCGTCGCCGGCGACCGCGCGCAGGCGCAGATGGCCGGCGCCGACCGGCATGACGTCGACGAGCCGGTGGCGCGGCAGGGCGAACACCGGCTCCGGATTGCCGGCGCCATAGGGCCCGGCGCGCTCGATTCCATGGACGAGCGCCGGCGTCGCCGCCGCCGCGGTCACCGCGCTGTCGATTGCAAGTCCGGCGCCCGCGCGCGCGTCGGCGACGGCGGCGCCGAGCCGCTCTTCGAGGAAGGCGCGGAAATGGCCGAGCCGATCGGCCGCCAGCGTCACCCCCGCCGCCATCGCATGGCCGCCGCCCTTGACCAGCAGGCCCGCCTCGACCGCGGCGCGCACGACCCGGCCGAGATCGACGCCTGGAATCGAGCGCCCGGAGCCGGTCGCCTCGGCGCCGCTCAGCGCGAGCACGAAGGCCGGCCGGCCGAAGCGCTCCTTCAGCCGCGCCGCGACGATGCCGACGACGCCGGGCCGCCAGCCCTCCGCCGCGACCACCACGCAGGCCCCGCGCTCCTCGAGCCCGAGCGCGAGCAGCGCCTCGGCCTCGGCCGATTCCAGCATTGCGCTCTCGATCTGCTGGCGCGCGCGATTGAGCCGGTCGAGCTCGGCGGCGATCGCGCGCGCCTCGAGATCGTCGCGGGTCGTCAGCAGGCGGACGCCGAGGCCGGAATCGCCGATGCGCCCGCCGGCGTTGATGCGCGGGCCGATGAGAAAGCCCAGGTGATAGGGCCGCGGCGGCCCGTCGGCGCCGGCGACGTCGAACAGCGCGGCGAGGCCGGGGCGCTGGCGCGCGCGCATCACCGCGAGGCCCTTGATGACGAAGGCGCGGTTGAGGCCGACCAGCGGCACGACGTCGGCGACCGTGCCGAGCGCGACGAGATCGAGCCCGGCGATCAGGTCGGGGGCCGCGCGGTCGCGCCAGAAGCCCGCCTCGCGCAAGGCGCGGTTCAGCGCGACCAGCGCCATGTAGACAACGCCGGCGGCGCAGAGATAGCCGAGGCCGGACAGATCGTCCTGCCGGTTGGGATCGACGATCGCCAACGCCTCGGGCAGCCGCTCGGGCGCCTGGTGGTGATCGAAGGCGACGACGTCGAGGCCGAGCCGCCGCGCCTCCGCAAAGGGCTCGTGGCTGACGGCGCCGCAGTCGACGGTGACGACGAGCCCGGCGCCCTGCGCGGCGAAGCCGCGCATCGCCTCGGCGTTCGGCCCATAGCCCTCGGTCACCCGGTCGGGGATGTGGACGATCGTCGGGCAGCCGCAATCGCCGAGATATTGCCCGATGAGCGCGGCGCTGGTCGCGCCATCGACGTCATAGTCGCCGAAAATCGCGATCCTCTCGCCGCGCCGCACCGCATCGACGAGCCGGGCGGTCGCCGCCTCCATGTCGCGCAAGGCGAAGGGGTCGGGCATGGCGTCGCGCAGGGTCGGGTCGAGATAGCGCTCGACCTCGTCGAGGCCGACGCCGCGCCCGGCGAGCACGCGCGCCATCAGATCCGATTGCCCGCCGACCTGCGCGATCGCCAGCGCGCGCGCCTCCCCC
>JBEKZS010000091.1:0-18235 GCA_049509635.1 Roseiarcus sp.
CCCCCATCCGCCGCGCTGCCAGGGCCGGGCGCGCGCGTCAAGCTCGAGCCGCCTCCGGCGGTCGCGGCGCGCCAAGAGGCGCTCCGCGAAGCTCGACCCGCGCGCCCGGCCCTGGCCGTCATCCACCAAGACCTTTTGCTGGGCAGCGCGGCCGAGATCGGCCGCGCTGCGCAGCAAAAGGTCTTGGTTGCAAGAGGCCGCGCCGGCGAGACGCAGTCATCCCCGGCGCGGACTCGCGCGGGATCGACACGCGTCGCGATCCAGCGCGCGCTCGAGACGGACGGACCGGCCGATCCGCCAGGCCGGCTTCGGCGCCTCAGGCGGTCTTTCCGGCCCAGGAACACAGATCGACGATCGCGCAGGTCCGGCATGCGGGGGCGCGGGCCTTGCAGATGTAGCGCCCGTGCAGGATCAGCCAATGGTGGGCGTGGCGCAGGAACCGCGCCGGGATGACGCGCAGCAGGCCGGCCTCGACCTGCGCGGGAGTCTTGCCGCGCGCCAGCGGAATGCGATTGGACACGCGGAACACATGGGTGTCGACCGCGATCGTCGCCTCGCCGAAGGCGATGTTGAGCACGACATTGGCGGTCTTGGCGCCGACGCCGGGCAGCGCCATCAGCGCTTCGCGGGTCCGCGGCGTCAGGCCGGCGTGATCGCGAAGCAGCGCCTGCGACAGCGCGATCACGTTCTTCGCCTTGGTCCTGTAGAGGCCGATCGTGCGGATCATTTCGGTGAGGCGCGCCTCGCCGAGCGCGACCATCTTCTGCGGGCTGTCGGCGAGCGCGAACAGGGCCGGGGTCGCCTTGTTGACGCCGGCGTCGGTCGCCTGGGCCGACAGCACCACCGCGACCAGCAGCGTGAAATCGTTGCGGTAGGCGAGCTCGCCCCTGGGTTCGGGCATGGCGGCGGCGAAGCGCTCGAAAATCGCCTCGACGCGCGCGACCCGGGCCGCGCGGGCCGGCGCGCGGCGCTTCGCCGCAACGCCGGCGGCGGGTGACTTTTCCGGCTGGTCTGGCGGCATCGGCGCTTTATAATGGGTCGACGGGAGTCGGCAAATGGGGTTGATGGCGGTGCCAGCGAACGGGGTCGCGCGCCATGGATGAGCTGGCGCGCCGCTGCGATTCGCCGCTGTTCGACGTTCGCCTGAATCCGCATCGCTCGCTCGGACCCGGGGGATTTCGCCTGCTGATGCTCGGCTGCTTGCTCGGCAGCGCCCTGGTCAGCCTGCCGTTCTATCTCGCCGGCGCCTGGCCGGTGATCGGCTTCATGGGTCTCGACGTGCTCGGCCTCTGGGTCGCGTTTCGCGCCAGCTATCGGGCCGCCCGCGCCTATGAGGAACTGCGCCTGACCCCGCTGGAGCTGCTGTTCGCGCGGGTCAGCCGGCGCGGCGCGCGGCGCGAGTGGCGGTTCAACCCGGCCTGGGTCCGGTTCGAGCGCACCGAGCACGAGGAATTCGGGACGCAGCGGCTCGCGCTGGTCAGCCGCGGCCGCAGCCTCGAGGTCGGCGCCTTTCTCGGCCCCGACCAGAAGGCCGAACTCGCCAATGCGTTCTCGCGCGCGCTCGCGCTGGCGCGGCGCGGCCCCAGGCTGTCGGACTAGCGCGACGCCCGCGCCGCCGCGCGAGCCTCAGAACGCGGCCTGCCGGCGGACCGCCTGATCGACTTCGGCCAGTTCAGCCGGCGACAGATTGGCCGTCAGCGCGTCGAGTTCGTCGTCCTTGATCCCCGCGGCCCTGGCGAACCGGTTCCACGCCGCCGCCCGCACGAGGTCCCGGCTGACGCCGCGCCCGGTCGCGTAGAGGTGGGCGAGCCGATTCTGGGCGATCGGGTTGTTCTTGGCCGCCGCCTTGAGGAACAGCCTGGCCGCCCCGGCCTCGTCCCTGGCGACGCCGACGCCGTTGAACAGCATGATCGCATATTCGACCTCGCCCGCGATGACCCCGCCGTCGGCGGCGCGCTTCAGCCAGGTCGCCGCCGCGTCGGTGTCGAGCGGCACGCCGCGCCCGTCGCGCAGCAGCACGCCGTAGGAATAGGCGCCGTCGTCGTCGCCCGCTTCCGCCGACCGGCGGAACAGATCCGCGGCCCTGGCGAAATCCGGTCCCGAGCCGGCGTCGCCTTCGATCGCCATCACGCCCAGATTGTAGAGCGCGCCGGCATGGCCCTGCGCCGCCGCCTGCTCGAACAGCGCGGCCGCCGCGGCGCGATCCCTGGCGACGCCGGCGGCGCCGTTGAGAAGCAGCAGGCCGAGCGCGAATCGCGCCTGGCGGTCGCCGACCTCGGCGGCGAGCCGGTACCACCGCGCCGCCTCCGCCGGATCGCGCCTGACGCTGACCCCTTCGCGATAGATTTCGCCGATCAGGGTCATCGCCGGCCCATCCTTCGGATTGGCGGCCAGACGCTTGGTCGCCTCCGCGAGCGCGGTCGCGAACAGGCCGCGCTGATAGGCGCCGAAGGCCAGATCGACCGCCGGATCGGCGGATCGGGCGAGGGGAGCGCCGCTCGCCGCCGGCGGCAGGACGACGCCGGCGCCCGAGAACTGGGCGACCGCCGGACCGGTCCCGACCAGCGCGGCGAGAACCAGGCCGAGGCCGCGGAGGGACGCCGGCATGGGTTCAGTCCGTCGGACGCGCGAGGCTCGCGCGCGCCTGCGCCAGCGCGGCGACCGGCGCGGGCGCGCTCCACACGGCCTCGCCGAGCGCGACGAAATCGGCCCCCGCCTCGGCGAGCGGGCCGACGTCCGCGAGCGTGGCGGCGTAGCCGACGCAGGGCGGCTCGAATATTTCGGCCCACCATTCGACCCGCTCGAGCGTCTCGTCGGCGGGCGGGGTGAAGCCGTCGCGGCGCGGTTCGCCGAACATGACGTAGTCGACGCCGGCCTCGCCCGCGCTCATCGCGTCGTCGCGCGTTCGCAGCAGGCCGGCGCCGACGATGCGATCGGGCTTCAGGCTGGCGAGCGCCTCGCCGAGCGCCTCGCCGCCGGCGGACATGTGCGCGCCGTCGGCGCCGACCCGGGCGGCGAGGCGCGGGTCGTTGTCGACGAGCAGCGCGGCGCCCGCCGCGCCGGTGATCGAAAGCAGGCGGCCGACGATCTTCCTGGCGTCGGCCTCCGCCTCCGGGGCGAAGCGCGCCAGCACGCAGGCGACGTCGCCCGGCTCGAGCGCGGCGGTCAACGTCGAGGCGAAAGCCTCGAGGTCGGCGGCGCGCAATTGCGGCGTCAGCAGGTACAATTTGCCGGGGCGGTCCGATGTCATGAGTACATGCAGCCTTCGGCGGCGTTCTGGCCGAGCAATGCGGCCAAAACGTGGGCGCGCGCGAGGCGCGCCGTCGCGGCGCGCCGCCCGCTCAATGCGCGCCGAAGGCCATCCGGAGCCGCTCGATCTGGCAGGCGATCGGGCTCGGACCCAGGGTCTCGCGCGCCGGCTCGGCCGACAGCGACTGATCGAGGTGAACGATCCGCGCCTGCAGGCGCAGCGATTTGGCGCTGAGCTCGCGCAGACGCTCCGGCAGTTCGTCGAACAGCTCGCGCGCGCAGGCGACGCCCTGCCGGGGGAGGCGGACCTTGTGCTTCTCCGAGGCGGCCTGCGCCGGCGACATGTCGCCTTCGTTGACCGCCCGCTGCAGCAGGAGCCAGGACGCCAGCTGCATCAGCCGCGTCGTCAGGCGCATGCTCTCGCTCGCATAGGCCAGCGCGGCGGCGCGCCTGAGGCCGCGCGATTCCTCGCGACCCGGCCCGTCGAGGTAGCCGGCCGATTCCTCGACCAGCGCCATCCCCTCCTTGAACAGCGCCTTGAAGCTCTCGGAGGCGGCGAGCTTGCGGACGAAGGAGATCGTTCCGGGCGCCGTCGAGCCGATCCTGCCGCCGAAGTCCGAGGGGTCTGGCCGGGATGCGGTGAACGGGAAACCTTCGAACTGGCGCGCCATGATGAACTCTCTTGGTTCCTGCCTCTATCGCCGATCGGGGCCGCGGCTGGCCGCTACCGTGCAGCCATCCGAGCAAGATTAGCGCCTCGCGCCCGCCGCCGCCAGTTTACCTTTTGATAAGGTTAATACCGCGTGCCGCCAATCTCTCGAATGCAAAAAAAGACCGCCCGGAGGCGGCCTTGGAGTTGGAAAACGGGAGGCGTCGAACAGAATGACACGAGCCATTCAGAATCCAAACAGCAGGATTGATTTCAGTCATACCCGTTAACCCTTAACGTTTGGTTAAAATGGATGTCGGCGACCGGCCGCGCGGCGGGGCGCCCCGTTTCGGCGCTGTGACGATTTGGGACGCCTGAGCCAATTCGCGACGCCCGCGACGGTCCCGATCCCGGCCCGGTTTGGGTCCCCGCGGACGCCGCGCCGACGGCTGTTCAGGACTTGAAGAAAGCGCTGGCGGCGGCCCTGGTCGCCTCGCGCTGGCGGATCGCCGCCTCGAGCCTGAGGATTTCCTGCCTGAGGCCGTCGATCCGCACCGCCAGTTCGGCCGCCGACAGCAGGTCGAGCGGCTGGCCGATTTCATGGACGGCGGCCGGCTTGGGCGGGGCGCCGAACAGGCTGTCCTCGTCTGATATCGCCATGGCCTCGCCTCCCCGTCGCCCGTCGATCCGCCGCCGACGAATAATCCTTCCGCGCGCGCGCCTCAACCTCCGCGCCGCCCGGCTCGCCCGGCGTTGACTCCGCGCGCGGGTTCGGCGGAGATGGCGGCCGATTGCGCCGAGCGAGCCGTCCCATGACCAGTCTGCCCGCCATGATGAACGCCGTCGTCGCCGTGCGCCCGGGCGGCCCCGAGGTCTTGCGCGTCGAGGCGCGGCCGTGTCCGGCGCCGGGGGAGGGCGAGATTCTGGTCGAGGTGGCGGCCGCCGGCGTCAATCGGCCCGACACCCTGCAGCGCGCCGGCCACTATCCGCCGCCGCCGGGCGCGCCCGACATTCTGGGGCTGGAAATCGCCGGCCGGGTCGCGGCGCTGGGGGCCGGGACCTCGCGATTCGCGCTCGGCGACGCGGTGCTCGCCCTGGTCCCCGGCGGCGGCTACGCCGGCTATTGCCTCGCCCACGAAACCAATGCGCTGCCGATCCCGGCCGGCCTGTCGCTCGTCGAGGCGGCCGCGATTCCCGAGACCTTCTTCACCGTCTGGACCAACGTGTTCGAACGCGGCCGGCTGACGGCGGGCGAGATGCTGCTCGTGCACGGCGGCACGTCCGGGATCGGGACGACCGCGATCGCGCTCGCCAAGGCCTTCGGCGCGAGGGTGGTCGCGACCGCGGGCTCGGACGCCAAGGCGCGCGCCTGCGAAGGCTTCGGCGCCGACGTCGGCGTGAACTACCGCACGCAGGACTTCGTCGCGGCGACGCTCGCGGCGACCCAGTCGCGCGGCGCCGACGTGATCCTCGACATGGTCGGCGGCGACTATGTCGCGCGCAATTACGCCGCCGCCGCGCTCGACGGCCGCATCGTCCAGATCGCGTTCCTCGCCGGCCCGACGGCCACGCTCGATCTGCGCCCGCTACTGGTCAAGCGCCTCGTCCACACCGGTTCGACGCTGCGCCCGCGCTCGCCCGCGGAGAAGGCGGCGATCGCGCGCGCGCTCGAGGCGCGGGTCTGGCCGCTGCTGGCGGCGGGGCGCTGCAGGCCGGTGATCGATTCGACCTACCCGCTCGCCGAGGCGGGCGCCGCGCATGCGCGCATGGAGAGCTCGGCCCACATCGGCAAGATCGTGCTGACGCTGTGAGCGGGCGCGGGGGAACGAGTCTGGCTGAAAGCGGTTAAGGGACCGTGCCCGCGGGGGGCGGCGGGCAAGATATTCTCGGCTTGAAACCGTCATAGGAATCAAGCACATTAGGGCGTGCGACGACGCGGAGAGTCCGACTCGATGAGCGTAGCGACGAACTCCCGTTCAGAGTTTCGCCCGCCCTCCTGTTCCGCGCCGCCGCGCCCCCGCCTGCCTCCCCATCGTGAAGAGTTCGACGTCCGGGCGCCTCGACGCGCCGCCCGGGCGCATGATCCCGCGTCGGCCCGTCAGAAGGAATTTGCCCTTGAGCAAGCGCTTCGAAAAGCAAAAACGCCGGAACGGCCGTTCATTTGCGACGGCTGAAATCATCGAACTGCATCGGCCGGACAAATTCGAAACCGAACGCGCGCTTCCCCCCATCAAGGCTCTCAACCCGACTCAAGCCGACTATCTCGACGCCCTGCGCCGGAGCCCCCAGGTGGTGGTGCTCGGCCCCGCCGGCACCGGCAAGACCTGGATCGCCGCCACCTACGCCGCCGACCTCTACCGCAAGCAGCGGATCGGCAAGATCATCCTGACCCGGCCCAACGTGCCGTGCGGCCGTTCGCTCGGCTTCTTCCCCGGCTCGCTCGAAGAAAAATTCGCTCCCTGGGCCGCCCCGATCGTCGATGCGATCAAGGAGCGGATCGGCGCGGCGGCCTACGCGATCGCGCTCAAGCGCGGCGACATCGAGATGGTGCCGTTCGAGGTGATGCGCGGCCGCTCGTGGAAGGACGCGTTCGTGCTGCTCGACGAGGCGCAGAACACGACCCCCGCCGAGATCAAGACCTTCCTGACCCGGATCGGCGAGGATTGCTCCGTCGTCGTCAACGGCGACGTCAGCCAGTGCGACCTCGGCGCAGCCTCGGGTCTGCGCGCCGTGCTCGACCTCATCCGCGCCCGCGCCCTGCCGGTGCCGGTGATCGAGTTCACGCTCGACGACATCGTCCGCTCCGGCATCTGCGCGATGTGGGTGCGCGCGTTCGAGGAGGCGCGGATCTGAGGCGGCGGCGCTGCCGGTGGCAGGCAGGCTGGTCTGGCCGCGATCGGGACGAGGAGCGTCGCCCGGCGCTCCCCTGCACCGTCTTCAAGAGAAGCGCGAATACGCGGTTCTCGCGATTTCGGGGTTCTCTCTGCGAAGCCGAGCGATCGCTTCAAAGCCGATGTAGCGGGCCTTCGTGTCGCTCACCCCGTTCGCGCCCGCATTTCCCAGGTCGAACGGACTCGCCTCCCCATGAGCGAAGTCGACTCCGCCTTTCGGGACGCCCAGACTGATACGCCATGGCTCATACACCTGGGGGTCGATGGGCCATGCGCGCCTGGCAGGTGGCGCGAAGCGCCGGATGAAGTTCTTCCGGCCGCTTTCCGCTGCGGCGAGCGCCTAGGACAAAAAAAAGGCCGTCATGTCGCCATGGCGGCCCGAGTCTAGGGAGGAAACGCCCAAGGAGGGCATACGGCGACGCATCGCCGCCACGCCAATATATACCGCATCGCACAAAATGCAATGGGCAAAAGCTCAGAGTTTCAGCAAAAGCTCCGGGTTCGGCGAGGCGCCGCAACGGCCGGTCCGCCGCCGGGCGATCGCGCGGGCGCCGGCGTTCGCGAAACAATGGCCGTTCGGCGGGGACGCCTCAGACCGTAAGACCCCGATCATGTCCGCCCGGCGCCGGGCCGATGCGACGCTGGAGGCGCGCGTCGGGTCGGGCCCGCCGAAGCTGAAGGCGAGGCGGGTCCGCTCGCCGATCACAGCCCGCTCGCCCGCTCCAGTCCGGCGGCCGGCGAGGGGAGGATCTCGGCGACCAGGACGCCGGCGCGCGTTTCGGGGCTCGGCGCGATCGGATCGTCCGCCGTCAGCAGGACGATGCTCTTGTGCGGTTCGGCGATCTCGTCGGCCGCCGCCTCGCTCGCCCCGTTTCTCGCCGCTGTCGCCCACAAGGCGATCGCGACGATCAGCGACGTCGCGAAACGGTTGCGGGTCGCGGAGGCTAGGGTTCGGCCAGCCGTGCCGACGCTGAGGTCGACCCGGGGCTGCGCGGCGCATTTCATTTCGGCCGGCTCCAATCTTCGTTGGGCGAGGGCGCGCGTTGCGAGCGTCGGCTCGTCGGCGCAGTTGCGCGAATGAGAGGCGAGGAGAGGCGCCTGGGAGGCGGCGCCTCTCCTCTCGGTCGTCGGGCCGGTCGCGGCGGAGCCCCCTCCGCCGTTGCGGGCGCGATCCAATTCTCGTCCTCGAACCGATCCTGCGGGGCGCCGGGACCGGGGTCGCCGAGGAGAAGATCGACATTGGCTCGCGCGCGCCTGCCGGCCCCCGACCGAAGGATCGGGGCTCGGCCCGGTCGCCGGATCGGCGATCAGGCCGCCCCGACGACGGGATCGGCGACGCCGGGGGCGGCAAGCCCGCCCGGTCTGGGGAATGGGTTCGGCTTGATGCGGGAGTTCGACACGGCATTTTCTCCTGGCGTGGATGAAGCCGTCCGACCGCGGCGTTCGATTCGCCGCTTTGCTCGCCGACCGGCTTTTGCTCGACGGGCCGAAATCTGGCCGAGCCCCCGTCGGGAAGTTGCGATGGAAGCGTCGTCGTGCCGTGAAAAGAAGGTGAAAAATTCGTGAAAAATGCTATCGTCGAGCGCGGGTCGGGCGAATTGGGCATGGCGGGCGCGGTCCCAGGTTTTTCTCTCGGTCTCGCCGGTCCGTTCCGCCTGCTCGGCGCGGACGGCGAACGGATCGAGGTTCCCAGCAAGAAGGGCGTCGCGCTGATCGCCATGCTCGCGACCGCCAAGGACGGCGAGCACACGCGGGGCTGGCTTCAGGACCGGCTATGGGGAACGCGGCAGCCGACGCAGGCGCGCGCGAGTCTGCGACGGGAGCTGTCGAACCTCCGCCAACGGCTGAATCGCGCCTCCGCCGAGCTGCTGATCTGCCGTCGAGACATTGTGAAACTGGATCTCGATCTGGTCGATGTCGACGTCCGCTTTCTCGACATCACCGAAGGCTTTCCCGGCAACCGGCAGGACGTCGAGTTCGGCGAGTTTCTCGAAGGCCTCGACATCGCGGGCGAGGACGGGTTCGAACAATGGCTGCGCGAGCAGCGCGCCGCGCTGCGGCGGCAGAAGGAGCGACGCGTCGCGCAGGCGCAGTCGTCGCCGGGGCGGCAGGACGCGCGCGCCGAGACGGCGGAGGCGGCGGCGCTGCCGACCCACATAGTCGACGTCACCCGGCCGCCGACCGGTTTCGACGCCAATCCGGCGATCGCGGTCCTTCGCTTCCAGAACCTCAGCGACGATCCGGTCAACGACTATATCGCCGAGGGGATCGGCGAGGAGCTCATCGACAATCTCTCGCGCATCCGCTGGCTTCCGGTGATCGCGCGCAGCTCGAGCTTCTCATTCCCCGCCAACAGCGATCCCAACGAGATCGGCCGGCGGCTCGGCGCGCGCTACGTGCTCGACGGGCGGGTGCGCGCCGCTCCGGACGCCCTGCTGATCTCGGCCAATCTCGCCGATTGCGTGAGCGGCTACACGATCTGGTCGCACCGATTCGAGATGCGGTCCGCGGACGGCGAATTCTCGTTCGACCGGCTCGCCAACGAACTGGCGGCGCTGCTGGAAAGCCGGATCGATCACGCCGAGCAGATGCGCGCGCGCGCCAAGCGGGAGGACAAGGCGAGCGTCAAGGACATCGTCTGGCGCGGCCGCTGGCATCTCAATCGCCTGACCCAGACGGACGGCGGGATCGCGCAAAGGCTGTTCGACGAGGCGCTGGCGCTCGACCCCGATTCCTCCGAAGCTTTGATCCAGGCGACCTATTCGCTCGCCTGGTCGCTGTGGGCGCATCGGGCGTCGCAGGCGCGAATCCTCGACATGCGCAAGCTCGCCCAGCGCGCCATTCGCGCCGACGTGGAGGACGGCCGCGGCCACATGCTCGCCGGCATCGCCGAAATGTGGCTTCGGCGGCCGCTGGCGGCGCGGGCGTTGTTCGAGCAGGCGATCGCCCTCAATCCGAGCCTCGCCCTCGCCCATGCGGTGCTCGGCTGCAGTTTCAATCTCGCCGGCGAGCCCGCCAAGGCGTTCGAGCACATCAGGACCGCGCTCCGCCTCAGTCCGAACGACGTCCACCTGTTCTTCTACCTCGCCGAGATGGCGATGGCCTTCCTGATGCTCGGCATGTGGAAGGAGGCGGTCGAGCATGCCGAGCACGCGCTCGCGCGCCGGCCGGCCTATTGGTATGCCCATGTCATCAAGATCAACGCGCTCGGCCGCAGCGGCGACACGCGCGAGGCCGGCGCGGCGATGCAGGAACTGCTGAGAGCCAAGCCGAACTTCACCCTCGATTATCTCGGCTGGATCCCGTTTCTCGACAAGAAGTGGATCGGCTATCTGTCGCAGGGTTTGACAGAGATACTCGACGGTCGGATTGTCGCGCGATCCGGGGATGCGCTGAGCGAGCCGGCCTGACGGAGCCGCGTCGACGCTCGCCGCGTCTTCCGCGGCGATCGAGGGGGGTCCAATGCCGACGCTGAAATATTACGACACGATTCATCGGATGCAGTCCTCGCCCCCGTCTCCGCCGGCCGCGGCGGATGTGCGGTTCGATCTCGACGATCTCATCCCGCGCGGTTTTGCCGGCTGGCTTTCGCAGGCGACCGCGGGCTTGCGCGACCGGGCGCTGCTGGCGGCGCTCTGGCTGATGCGCGAATTCTGGCCCAATCCCCGGATCGGCCGGCTCGTCCTGGTGACCCGGGACGCCGACGTGCGCGAGGTCCTGGCGCGGTCCGACACGTTCGGGGTCCCGTTCGGGCTCGAAATGACCGAACTGGCCGGCGGTGCGAATTTCGTGCTGGGTCTCGACGGCCCGCAGCACGACGCGCAGAACGCGACGATCCGCGCGGTCATGCTGCCCGGCGACGCCGACCGGATCCGGCTGCTGAGCCGGCGCTCGGCGGCGGCGCTGATCAGGGCCGCGGATGGGCGGATCGACGTGATGCAGGGCTTTCTGACCCGGGTCGCCGCCGAGACGTGCTGCGGCTATTTCGGCCTCGCCCCGGAAGACTTCGACGCCTTCGCCGACTGGACGATCGCAATGTCGGCGCTGCTGTTCGCCGATCCGTTCGGCAGCCAAGCGACGCGCCGCCGCGCGCTGTTCGCCGCCGCGCGGGTCCGCCACGTCGTCGACGGCGCCATCGCGGCGCAGCGCGCGGCGCCCAATCCGGACACCGTGCTCGGCCGCCTGCTGGCGCGGCGCAATTCGGACCCGACGCTGACCGAGGAGACGATACGCGCGATCGTCACCGGCCTCGTCATCGGCTTCATCCCGACCAATTCGCTGGCGGCCGGCAAGATGCTCGAGGCGCTGCTCGATCGCCCGTCGGCGATGCGCGCGGCGGTCGAGGCCGCCACGCGCCCGGACGCCAATCGATTGCGGGAAATCCTGATCGAGGCCGCGCGGCTCAATCCCGCGCTCGCTCCCGGCCAGTGGCGCTACGCCAACCAGAGCGCGACGATCGCCGAGGGGACCCCGCGCGCCAGGGCGATCCCGGCCGGTTCCGTGCTGATGGTGGCGACGATGTCGGCGTTGCGGGATCGGCGCGCGAACGACGACCCCGGCGCTTTCCGGCTGGGCCGCGCTTCGGGGGCGGCCGACCTCGTATTCGGGGTCAACGCCCATGTGTGCCTCGGCAAATATGTGGCGCTGACCCAGATCACCGAGGCCTTCGCCGCGCTGCTGGCGCAAAAGCAGCTCCGCCCCGCCGCCGGCGCGGAGGGCCGGATCGCCTGGGCCGGCCCCTACCCGCGCCACCTGACCATGACCTTCGAGGCCGGGGCGCCGCCGGCGCCTTAGGCGGCGCGCGTTCAGGTGGGATCGACGACGCCCATGCCGATCATCCGCAGGGCGGTCATGCTCGGCACGAAGAAATATTCGCCGCCGCGGGCCTCGACGAACTGCGGAATGCCCTCGACGATGAACGGCGGCCGGCGGGATTTCGGATCGGCCGGGACGACGAACTTGGCTTTCGGGCCGGCCTCGCCGCCGGGCGAATGATTGCCGACGAGCGGGCAGGTGTCATTGCCGGACCGGGCGTCGAGCCCATAGTTGATCCATTGCTGCTGGACGAACTCGAACTGCCGGAACAGGCTCGCGCAGACGATCAGCATGACGACGCCGTGCTCGTCGGCGTCCGAGACCCCTTCGGGCGATTGGCCATACGGCAGGCCGCGCCGGATGATCCGGCGCCGGTTGTTGAGGACCGAGCCCTCGCGCCCCGTCGGCGCCATGCCGTCGCGGGTGTTGGCGCGGCGCATGTGCGAGCCGAGCGGACAGGCGAGGCCGGCCGGATCGTCGCGATAGGAGAATTTGGCCAGAGCTTCCTCGCGCGCGAGGTAGCGGGAATGATCCGATTCCGGCGAGGCGGCGGGATACTGCCGTTGAAACGCCTGCCAGTCGGCGAAAGTCGGCGCGCGCGCGACCGGCGCGCCGTCGGACCAGCGGCCGACCATCTTGGCCTTCAGCGTCTCGGCCGCCTGCGCGGGATCGTCGATGCCGAACACGGCGCCGAGCCCCGCGGCCGCCTGCGCGACGAAGCCGCGGAACGCGGCGACGTTCTGCTGCAGCTTGCGATAGGCCATGAACGTGCCGTTGCGCGAAAACCGGAGCGGCATGGCGGCGCCGGCGATCTCCTGCGCCTCGTCGGGATAGCCGAGCAGGAATTCGCCGGTGGCGAGCGGGCGCCAATTGCCTGACCCGTCGACCGCCCCGGCGCCCTCGAGCGCCCGCCGCTCGTAGCGCTCGGGATATTGGCCTTCGAACACCGGATCGCCGATCGCATCGACGAAGCCGAAATGCTCGGTCGGAAGCGGCGTCGCCGTCCCGTTGTCGAGGCGGGTGATCGCGGACAGCTCCTGGTAGCGCGCCGGCGGCCCGCCGCGCGGATTGTGGCCCGGCAGCACCCGCACGCCGCCGAGCGAGCGGCACAGGGATTCGATCGCCGCGGTCGCCGCGTCGAGCGCCGCCACCGGGGTTCCGTCGGCGTTCATCTGCGCATTGAGCGCGATCAGGATGTGGACGGCGTTGGGATCGATCTGGCGGGCGCTCCCCGCCGCCGACCAGACTTCGTCCCACGACCGCCCGGGATCGCGTCCGCCGAAATCGTCGCCGAGCATCGGCGCGCGCGCCATCATCCCGTCGATGAATTCGTCGGGCATGCCGCGCAGCGTGCGCACCGGCACGCCGAGCGCGAGCAGGCCGAAGAACGAGAACGCCATGTTCGCCGCCACCTGCGGTCGCTCGGCGACATGGGCGCCGGTCGGAATCTTCGCCCGCAGCGACGGCCATCGCAGCGCGGTGGTGATCGAGGGCAGCACGGCGGTGACGAACCGGCGCCCGGCGGCGCCGTCGTCGACATGCAGCAGGATGAACCGCCCCTTGGGAAAGCCGAGCTTGCCATAGGCGGTCAGGATATTGCCCTGGATGTCGGCGAGATCGAGGTTCACGGCCATGATGGTCTCTAGATTCCGATGACGCCCGGCGCCTGCCGCGCCGCGTCGGGTTCGCCGGGCCGGTTTTCGGCGATGAATCGGCCAAATTCGTCGTAGAGCCGCTGGGCCGAAGCGGCGTCGTCGGCGGCCGCCTGCCCCTGGCGGTCGATCGCGAACCGGGTGAACCGCCGCTGCAGGTGAAGCGCTTCGAGCACGGTCGGCAGATCCGCGTCGGGCGCAGCGGGAAACGGCCTCGCCCCCGCCGCCATGACGCTGGCGTAGGCCGCCGCGCCGACGAGCGCGAGCGCGGCGGCGCCGAGGACCGTCAGGCCGACGGCCCAGCGGAGCTCGGAGACCATCGGCCGCCCGAACAGTTCGGCGACGAACAGCGCGAGCGTGGCGGCAAGACCGAGCGCGAAGGCGGCCGCGCTGGCGATCGCCGCCCATTTGAACCTGCCGGTCGCCCAGACCGGCAGGTTCGGCGGATCGACGTAATAGTCGTTGAACGACATCGTCGTTTCGAGCTGCCCGCGGGCGAGATAGGCGGCGAACGACCGTTCGTCCGTCACCGCCTCGGCAAAACCGCGACACAGACCGAAAACGCCGCGCAGCTCCGGCTCGGCCGTTCTCCAGAGTTCGGCCAGATAGGAATCGCGCTCGCCGTCGGCGCCGCTCGCGGCGTCGAAATCGACCGCGAACAGCAGGAACGGGCAGGTCAGATGATCCTGCGGCTGCGCGAGCGTCAGAGTGTCCCGCCGCGCGGCCGACCAGAGGGTGTCGCGCAGGTCGCGCCCGTTGTAGGCGACGTCGTCGATGACCACGAGACGGGCGAAATGGGTGCGCGCATTGCGCGCGAACGGGCTCCGCCCGCCGCCGCGCTCGGGCGTCTGCGCCGCGGTCGGCAGGCAGGCGAGCCGCTTGCGCAAGGCCTGGGCGGGCGAGGTTTCGACGCCGGCCTCGCGGATCGGGCCGGTCAGGACAGGGACGAGGCAGGTCAGAAAATAATGGCCTGCGTCGAACGTCGGCATCCGGACCTCCGCGATTTCAGCCGATCCGCTCAGACGAGCAGGCCGGGCGGGTTCCCCTGGTTGCGAACGAAGTCTTCGCGGTTCGCGTCCGCATTCTCGGTGTCGCGGCTGGCGACCGGCGCGTAGCCCTGGTAGCCGAGGTCGTTCTGAACGCCGGTCAGCGCCGCGACGTAGAGCGCGCGGAACTCGATCGCGGAGACCGACGCCCGTCGCTCGGCGAGCGCCCGCACGGCGCGGCGGACCCGCAGCGCCGCCTTGATGTCGCGTTGCGCGGCGCCCGGGGTCGCATTGTAGTAATAGTCGGTGTCGATCTGGTTGACCCGGATATAGTCCTTGAACGCGGTGATCGGGATCGAGTGCGGATAGCGCTTGCTCGCGTACCACAGCAGATCGAGGCCGCTCGGAATGCCGTCGGCGAACGCGTCGATGTACTGATCCCAGGTTCCGTTGAAATTGCTGCAGAACAGCATGTAGTCGTTGCGGAGGGCCTGCGGACCCTGGCCGAAATCCGGCCAGCTGTTGCGCTTGATGACGACCCAGCGGGCGAAATGGATGATCGAAAGCCCGAACAGGCCGGCCAGCGTGCTCGGCGCCGCTCGCGCAACCATGAACAGCAAGCGGTTGACCCAGGTCATCCACGGGTTCATCGGCGTGATGACGTTGATCCCGTAGGATTTGCCCGCGACATTCGACATCCACCGCTCCCGGCCCGGGCCCGCTCCATGCGCCGCCGGCGCCCGCCCGAGGCGCGCCGGCCCGGGCGCCCGCGGGGCAAACCGCCGACGTCCGTCGCCGGGCGCGAAACGGCGAAGTCGAGCGCAACCCGGCTTCGGTCCGACCCCGGAACGGTTCAAGTCCTGGCGAAAGCTGGCGACGCCCCTGCCCCGCTCGGAGGCTACGACAAGGCGAGGCGTTTGGCCAACCGGAAATTGATCATTTGCGCATTCGACGGCAATGCCGCGATCGCGCTGCCGGGCCGCCGGCCCCGGGGTCGCCGCGCCGCTATTCGAGCCGCGCCGCCTCGCCGCCGCGCGCGAACGCCAGCAGGCTCGACGACAGTGCGGCGAGGCCGATCCAGAAGGCGGCCGCGCGATAGTTGATCAGCGAGACCGGATGCGCCCCGCGGCAGAGCGCGCGCGCGAGCCGGCAGATTTCGCTGTCGCCGACGAGGCATGTGCCCGCCTCGGCCGCGCTGATATAGGCGAAGCCGATGACGTCGCGGTAGGTGAGCCACCACCAGCCGATCGCGCCGATCAGGATCAGCGCGCCCGCCCAGAGCAGGACGATTCCAAACCGCATCACGTGGCCAGGCCGAGCGTGGCGAGAATCTCGCGCCGCAGCCCGACCACGTCGGGATCGTCGCGATGGCGCGGATAGGGCTTGGCGAAGCTGAACTGCGCCTTGACCCGCGCCGGCCGGTCGGAGAACACGATCACCCGGCCCGCGAGCAGGAGCGCCTCCTCGACGTCATGGGTGACCAGCACGGCGGTGAACCCGACCCGCCGCCACAGCGAGACCAGTTCGTCCTGCAGGGTGAGCCGGGTCAGCGAATCGAGCTTGCCGAGCGGCTCGTCGAGCAGCAGCAGCGCGGGATCGTTGACGAGCGCGCGGGCGAGCGAGGCCCGCTGCGCCATGCCGCCGGACAATTGATGGGGATAGGCGTTCCGGAACGCCGCGAGATCGACGAGATTGATCGCATCGTCGACGCGCCGGCGGTTCTGCGCGAGGACGCCGCGCGCCTCGAGGCCGGTCGCGACATTGTTCCAGACCGTCGCCCAGGGGAACAGCGTGGGATCCTGGAAGACGAGAATGCGCGAAGGGTCGGGCCCGGGGATCGGCGCCCCGTCGGCGAGGATCGCGCCTCTGGATGGCGTCTCCAGGCCGGCGATCAGCCGCAACAGCGTGGATTTGCCGCAGCCCGAAGGCCCCAGCAGGGCGACGAACTCGCCCGGCGCCACGTCGAGATCGATCGCTTCGAGAACCGGAAGCCGCTCCCCGGCGAGATCGAAGTGATGGCTGACGTCCCGGACCTGGATCGACAGGCTCCGGCGGACGGCGGCGCCGGCCGGCGCGAGCGCGGCCTGGGGCATCAGATGAATCCTTCCTGCCAGTTGAGCAGCCGGTCTCGGGCGACGAACAGCAGCCTGACGATGCCCGAGCACAGCACGGCCATGATCAGCAGCGTCGCATAGACATTGGCGTAGCCGGAATAGGCGGTCTGGAACTGGATGTACCAGCCGAGCCCGAATTTGGCCCCGAGCATTTCGGCGACGACCAGCACCGCGAAGGAGGTGTAGAGCCCCATGAACAGGCCGACGAAGACATGCGGCAGCGACGCCGGAATCGCGACCCGGCGGATCAGGTACCATGCGTCGGCGCCCAGCACCCGGCCGACGTCGTAGAAGGCGCGATTGACCGAACCGACCCCCGAGGCGGTCAGGATCGTGACCGGGATGCCCGAGGCGAGCGCGACGATGAACACGCTGGCGGCGAAAGTCGTCGGGAAGAAATAGAAGGTGCAGGGGATCCAGGCGGTCGCCGGCACCGGTCCGATCAGCTTGAGGATCGGCATGCCCCAATAATTGAACCGCTTCGACCAGCCGAGCGCGACGCCGACGACATAGCCGACCGCGACGCCCGCCGCAAAGCCGAGCGACCACAGCCGCAGCGTGTAGGCGATGCAGATCAGCAGGCGCGGGCCGTCGGTGACATAGACATTGAGCAGCCCGTGCGGCGGCGAGAAGAACGGCTTGGGCAGCCAGCCGAACTTGGCGGTGGTCAGCTCCCACAGCGCGAACCAGACGCCGATCGCGACGAACCAGGGGCCGAAGTGCTCGAGCCGCGCGCCGAGGCGGCCGAGCCGGGGAACCAGGACGGCGAGCGCGGCGAAGGCGATCGCCGCCCCGCCGGTGATCGCCGCGAACAGGCCGCCGCTGCCCCACGGCACGACGTCGGGCAGCGCGATCGTCGTGACCGCCGCCGCGCCCCAGCTCAGCGCCGCGAGCAGGCCGTTGTTCCATAGCCCCCGCCAGACGCGCCGCAGCGCCGCCGGGTCGGTCGCAGCCGCCCCGGCGTCCAGCGTCCTGACCGCATCGCTCATCGCGCCGGCCTCATGCGAGCAGGTTTACGGTGACGCGCTCGGCGAACTGCCTGGGATCGGTGGTCGGATCGAGCACCTTGACCAGCTTCAGGTCCTCCGAGGTGATGCGGATCTGGTCGATCAGCGCCTGGCCGATCGGGTGATTGTGGTAGACGAGCTTGCCGAGAATCTCGGTGAGGTCGGCGAGGCTGAGGCCGGCCGGCTTCAGCGTGTCGAAATACCATTTGGCGACTTCGTCGGGGTGGCCGGCGGTATATTCGTGGACCTCGATGTTCGCCTCGGCGAGCCGGCGCAGCGCGTCCTTGTTGGCCTGCAGGAACGGGCCGTTGGCGCCGAGCACGCAGCAGGTATGGCCCTCATAGACGCCGGTCTGGGTGTCGGCGATCTTGACGAAGCCGAACTGCTTCTCGATCGAATAGGCCCAGGGGTCGAGATGGGCGGCGAGATCGGCGTCGCCGCGGTTGACGGTCTCGCCGACGAGATCGAACGGCACCGCCTTCCAGGTGACGTCGGTCTCCGGATCGATGCCCGCCTTGGCGAGCGTGACCTGGAAGGCGACCTGCGGCGGCGCGCCGATGCCATAGGTGGCGATCGTCTTGCCCTTGACGCCGGCGAGGTCCGTGATCCCCGAGGCCTTGGACGCGAGCAGGCGCTGGCAGCCGCCGTGCGAGCCGACGAACAGCTTGACGTCGAAGCCCTGCTCGAGCGGCTTCAGCCAGTCGCCGATGAGCCCGGCGCCGGCGTCGGCCTTGCCGGTGGCGAGCGCCTGGATCAGGGTCTGGCCGCTGGCGCCCTGGTAGAACAGCTCCACGTCGAGGTTGTGCTTGGCGTAGATGCCCTTGGCGACGCCGAAGCCGAGCGGCGAATGGCAGGCGGCGACCTCGGTCCAG
>JBEKZS010000092.1:0-18171 GCA_049509635.1 Roseiarcus sp.
GGATGCGATGGGCGGTCAGCGCGATGAGGCTGACCGCGCGTTCCGACTTGACCGAGCCGAGCACCTCGACGACGCGCGCGGTCGGCAGGCCAAACCCGCCATCGCGGACCGTCTCCAGCGCCACGAGATCACCGTCCGCGGCCTCGGCGCCGAGTCCGGCGGGCACGAACAGTTCGCGCGCGAGCCCGCGCTTCTCGATCGGCAGCGCGCGTCCGGCGCCGCCCTCGAGCGCGCGATAGACGCCGAGCATGCGCGGCTTCGCCTTGTCGAGGATCTTGACGACCCGGCCGGCATAGGCGGGCTCGTTCGGGCCGGCCTCGGGGTCGAAGGTCACCCGCACCAGCGCCCGCGCGCCGAGCCCCGGCGCGAGAGCGCCCTCGGCTTTGCGCGACCGCTCGATGACGATCCGCGGGGCCTCGCCGTCCTCGGCCCATTCCGAGGGCCGGGCGATGAGTTCGCCGTCGCGGTCGCGCTCGGTCACGTCGACGACCACCATTGCGGGGAGGCGGCCCTGCGGGCGCAGCGTCTTGCGGCCGCGCGCGATCGCGCCGTCCGCCTCCAGATCCTTGATCAGCAGCTTCAGCGCGCCCTTCTGGTCGCCGCGCACGCCGAACGCGCGCGCGATCTCGCGCTTGGTCACCCGCGCCGGCGGCCGATCGGCGCCCGGCGCCGGCTCGCCGGCGATGAAGGCGAGCACCGCGTCGCGCGAGGGAAGCGCGGCGGTATCGGTCTGGGCGCGTGCAACGTCTGGGCGCTGGCGGCGCCGGGTCTGAGGTTTTCGGGGCAAACTTGTGGCTTGGATTTGCTGTCGGGCGGGGCTGTTGCGCCCCGCCTGGGCTTATCTAGGCCGATGGGCGGGCGCTTACAAGCCGCAGCCGGACGACGCCGCGGCCGGCGCCTCGCGCGCCCGCGTCAGGCGGCGCCCGCCGCCTTGCGGATGCGCAGCAGCGTGAACAGCCGGAACGGCGCCAGCGCGCGGCGCTCCAGCAGCTCGACGTCGCGGCGACCGGCGATCCAGTCGCCGACCGCGGCGTAGGGGAATTGCGGGTGCCAGCCGAGCCAGTCGGCGTAGCGCTGCATCGCCGCCTCGGCCGCGGCGCGCGCGCCGCGCGTGGCGGCGAAATGATTCATCACGATCAACTGGCCGCCCGGCCGCACGACGCGCCACATTTCGTCGAGCACCCGCGCGGGGCTCGGGACGACGCTGATCACATAGGGGGCGAGCGCGACGTCGAACTGGCAATCGGGGAATTCGAGCGCGCCCGCGTCCATCACGTGCAGCGCCTTGACCTGGCCGAGCGCGTGGCGCGCGATCCGTTCGCGCGCGATCTTCAGCATCGCCGGGCTGAGGTCGATCCCGGTGACCCGCAGGCTCTTGGGCAGCAGGCCGAGCTCGAGGCCGGTGCCGACGCCGACCACGAGGACGCTGCCGTCGGCGGCCGCGGCCGCCGCCGCCGCCCGCGCCGCCGCCAGACGGCCGGGGTGGAACGGCAGGTCGAAGATGAGGTCATAGAAGGGCGCCCAGCGATTGTAGGCGGCTTCGGTGAGCGCGCCTGCGGAAGGTCGGGCGCGCGCGGCCCCGGAATTGATCATGACCAACGCCTCCCGACCGCCTTCCGGCGCCGAGCTCGAAAGACGCCATGACGTGTCATTTTAGGCCATAAGCGCGCGCGGCGCCATCCCGGTTCCCGCCAGGCGGCGCTCATTCGGCGCTCACGCCTTGCGCTTGGCCTTCGGCGTCGGCTTGGCGGCGGCGGGCTTGCCCTTGGGGCTCGCGGCCTTGGCGGTCGCGGCGGGCTTGGCCGCGGCGGCCGTCCGCGCCTTGCCGGGCCCCGCCTTGGCGGCGCGCGGCTTCGCCTTCGGCTTGACCGCCTTGCGCGCCGCCCCGCCGGCCGGCCGGCCCTCGCGCTCCTCGATCAGGTCGATCGCCTCGCCGAGCCCTATCTCCTCGGGAGATACGGATTTGGGCAGGGTCGCATTGACCTTGCCCCAGTTGACATAGGCGCCGAAGCGCCCGGCGCGGACCGTCACCGGGCCGCCCTGCGGGTGGTCGCCGAGCAGCCGGCCGCCGCCGACGCCGCCGCCCGCCGCCTTGGCCGCGAGCGCGGCGACCGCGTCGTCGAGCGTCAGCGCGGCGGTGTCGGTCCCCTTGGGCAATGTCGCGTTGATCTTGCCGTGATTGACATAGGCGCCGAACCGGCCCTCGCGCACGCTGACCGCCCCGCCGAGCGTCGGATGCTCGCCGAGCGCGCGGCCGGCCCCGGGACCGAACCGGCGCCCGCCGGTTCCGCTCTCCTTGGCGACGATGAGGTCGATCGCCCGGTTGCCGCCGATCGCCAGGACATCCTCGCCCTCGCCGAGATTGGCGTAGGTCTTGGCGTGCTGGACATAGGCGCCCCAGCGGCCGATGCCGGCCAGGATCGGCTCGCCGCTCACCGGATGGCGGGCGACCTCGCGCGGCAGCGACAGCAGCGCGAGCGCCTGTTCGAGCGTGACGTCGGCGGCCGCCTGACCCTTGGGCAACGAGCAGCGCTTCGGCTTCTCGCCCTTGCCGAGCTGAACGTAGTCGCCGAAACGGCCGCCGCGCAATGTGACTTCCTCGCCGGTCGCCGGATCCTGGCCGAGCGCGCGCACCCCCGGCCGCTCGCCCTCGACTCCCTTGGCCTGGTCCTGGCCGGTCGGCGAGAGGACACGCGTGTATTTGCACTCGGGATAATTCGAGCAGCCGATGAAGGCGCCGAACTTGCCGAGCTTCAGCGACAGCTGGCCCTTGTTGCAGAGCGGGCACAGCCGCGCTTCGGCGCCGTCCTCGCGCGCGGGGAAGATGTGCGGGCCGAGCAGCTCGTTGAGGCTGTCGAGCACCTGGGTCGTGCGCAATTCCTTGGTGCCGGCGACGGCGGCGGAGAAATCGCGCCAGAAGTCGCGCAACAGGTCCTTCCAGTCGATCTCGCTGTTGGAGACCCTGTCGAGCTTCTCCTCGAGATCGGCGGTGAAGTCGTAGCCGACATATTTGGTGAAGAACGATTCCAGGAATGCGGTGACGAGCCGACCCTTGTCCTCGGGAAACAGGCGCTTCTTCTCGATGCGGACATAGTCGCGCTCGCGCAGAACTGCGAGCGTGGAGGCGTAGGTCGAGGGCCGGCCGATGCCGAGCTCCTCCATCCGCTTGACCAGCGTCGCCTCGGTGTAGCGCGGCGGCGGCTCGGTGAAATGCTGGGTCGCCTCGATCTTCTCCCGGGCGAGCGGCTCGCCCGCCTTCATCGGCGGCAGCCGGCCGGACTCGTCGTCCTCGTCGTCGTCGCGCCCCTCCTGGTAGAGCGCGAGGAAGCCGTCGAACCGCACGACCTGGCCGGTCGCGCGGAAGTCGAGGCGGCGGGCGCCGGCGGAGGCGAGAATGTCGATGCTGGTGCGCTCGAGTTCGGCGCTCTCCATCTGGCTGGCGATGGTGCGGGTCCAGATCAGCTCGTAGAGCTTGGCCTGGTCGCCTTCGAGATGGCGGGCGACGTCGCGCGGCCGGCGCGTCAGGTCGGTCGGCCGGATCGCCTCGTGCGCTTCCTGGGCGTTCTTGGCCTTGACGACGTATTTGCGCGGCGCGGCGGGCACGTATTTCGCGCCGAAATCCTTGCCGATGACCTGGCGCGCGCTCTCGATCGCCTCGGGCGCGAGGTCGACGCCGTCGGTGCGCATATAGGTGATGAGGCCCGCGGGCCCTTCGCCCAGATCGACGCCCTCATAGAGTCGCTGGGCGATCTGCATCGTGCGCGCCGGCGCGAGGCCGAGCTTGCGCGAGGCCTCCTGCTGCAGCGTCGAGGTCGTGAACGGCGGATAGGGGTTACGCCGCGACGGCTTGGATTCGACCGAGACGACCGCGAATTTCGCCGTCTCGAGCGCCGCCTTGAAATCCTCCGCCTCCTTGCCCGAGCCGATGTCGAGCCGGCTGATCTTGCGGCCGTCGGCGCCGACGAGCCGCGCCGTGAACGGCGCGTCCGCCGCGGTCTTCAGGTGGGCGACCAGCGACCAGTATTCGCGCCGGACGAATCTCTCGATCTCGAGCTCGCGGTCGCACACGATCCGCAACGTCACCGACTGCACGCGGCCGGCCGAGCGCGCGCCCGGCAGCTTGCGCCACAGCACCGGCGACAGCGTGAAGCCGACGAGATAGTCGAGCGCGCGGCGCGCCAGATAGGCGTCGACCAGCGCGGCGTCGATCTCGCGGGGATGGCGCATCGCCTCCAGCACCGCCTCCCTGGTCACCGCATTGAACACCACCCGGTCGACCCGCTTGTCCTCGAGGACGTTCTTCTCCTTGAGGATTTCGAACACGTGCCAGGAGATCGCCTCGCCCTCGCGATCCGGGTCGGTGGCCAGGATCACCCGGTCGGCGCCCTTGACCGCGGCGGCGATGACGGAGAGCCGCTTGACCGCCTTCTCGTCGACCTCCCACAGCATCGCGAAATCATTGTCGGGATCGACCGAGCCGTCGCTGGCGGTGAGGTCCCGGACATGGCCGAACGAGGCGTAGACGTCATAGTCCTTGCCCAGATATTTGTTGATGGTCTTGGCCTTGGACGGCGATTCGACGATCACGACCTTCATGCGAAATGGTCCTCGGGCGCGGTCGGCGCCGACGGTTGCGAAGGCGGCGGCCGCGCAAATCAGGCTGCGCGAATGGGCCCGGCAGGGCGCGGAAAATGGGTGAGGGGAGGCCGCGTGTCAAATCGCGGGGGAAGCCGACGCGGCCGGCGACGCGACGCCTTGCTCCGATCCGCCGGCGCGGATATAGGCTCATCGCTCGATGCTGGCAATGTCAGACAAGCCGATTTTCGCCCGCCGCCACCTGCTCGGCATCGAGGGTCTTTCGCCGGACGAGATCGTCGCGCTGCTCGATCTGGCCGATTCCGCGGTCGAGATTTCGCGCCAGGTCGAGAAGAAGCGCACGACGCTGCGCGGCCGCACCCAGATCAACCTGTTCTTCGAGGCCTCGACGCGCACCCAATCCTCGTTCGAACTCGCGGGCAAGCGGCTCGGCGCCGACGTCATGAACATGGCGACCGCCACTTCGAGCGTGAAGAAGGGCGAGACGCTGATCGACACCGCCGCGACGCTCAACGCGATGCGGCCCGACATCATCGTGGTGCGCCACCACCAGGCCGGCGCCGTACACCTGCTCGCGCGCAAGGTCGATTGCGCGGTCATCAACGCCGGCGACGGCGCCCATGAACATCCGACCCAGGCGCTGCTCGACGCGCTGACGATCCGCCGCAACAAGGGCCGGATCGAGGGGCTGGTGGTCGCGATCTGCGGCGACATCCTGCATTCCAGGGTCGCGCGCTCCAACATCCTCCTGCTCGGCGCGCTCGGCGCGCGGGTGCGCGTGATCGGGCCCTCGACGCTGCTGCCGCCGGGCATCGAGAACATGGGCGTGGCGGTGTTCCGCGACATGCGCCAGGGCCTCGCCGGCGCCGACATCGTGATGACGCTGCGCCTGCAGCGCGAGCGGATGAATGGCGCCTTCGTGCCCTCGACCAAGGAATATTTCCGCTATTTCGGCCTCGACGAGGAGAAACTGCGCTGGGCCAAGCCCGACGCGCTGGTCATGCATCCCGGCCCGATGAACCGCGGCGTCGAGATCGACTCGCTGGTCGCCGACGGCCCGCAGTCGCTGATCCGCGAGCAAGTCGAAATGGGCGTCGCGGTGCGGATGGCGGTGCTGGAGGCGCTCGCGCAGCATCTGCCGAACGCATGAGCGGGGAGGGGCGGGCAGGCGCGACGCGGAAGCTTCGAACGCCCGGCTCGGCTGGCTTGCTCTGCCTCGAGGGACCCGATGTCGGCGGAAGCTCGACGGGATTGATGCGCAATTCGGGCCTCGAAATGAAATTCGGCGATCTGCGATCCCTGGCCCACAATCTCGCCGACTCCTTCGCCTCAGGCGTCGGCCTGCTCGTCGGCGTCTACGAAATGGACGTCTACGGCGAAGCCGCGCGCAGCCCGGTCGGCTTCATCGAAGTCGATTTCCTCGCGGGGCGCGCGAGCGGCGGCCCGCCGTCGGCGTCGCTCGAGCGCGCCATCGCGCTCTATCGCGACGCCTTGCCCGACTTGTGCGCTCGGCATCGCGCCGAGGCGCCGGCGTTCCGGACGCTCGTCGTGCGTTTCTGGGAGGCCTACGACGGTCGGCGCTATCGGGTGACGATCGAGGACCGCAACGGCCGTCGATCGGTGGACGACTACCAGGGCGCGCCCGGCCGGCGGGTCAGGGCGCTCGACCGCCTCGGGCGCGTCCGCCGGCTGGGTCCGCGCCCGGACCGGTGATGCGCCGCTGCTACCCGCGCTCGACGCTGTAGGTGACGCCCTTCGGCCCGAACCCCCGCTTCACCCGGAAGCGGTCCTGCGCCGTCATCCGTCCCATCGGGATCGCCTCCTCCGGCATGACCAGGGTCGCGCTGTCGTGGAAGAACACGATGACGTGGCGGCCCTTCTCGAGCAGCTCCTTCGCCCAGCGGCGCAGCTGGTCGTAATAGGGGGCCTTGCGCCACGCCTGGGGATAGCCGGGATCGAGCTGGACGTAGAGGAAGCCGTTGCCCGGATACAGCGACAGCGTCATCCGCGCGCGCTCGGGCTTCCATTCGTCGGGCACCGACGCGTCGGTCATCCACAGGCAGAAGAATTCGCGGCACTGGCCCGGCCGGGTCGGATGGATGCCGCAACCCGCGCCCTGGACGCAATGGCGGCACCAGACGCCGGCGGGCTTTTCGAGCTCGGCGACATGAAAGACCTTGCAGCACTGCGTGCAGGTTCCGCAGGCGCGGCCGGGGACGGGTTCAGACATTGATGTCGAGCACCACCTTGCACGCCTGGCCGGCGTTGAGCGCGGCGAAGCCGGTCTCGAATTCGGCCATCGGCAGCCGGTGGGTTATGACCGGCGAGACGTCGAGCCCGCTCTGCAGCATCGCGAGCATCTTGTACCAGGTCTCATACATCTGGCGGCCATAGATCCCCTTCAGCGTCAGGCCCTTGAAGATGATCTCGTTCCAGTCGATCGCCGCCTCGTCGGGCAGGATGCCGAGCAGGGCGACCTTGCCGCCGTTGTTCATCGCCCCGATCATGTCGCGCAGGGCTTTCGGGTTGCCTGACATTTCGAGGCCGACGTCGAAGCCCTCGCGCATGTCGATTTCGGCCATCACCTCGCGCAGCGGTTGCCGGTCGGCGCGCACCGCGCGGGTCGCGCCCATCTCGCGCGCCAGCGCCAGCCGGTAGTCGTTGACGTCGGTGATGACGATGTTGCGCGCGCCGACGTGCCGGCAGATCGGGATCGCCATCAGGCCGATCGGGCCGGCGCCGGCGATCAGCACGTCCTCGCCGACGAGGTCGAAGGAAAGCGCGGTGTGCACGGCGTTGCCGAGCGGATCGAGGATCGCGGCGATCTCGTCGGGGATGGAATCGGGGATCGGATAGGCGTTGGAGGCGGGAATCGCGACATAGTCGGCGAAGGCGCCGGGCCGGTTGACGCCGACGCCGAGCGTGTTGCGGCACAGGTGCCCGCGCCCGGCCCGGCAGTTGCGGCAGAAGCCGCACACGATATGGCCTTCGCCGGAAACGCGCTGGCCGACCCTGAGCGCGGTGACGTCGCGCCCGAGCGCCTCGATGACGCCGAGATATTCATGGCCGACCACCATGGGCACCGGAATGGTGCGCGCCGCCCACTTGTCCCAGTTGTAGATATGGAGGTCGGTGCCGCAGATCGCGGCCTTGCGCACCTTGATCAGCACGTCGTTGGGCCCGACCTCGGGGCGCGGCGTCTCCGCGCTCCACAGGCCGCGTTCGGGCTTCGCCTTGACGAGGGATTTCATGCGAGGCGTCCTTGCGCGGTTCAGGCGATCACGCCGGTCTCGCGACCGGCGGCGGCGAAGGCGGCGATCGCGCGGTCGAGATCGACGGGCGAATGGGCGGCGTTCATCTGGGTGCGGATGCGCGCCTTGCCCTGCGGCACGACCGGATAGGAGAAGGCGGTGACAAAGACGCCCAGCGCCTGCAGCGCGGCGGCGAGCCGCGCCGCGGCGCCCGCCTCGCCGATCATCACCGGAATGATCGGATGCTCGCCCGGCGTCAGCGTGAAGCCCGCGGCCGCGAGCCCGGCGCGGAAATGGGCGGCGTTGCGCGCGAGCGCGGTGCGCAACTCCCCGCCCTCGGCGATCAGGTCGAGCGCCTCGAGCGTCGCGGCCGTGATCGACGGCGCCAGCGCGTTGGAGAACAGGTAGGGCCGCGCGCGCTGGCGCAGCAGGTCGACGAACGGCTTGGACCCGGCGACATAGCCGCCCGACGCGCCGCCGAGCGCCTTGCCGAAGGTGCCGCTGAGCAGTTGCACGCGCCCCTCGACGCCACAGCGCTCCGGCGTGCCGGCGCCGCGCGCGCCGAGGAAGCCGACCGCGTGGCTGTCGTCGACCATCACCAGCGCGTCATGGCGCTCGGCGAGATCGCAGATCGCCGGCAGGTTCGCGATGATCCCGTCCATCGAAAACACGCCGTCGGTGACGACGAGCCGCGCGCGGGCGCCGCTCGCCTCGACGAGGCGCGCCTCGAGCTCGGCCATATCATTATTGGCGTAGCGCAGCCGGCGCGCCTTGCACAGCCGGATGCCGTCGATGATCGAGGCGTGGTTGAGCGCGTCCGAAATCACCGCGTCCTCGGGGCCGAGCAGCGCCTCGAACACGCCGCCGTTGGCGTCGAAGCAGGACGAGAACAGGATCGCATCCTCCATGCGCAGGAAGGCCGCGAGCCGCGCCTCGAGCGCCACGTGCAGATCCTGGGTGCCGCAGATGAAGCGCACCGAGGCCATGCCGAAGCCGTGGCTGTCGAGCGCGGCCTTGGCGGCGCCGATCAGGCGCGGATGGTCGGCGAGCCCGAGATAATTGTTGGCGCACAGGTTGAGCAGATGGGCGCCGCCGCCGGGAGCCCCTTCCGCGGCGAGAATGACATCGCCGCCCTGCGCCGAGGCGATCGCGCGCTCGCGCTTCCACAGCCCGGCCTGGCGGATCGCGGCGAGTTCGGCGGCGGCGTGGTCGATGAGGGCGTGGGACATGCGACTCCTGTCGTCCTATGAGAGACGAGGCCGGGACGGCGGCGACCGCCCGCGCAATATAGTCGCGCCGGCTTGCGGCGGCGAGCCATCAAAATTCGATCCGGCCGGGCGATCCGGTTGCGCGCGCCGCCGACGCGGGCTATCGCAGCCCTCGTGACCGACAGTCGCCCCTGCGCCCTCGTCAACGCCCGTCTCGTCGATCCCGCGCAGGGAACCGAGACGCGCGGCGGCGTTCTCGTCGTCGGCGGGCTCATCGCCGGGCTCGGCGGCGCAGTCACCCGGGAATCGATTCCCGCCGGCGCCCGGGTGATCGACTGCGGCGGCGACGTCGTCGCGCCCGGGCTCGTCGATTTGCGCGCGTTCATCGGCGAGCCGGGCGCCGAATATCGCGAGACGATCGCCAGCGCGAGCGCGGCGGCGGCGGCGGGCGGGGTGACGACGGTGGTCGCGCGGCCCGACACCAGCCCGGTCGTCGACGAACCCGCGGTCGTCGACTTCATCCTGCGCCGGGCGCGCGACACCGCCAGGGTGCGCATCCTGCCGAGCGCGGCGATCACCAAGGGGCTCGCGGGCCGTGAGATCGCCGAGATCGGCCTGCTCGCCGAGGCCGGCGCGATCGCATTCTCCGATGGGCGCCGCTCGGTCGCCGACGCCCAGGTGATGCGCCGCGCGCTGACCTACGCCCGCGATTTCAGCGCCCTCGTCATGCATTATTGCGAGGATCGCGCGCTCGTCGGCGAGGGCGTGCTCGCCGAGGGCGAGCGCGCGAGCCGGCTCGGCCTGCCCGGCGTGCCGCGCGAGGCGGAGACGGTCGTGCTCGACCGCGACCTCAGGCTCATCGCGCTGACCGGCGCCCGCTATCACGCGGCGCTCGTCAGCAACGTCCTGTCGATCGCGGCGATGCGCCGCGCCAAGGACGACGGCCTGCCCGTCACCTGCGGCGTCTCCATCAACCATCTCACGCTCAACGAGATCGACGTCGGCGACTACCGCACCTTCCTCAAGCTGGCGCCGCCGCTGCGCGGCGAGGACGAGCGGCTGGCGCTCGGCGAGGCGCTCGCCGAAGGGATCATCGACGTCATCGTGTCCGACCACGATCCCCAGGACGTCGAGACCAAGCGGCTGCCGTTCGCCGAGGCGGAGGCGGGCGCGATCGGCATCGAGACCATGCTTTCTGCGGGTCTGCGGCTCGTCGCCGCGGGGCGCCTCAGCCTGCCGCGCCTGCTGCGCGCGATGTCGACGCGCCCGGCTGAAATCCTGAAGCTCCCCGGCGGCCGGCTCGCGCCCGGCGCTCCCGCCGACCTCATCCGCTTCGATCCCGACGAGCCCTATGTGCTCGATCCCGCAACGCTGCATTCGCGCTGCCGCAACACCCCGTTCGACGAGGCGCGCCTCGAGGGGCGGGTCAAGCTGACGCTTGTTGCCGGCAGGGTCGCGCACGAATAGGCTGGGGCGGGTTCGTATCGGGGGGCGTCGGTGCCGACAGTGGGTTTGCCAGACTACCTGTTCAGTCTGGCGCTCGGCTATTGGTGCGGCTCGATCCCGTTCGGGCTGCTGCTGACGCGCATGGCCGGAACCGCCGACCTGCGCGCGATCGGGTCGGGCAACATCGGCGCGACCAACGTGCTGCGCACCGGGCGCAAGGATCTCGCCGCCGCGACGCTCGTCCTCGACGCGCTGAAAGGCACGGTCGCGGTGCTGCTCGTCTGGCGCTTCTTCGACGAGCGGGCCGCGCTCGCCGCGGCGATCGGCGCCTTTCTGGGCCATCTCTATCCTGTCTGGCTCAAGTTCCAGGGCGGCAAGGGGGTGGCGACCTTCCTCGGCTGTCTCATCGGCGTCGCCTGGCAGGCCGCGCTCGTCTTCGCGGTCGTCTGGCTCGGCGTCGCCGCGCTGACGCGCTTCTCCTCGGCGGCGGCGCTGGCGGCGAGCGCGCTGGCGCCGGCGGCGCTCTATTTCCTGCTCGGCCGGGCGGAGGACGGCGTGGTGTTCGCGATCCTCGCCGCGCTGCTCTGGTTCAGGCACCGCGCCAATCTGGATCGCCTGCTGGCCGGGACCGAGACGCGGATCGGGCGGGGGAGCTGAACCTTGCCGCCGCCCGACGCGATCCGCCTGACCGACGCCCAGCGCTTCGACTGGCTGCGCCTCACCCGCTGCGAGAATGTCGGCCCGCGCACGTTCCATGCGCTGATCCACAATTGCGGCGGCGTCGCCGCGGCGCTGAAGGCGCTGCCCGATCTCGCCCGGCGCGGCGGCGCGACCCGGCCGATCCGCGTCGCGACCATCGCGGAGATCGAGCGCGAACTGGCGGCGGCGCACAGGGCCGGCGCGCGCTTCGTCGCCTCGTGCGAGCCCGACTATCCGCCGGCGCTGCGCCACATCGAGTCGGCGCCGCCGATCCTCGCGCTCGTCGGCGGCGCAGAGGCGTTCCGCCGGCCGGCGGTCGCGATCGTCGGCTCGCGCAACGCCTCGGGCGCCGGCCTCGCGTTCGCCGACCGGCTCGCGCGCGCGCTCGGCCGCGCGGGCTATGCGATCGTCTCGGGCCTCGCGCGCGGGATCGACCAGCGTGCGCACGCCGCTTCGCTGGAGACCGGCACGATCGCCGTGCTCGCCGGCGGCCACGCGCGGCCCTATCCGCCGGAGGCGGCGGCGATGATCCCGCGCATCGCCGCGAGCGGCGCGGTGATCTCGGAAATGCCGATCGAATGGGAGCCGCGCGGGCGCGACTTCCCCCGCCGCAACCGCATCGTCGCCGGCCTCGCGCTCGGCGCCGTGATCGTCGAGGCCGCGCGCGGCTCCGGCTCGCTGATCACCGCCCGGCTCGCCGCCGAACAGAACCGCGAGGTCTTCGCCGTGCCGGGCTCGCCGCTCGATCCGCGGGCTGAGGGAACCAACGACCTGCTGCGCGACGGCGCCAATCTCTGCGCACGGCCCGAGGACGTGCTGAACGTGCTGGAGCCGCTGCGCGCGCGCGATCCCTTCGCGATCCTGCGCGAGGAGACCCCTGCGGCGCCGGTCGCCGCGCGGCGCATCCCGGCCGATCCGGCGCCCTCCGCTCGCGGTGAGAGCGCCCTCGCAGCCGCGCCGGTCTCGGCCGATCCGGTTCGCGCACGGGTCCTCGAACTGCTCGGTCCCGCGCCGATTTCGATCGACGAGCTCGCCCGGGTCGCCGAGGCGCCGATCGGCGAGGTGCGGGTCGTGCTGCTGGAGCTCGAGCTCGCCGGCCGGCTCGAGGTCGCCGGCGGCGCGCGGGTCGCGCTGACCCTCGGCTGACGCCTCCGCCGGCTCAGCCCCTCGCCGCCGCGCGGGCCTTGGAATCGAGGATCGAGGCGAGCCGGTCGAGCGCGCCCTGCAGGATGTAGGCCGCCGCCATCTTGTCGACGACCGCGGCGCGACGCGCGCGCGAGACGTCCTGTTCGATCAGCGAGCGTTCGACCGCGGCGGTCGACAGCCGTTCGTCCCAGAACGCGAACGGCGTCGCGTCGAGCCGCGCGAAATTGCGCAGGAACGCCTTGGTCGCCTGCACGCGCGGGCCTTCGCCGCCGTCCATGTTGAGCGGCAGGCCGACGACCAGCGCGAAGACCTGATGGCGCGCGATCTCGGCGCTCAGCCGCTGCGCGTCGGCGGTGAATTTCCTGCGCTCGATCGTCAGCAGCGGCGTGCCGATCCGCCGCTCGACGTCGGACAGCGCGAGGCCGATCGTCTTGGTTCCCAGATCGACGCCGATCAGCCGCGCCTTCGCCGGCAGCTGCGCGGCGAGGTCTTCGAGAGCGAGCGGGCGGCCGGACATGGGGCTGCGCTAGCACGCGCGCGGGCAAGCGCCAAATCGGCGCCCGGCCGGCGCATTGCGCGGCCAAAGGGCGCGATGCTATAGGGGCCGCCTCGCCGTTCGGGCGAGGCGCGGGAGTCGGCATGGCCGTCGATCAGGACACCGTCCGCCGGATCGCGCGTCTCGCGCGCATCGCGGTGACCGAAGCCGAAGTGCCGCATCTGCAGGACGAGATCAACGCGATCCTCGCCTTCGTCGAGGCGCTCGACGCGGTCGACGTGACCGGCGTCGAGCCGATGACCTCGGTGATCCCGATGCGGCTGCCGATGCGCCCCGACGTCGTCACCGACGGCGGGATCGAGGGCCTCGTGCTCGCCAATGCGCCGCTCGCCGAGGATAATTTCTTCCTGGTGCCCAAAGTCATCGAATGACGCGCGTCTCCAGCGCCCACGAACGGATGCGATCTTGACCGATCCCACAGCCCTCACGCTCGCCGAGGCGCGCGACGCGCTCGCGGCCCGAAAGCTGTCGAGCCTCGAACTCACCGAGGCCCATCTGGGCGCGATGGAGCGCGCGCGCGCGCTCAACGCCTTCGTCGAGGAGACGCCCGAGCGGGCGCGGGCGATGGCGCGCGCGAGCGACACGCGGCTCGCTCGCGGCGAAGCCGGACCGCTCGAAGGCCTGCCGATCGGCGTCAAGGACCTGTATGCGACGCGCGGCGTCCACACCCAGGCGTGCAGCCACATCCTCGACCGGTTCGCGCCGACTTATGAATCGACGGTGACCGAACATCTCTGGCGCGACGGCGCGGTGATGCTCGGCAAGCTCAACATGGACGAGTTTGCGATGGGCTCGTCGAACGAGACCTCCTGGTACGGCCCGGTGGCCTCGCCCTGGCTGCCGCCCAACTGGAGCGCGGCGCGGGCGCGCGCCGCCCTCGCCGGCGACAAGCGCGGCCTCCTGGTGCCGGGCGGCTCGTCGGGCGGCTCGGCCGCCGCAGTGGCGGCCGGGCTGTGTCTGGCGGCGACCGCGAGCGACACCGGCGGCTCGATCCGCCAGCCCGCGGCGTTCGTCGGCGCCTGCGGCATCAAGCCGACCTACGGGCGCTGCTCGCGCTGGGGCATGGTCGCGTTCGCGTCCTCGCTCGACCAGGCGGGCCCGATCGCGCGCACGGTGCGCGACGCTGCGATCATGCTGCGCTCGATGGCGGGCCACGATCCCCGCGACTCCACCTGCCACGACGCGCCCGTGCCCGACTACGAGGAATCGATCGGCCGCTCGGTCAAGGGGCTGAAGATCGGCGTGCCGAAGGAATACCGGCTCGACGGCATGAACCCCGAGATCGAGGCCCTCTGGGGGCAGGGGGCGGCGTGGCTGCGCGCCGCCGGCGCCGAGATCGTCGAGATCTCCCTGCCCAACACCCGCCACGCGCTGCCCGCCTATTACATCGTGGCGCCGGCCGAGGCCTCATCCAATCTCGCCCGCTACGACGGCGTGCGCTATGGCCTGCGCGAGCCGGGCAAGGACATCGGCGAACTCTATGAGAACACCCGCGCGGCCGGCTTCGGCGCCGAAGTGCGCCGGCGCGTGATGATCGGAACCTATGTGCTGTCGGCCGGCTATTACGACGCCTATTACCTGCGCGCGCAGAAGATCCGCACGCTGATCAAGCGCGACTTCGAAACCGTGTTCGCCGATGGGGTCGACGCGATCCTCACCCCCGCCACCCCCTCGGCCGCGTTCGGCATCGGCGAGAAGGGTTCGGCCGACCCGGTCGAAATGTATCTCAACGACGTGTTCACGGTGACCGTCAACATGGCCGGCCTGCCGGGCCTGGTCGCCCCAGCCGGCCTGTCGGCCGAGGGCCTCCCGCTCGGCCTGCAATTGATCGGCAGGCCGTTCGACGAGGGAACCCTGTTCGCGCTCGGCGAGGTCATCGAGCAGTCGGCCGGCCGGATCGCCCGGCCGGCGCCCTGGTGGAATTGACGCGGGACAGGCTTGACCGCGAACTGATGTTAATGTAAATTACATTTACATGGCATCGGAGGCGTCGTCATGCCCGCAATCCTGAACGGCCGCTGGACCGCGCGCCGCCAAGAGCCCTTCGTCGTGTTCCTCATCGGCATGCGGATCAACCGGCCCTGGAAGATCCACCGCTGGGGTCCGGTCCTCCTCGCGATGCCGCGCATGCTCGCCGAACTCGGCGCGAAACCCGAACTCGGCTTCCTCGGCGGCCAGACCTGGTTCGGGCGGACGATCGTCATGATCCAGTACTGGACCTCGTTCGAGGCGCTCGAATCCTACGCCAAGGCGCGCGACAACGCGCATCTGCCGGCCTGGGCGGCGTTCATGAAGGCGGTCGGCGGCAGCGGCGACGTGGGGATCTACCACGAGACCTATCGGGTCGAGCCCGGCGCCCACGAGAACATCTACGCCAACATGCCGCCGACGCTGTTCGGCCAGGTCGGAACGCTCGTCGAAGCGAACGGCGCCTATCGCGACGCCCGCGAGCGCATGCGCGAGGCGGCCGCGGCGCTTGATCGCGCGCGGGCGAAGCTCTAGTCAGGGCCCTTCGACCGGAGGGTTCGGACATGACGGCGCAGCCGCGGGATTCCAGGCACGTCAGAGGCGCGACCGGCGATTGGGAGATCGTCGTCGGGTTGGAGGTCCACGCGCAGGTGGCCTCGAAGTCCAAGCTGTTCTCGGGCGCCTCGACCGCGTTCGGCGCGCCGCCCAATTCCCATGTCTCGCTGGTCGACGCGGCCATGCCGGGCATGCTGCCGGTCGTCAACGAGGAATGCGTGAAGCAGGCGGTGCGCACCGGGCTCGGCCTGAAGGCGAAGATCAATCTGCGCTCGACGTTCGACCGCAAGAATTATTTCTACCCCGACCTGCCGCAGGGCTATCAGATCTCGCAATACAAGAGCCCGATCGTCGGCGAGGGCGAGATCATCGTCGATCTCACCCCCGACCATGCGATCAAGGTCGGCATCGAGCGGCTGCATCTCGAGCAGGACGCCGGCAAGTCGCTGCACGACCAGTCGCCGACGATGAGCTTGGTCGACCTCAACCGATCGGGCGTCGCGCTGATGGAGATCGTCTCCAGGCCGGACATGCGCTCGGCGGAGGAGGCCAGGGCCTATGTGACCAAGCTGCGCACGATCCTGCGCTATATCGGTTCGTGCGACGGCGACATGGAGAAGGGCAACCTGCGCGCGGACGTCAACGTCTCCGTCCGCCGCCCCGGCGCGCCGCTGGGCACCCGCTGCGAGATCAAGAACGTCAACTCGATCCGCTTCATCGGCCAGGCGATCGACGCCGAGGCGCGCCGCCAGATCGGCGTCATCGAGGACGGCGGCGCGATCGAACAGGAGACGCGCCTGTTCGATCCCGCGCGCGGCGAGACGCGTTCGATGCGCACCAAGGAGGAGGCGCACGACTACCGCTATTTCCCCGATCCGGATCTGCTGCCGCTCGAATTCGACGAGGCCTTCGTCGCCGCGCTGGAGGCGCGCCTGCCCGAACTGCCCGACGCCAGGAAGGCGCGCTTCATCGCCGCTTACGGCCTGTCAGGCTACGACGCCGGCGTCCTCGTCGCCGAGAAGGAGACCGCCGACTATTTCGAGGCCGCCCTCGCCCATGGCGGCGCCCGCCGCGACGCCAAGGCGGTCGCCAACTGGATCATGGGCGATCTCTCGGCCCATGCGAACGCGGTCGGCGTCTCGCTCGCGCAGACCGGGATCGGCCCCGCGACGATCGCCACGCTCGTCGACCTCATCGGCGAAGCCGTGATCTCCGGCAAGATCGCCAAGGACGTGCTGGCGATCGTCATCGCCGAGGACCGAAGCGCCGATCCCAGGGCGATCGTCGAGGCGCGCGGGCTGAGGCAGGTCACCGACGCCGGCGCGATCGAGCGCGCGGTGGACGCCATCATCGCGGCCAATCCCGACAAGGTCGCGCAGGCGATCGCCAAGCCGACGCTGCTCGGCTGGTTCGTCGGGCAGGTGATGAAATCGACCGGCGGCAAGGCCAATCCGCAGGCCGTCAGCGACCTCCTGAAGAGCAGACTCGGCGTACCTTGAGCGCGAATCGGCGCCGCGCGAATCATCGGCTTCCCGCGCGTTCGTGACCGCAACGCGCGATCGAGAGCGTCGCGAGCCGAGGATTTGCATGGGTCGCGCCCAAGAAAAATTCGATCGACGTTTCGCGACTCGCCTGCGCTCAGGGCCCGGGGCGCCGAGCCGCGCGCGGGGCCGCGCGACGCGCGGCGCGTGCGCGAACCGCGGCGCGCGACGATGCTGGCGCAGCCGCGGGCCGAGACCGGCCGCTCGCGTGCGACGCCTAGAGCATTCGGGCCGCGCACGTACCTTGCACGTTTCGGCGCGAAGCCTCCGCAGCCGCGCTCGAGCGTGATCGCGCGCACGCGTCGCGCGATCGAGACACGCCTCGATGCGGCCGCATCGAAGAGCGGCGCGCGCGCGTCGTGCGCAGTATAATTCGATGGACATGCGCGCTACGCGCTCCATTCGCACAGTGCGCCGCTTGCTCTTGCGCGGAACGAAGTTAGTTTGAATTCGTTCGTCGTTCGCGAGAGAGACGAGCGCGAACGACTCGACTTCAGAGGACACATCAAATGGCGAAAGCTGCAGCAAAGAAACCGGCCAAGAAAGCCGCCGCGAAGAAGCCGGCGAAAAAGGGCGCGGTGAAGAAGGCCACGCGCAAGGTCGCCGCCAAGAAGGGCGCGCGCAAGGTCGTGACCAAGAAGGCGACGGGCAAGGTCGCCGCGAAGAAGGCGACGCGCAAGGTCGCCGCCAAGAAAACCGTCGCCAAGAAGGCCGTCGCCAAGAAGAAGGCCCCGGCCAAGCGCAAGAAGGCCGCCCCCGCGCCGGTGACCCCTCCGGCCCCAGCGACGCCGATGAACTGACGCGCGGCATTCGCGCGACGCCTGGTCAGGCGCGGTCTCCTTGATTGCGGGGCCGCGTCTGGATAGCCGGACTTCGGTCTTGCGCCTTGCGCGGCGCTTTGGGGCGTCGGCTGGGCAGGGCGCGTCCTGAGCGGCGCCTGTCGCTCGAGCCGGCCGCCCGCGCTTCATCCAGAAGATCAGCGCCGCCGCCTGGCGGACCGCGGCGATCGTGACGAGCCGGCGCCAGTAGCGCCAGCCCTCGGGCATGACGTGTCCGGCCGCCTGGATGAGGATGAGCCCGAGGAAGGCCGCCAGCGAACAGAGCGCGCCCGTGGCGACGTAGCGGGGCAGGCGGTCGGCGCGGCGCCCGTGCGGACCGGTCATGACCGAGGCGGCGGGCAGCCATTGGCTGCGCGCCAGCAAAGT
>JBEKZS010000093.1:0-18135 GCA_049509635.1 Roseiarcus sp.
CCCTCCTCGGCCGCTCCCTCGCCCCCCGCCGCCCCGGCCGAAAGCCGGGCGCAGGGAGGGCGAAAGCGGGCCCGGGTTGAAAATCGTCGAATCGGTATCCTGTCGCCGGAATTCCTGGTAGCGTCCCCACCACCGGGACCAGTTTTTCGTGTAACGGTCGCGGTAGCCGACCAGGTCGGGGAACAGGCGAACGGCGCCCTTCCTGCGTTGCTCGGCGACATAGTCCAAAAGCCCGATGTCGATCAGCGTCTGGTGAATCGGCGTGCGGCGCTTGCCGGCGGCCGTCTTCAGCGTCTTGGCGGTCCCCTTTTTTGCAGGCGCACTGTCGTCGTCATCATCGGCGAGCGTGGTGATGTCGAAGAAGTCGATACCATGTTCGTGCTTGATGTCGGACGTGAGCAACTGCCCGATTTCCTCGGCGCGTGCGCCCGTGAACAAGGCGATCAGAGGCATCCAGAACGCCGCCGCGCCGGCGCCGCCGCGCGGCAAGGCGCGCGGCGTAGCATGGATCGGAGAGGCGAACAGCCGCGTCAAATCCTCCAGATCGAACGAGTAGCGTGGAGTCACGTCCTCGGGTTTGACGTCGAGCGCCAGACCGCTGCACGGATTGCTCTCGACGTACCCGTCGTTGAGCGCGAGCCGCATCAGCTTTGAGATCGCTCCGATCCCCTTGGCGTTGACCGTCTGGGGCACAAGCTTGGCGACCTCGGGATTGGCCTGCGCCCAGGCGATGATGGCGTCGGGCGGTTGGCCGACCAGGGCGTTGGGCATCGCGCGCGGAAACTCGGCAAGCTTGTCGCGATAGGCGCGCACGAGCCCGCGGGTCACCTTGCCGACCTCGAGATCGCCGTGCATCGGGATGAAGTGGCCGACATACAGCCGGGCGTCGTCGATCGTCTTCCGGGTTAGGAGAACTTTTGGCTGTCGCCGCGCGAGACGAGAAACGGCAGTCCGGAGGTGGAGGGACGGGCCATGGGTTCGCCGTGGCCATAACCAGAATTACACCCAAAGGCGCACGACTGGCCGCTCTCGCCAAGGACTTATAGCAAAATCAGCCATTTGGCGCAAATTTGGAGCGGGCGAAGGGAATCGAACCCTCGTATTCAGCTTGGAAGGCTGCTGCTCTGCCATTGAGCTACGCCCGCGCCCGACCGGCGCCGATCGCGCGCGGCACCATAGTCCATCGGGGGAGGCCGGGACAAGCCTCGGCGCGCGCGGGCTCGAGCGGGCGAGAGGATCGGAATTCGGAAGCGCCGCTGGTTCGCCCCAGCGGCTGATCGGGCCCAGCCATCGATCGACCGGAGCGTCGCTGCGCTCGGCCGCGGGTCTCGCGGGGCCCCGAATCGCGACGCCGGCTTGCGAGCGCCGTCGAACCCGCGCATCATCGGGGCTCCGGCGCGGCGAGCGGGACGAGCGGGGGGCGGGTCATGGCGAAATCGGAGTGGACCTATGGCGCCGCGGGCGCGATGGCCGAGGCGCTCGCGGCGGGAAAAGTCTCGGCGCTCGAACTCGCCGATGACGCGATCGCGCGCATCGAGGCCTGCGACGGGCGCGTCAACGCGGTCTGCGTGCGCGACTTCGAGCGCGCGCGCGAGTCGGCGCGCGCCGCCGACGCGGCGCTCGCGCGCGGCGAGCGGCGCCCGCTGCTCGGCGTGCCGATGACGGTCAAGGAATCCTACAATCTGGCGGGGACGCCGACGACCTGGGGCATGCCGGCGCAGAGGCATTTCAAGCCCGCCGAGGATGCGCTGGCGGTCGCGCGCGCCAAGGCGGCGGGCGCGGTGGTGCTCGGCAAGACCAACGTGCCGGTCTATCTGGGCGACTGGCAGAGCTACAACGACCTCTACGGCGTCACCAACAACCCCCACGACCTCGCCCGCAGCCCGGGCGGCTCGTCGGGCGGCTCGGCGGCGGCGCTGGCGCTCGGCTATGGCCCGCTGTCGCTGGGCTCCGACATCGGCGGCTCGCTGCGCGTGCCCGCCCATTTCTGCGGGGTGTTCGCGCACAAGCCGACGTTCGGAATCGTGCCCTCGCGCGGCCACGTCCCGCCGCCGTTTCCCGCGCTGCCGGGCTCGGTCGATCTCGCGGTGATCGGCCCGATGGCGCGCAGCGCCGCCGATCTGGCGCGCCTGCTCGACGTCATCGCCGGACCGGACGAGCTCGACGACGCGGTCGGCTGCCGGCTCGCGCTGCCGCCGCCGCGCCACGAGCGGCTGAGCGACCACCGGGTGCTGATTCTCGATTCGCATCCGCTCGTTCCGACCGATTCCAGCGTCTGCGCGGCGATCGACGCGCTCGCCGGGCGTCTGGTTCGCGCGGGCGTCGAAATCGCAAGGAAGAGCCCGCTGCTGCCCGACCTCGCCCGCGGCGGGCCGCTCTTCATGCGGCTGCTGATGTCGGTGCTCGCCGCCGGCTGGCCGCCGGAGGCCTATGCCGGATCGCAGCAGGCGGCCGCGGCGCTCGGCGATGATTCGAGTCTGGCCGCCGAGCGGCTGCGCGGCGCCGTCCTCAGCCATCGCGACTGGATCGCGGCCAGCTTCGAGCGGGCCGGCTTGCGCGCGCGCTGGCGCGCGCTGTTCGCCGCTTTCGACGCGGTGATCTGCCCGGTCGCCCCGACCCCCGCCTTCCCGCACGATCACTCGGCCGATCAGGAAGCGCGCCGGATCCCGATCAACGGCGAGCCGCACCCCTATCTCGGCATGCTGCTGTGGCCCGGCGTCGCGACGGCGCCCGGCCTGCCGGCGACCGCGATGCCGATCGGCTGCGCGCCCTCGGGCCTGCCGATCGGCGTCCAGATCATCGGGCCCCGGTTCGAGGACCGCACGCCGCTGAAGCTCGCCGAACTGATCGAGCGCGAATGGGGCGGCTTCGTCCCGCCGCCGGCATTCGATGCGTAGATCGGCGCCGCCGCCGTTCTCCGTCCCCTGCGAAGCGGGGGCGGGCCGGGGAGGGGGCCGAGGCGCGGCGATTCGACGGATGCATTCCGCATGGAGCCGAACATGAACCCGCTCACCCCGCCCGCCCGCCGCCGCGAGGCCGCGACATGAGCGAGGCCATCGCCGAACTCGCCCGGGCGATCGAGCAGGGCCGCGGCCTCGCGCCCGCCGACATCGTGCTGAAGGGCGGGCGCGTCTTCGATCTCGTCACCGGCTCGCTCGAGAAGAGCGATGTCGCCATTTGCGGCGACCGGATCGTGGGGACCCATGCCGACTATCGCGGCGCGCTGGAAATCGACGTCTCGGGCCAGGTCATCGCGCCGGGCTTCATCGACACCCATCTGCATGTCGAATCCTCGCTGATCACGCCGCTGGAATTCGACCGCTGCGTGCTCGCCCACGGGGTCACCACCGCGATCTGCGATCCCCACGAGATCGCCAATGTGCTGGGCGTGGCCGGGCTGCAATACTTCCTCGACGCCTCGCTGATCACCGCGATGGACCTGCGCGTGCAATTGTCGAGCTGCGTGCCGGCGACCCATCTGGAGACCTCCGGCGCCCGGCTCGAGGTCGACGACCTCCTGCCGCTGAGCCGCCATCCCAAAGTGCTCGGCCTCGCCGAATTCATGAACTTCCCCGGCGTGCTCGCGCGCGATCCGGCCTGCCTCGCCAAGCTCGCCGCCTTCGCCGACCGGCGCCTCGACGGCCACAGCCCGCTGCTGCGCGGCCTCGACCTCAACGGCTATCTGGCCGCCGGCATCCGCACCGACCACGAGGTGACCAACGTGCCGGAAGCGCTGGAGAAGCTTGCCAAGGGCATGCAGATCCTGGTGCGCGAAGGATCGGTCTCGAAGGATCTGCACGCGCTGGCGCCGATCATCACCGAGCGCCATTCGCCCCATATCGCCTTCTGCACCGACGACCGCAATCCGCTCGACATCGCCGAGGAGGGCCATCTCGACTTCATCATCCGCACCGCGATCGCGCTCGGCGCGCCGCCGCTCGCCGCCTATCGCGCGGCGAGCATTTCGGGCGCGCGCATTTTCGGGCTGATGGATCGCGGCCTCGTCGCCCCGGGCTGGCGCGCCGATCTCGTGGTGATCGACGATCTCGAGAGCTGCGCGGTCTCGAAAGTGTTCGCCGCCGGCCGGCTGGTCGGCGAGGCTTTGTTCGCCGCGCGCGGGTCGCTGGAGCCGGTCGGCCGGCGCAGCGTCAAGGCGCGGCGCGTTGCAGCGCTCGATTTCGTCGCCCGCGGCGGCGGTCCCTCGACCCAGGCGATCGGCGTCGTGCCGGGCAAGATCATCACCGAGCGCGTGCCGGTGAGCCTGCCCTATGCCAATGGCGAGCGCGGCATCGATCTCGCCCAGGACGCGGTCAAGGTCGCGGTCGTCGCCCGCCACGGGATCAACGACAATATCGCGACCGCCTTCGTCCACGGCTTCGGCATGAAGCGCGGCGCGATCGCCTCCTCGGTCGGCCACGACAGCCACAACATCACCGTCGTCGGCGCCGACGAGGCCGACATGGCGGTCGCGGTCAACCGGATGATCGAGATCGAGGGCGGCTTCGTCGTCGCCGAGGGCGGCAGGGTGCTCGCCGAACTGGCGCTGCCGGTCGCCGGGCTGATGAGCCTCCTGACCTTCGAGCAGGTGCGCGAGGCGCTGATCCCGCTGCGCGCGGCGGCCAGGAGCCTCGGCGTCGTGCTCGCCGAGCCGTTCCTGCAGGTCGCGTTCCTGCCGCTTCCGGTGATCCCGCATCTGAAGATCACCGACATGGGGCTCGTCGACGTCGATCGGTTCGAATTCGTGCGCGACTGATCAGCCGGGGCGGCGCAGCGCGCCGGCGACGAAGACCGCGGCGAGCGCGAGCCAGCCGAGGATCGTCAGCGAGCCGCCGGCCGGCGCCGCCATCGGGAACAGCCGGTCGCCGGAAAAGGCGCGGGTGGCGAGATCGGCGCTGAACAGGATCGCGCCGAGGCCGAGCGCGCCGCCGGCGGCCACCAGCGCGCGGGCGAGGGAAGGGCGATCGGAAAAGCCGCGCGCGGCGGCGGCGACGCCGAGCAGCGCCGCCGCGTGCAGGATGAGGAAATAGGCCGCGGTCTGGGCGAAATCGCCGCCGCCCCTGTGGGCGGCGGCGGCCGCCAGCGCGACGCCGGCCGCGCCCATCAGCGCGGCGAGGGCGCCGAGCGCCAGGACGGGACGGTGCATGGGGCGCCTCGCAGGTACGGAACCAAAGCGGTTCGATAGACGTTCTGAATCCTGAACGATCGGGGCCGGTTGTCGGACCTCGAACGGCATCCCTATAGCATCGACGAGACGACGGCCGTGCGCCGATTGAGCACAGCGCGCCGGCTCGTCCGCGTCGCGCACCGAGTGGAGACCTCATGGGCCGGATGGACAGACAAGCCAGATTCATGGCCGCCTCGGCGATGCGCGCCGGCGCCGACGCGGCGGTGACGATCGCCGCCCGCACCCCCGGCCTGATGATGCATGCGATTCTGCCGACCCAGGCGAGCGCGCGCGAGGCCCATCGGATGATCCAGGAAAAGTTCGACGCCGTCTGCGAAGGCGCGGCGGCGGCGCAGGTCGCCTGGACCTCGCTGATGGTCAAGGCCGCCTTCGGCGGCATCCGCACCGCGAGCGACCTGTCGCTCGGCATGAGCGGCGTCGCCGACGCGGCGATGCGGCCGGCGCGCCGCAAGGTGCGCGCCAACGCCAAGCGGCTTAGCGGCCGACCGCGGATCGGCTAGGCTGCCCGGCGACGGTTTCGCCGGGGACGGCCGATGCACTTTCTGAGCCACTTGCACGCGTTCATCACGACCTACGGCTATTTCGCGGTGTTTCTGGTCGTCGCGCTGGAGAGCGCCGGCGTGCCGATGCCGGGCGAGACGGCGCTGGTGACGGCGGCGATTTTCGCCGGCCAGGGGTCGCTCGACATCAAATGGGTGATCGCGAGCGCCGCGCTGGCGGCGGTGCTCGGCGACAATGCGGGCTATTGGGTCGGCCGCGAATTCGGCTTTCCGCTCGTCCTGCGCTACGGGCGCTACATCCGCCTCGACGAAGGCCGGCTCAAGCTCGGGCAATATCTGTTCCAGCGCCATGGCGGCAAGATCGTGTTCTTCGGCCGCTTCGTCGCGGTGCTGCGCGCCTTCGCCGCGCTGCTCGCCGGCATCAACCGGCTGCCCTGGCCGCGGTTCTTCTTCTTCAACGCGGCCGGGGCGATCGTCTGGGCGAGCCTGTTCGGCCTCGGCGGCTTTTTCCTCGGCCACGCGTTCGAGCGTTACGCCCGGCCGGTGGGATTCGCCGCGCTGGTCTGCGCGGTCATCGGCGCCGTCGCCGCCAGCCGCTTCATCGCCCATCACGAGCAGCTGCTGAGGGACGAGGCGGAGCGGGCGCTGCCCGGACCGCTGGTCGCGCCGAAGGAGGCGGGCGAGGCATAGTTTTCCACACGCTGCGCACAGCTTGTGCGAGGGTTGTCCGCCCCTTCTCCCGCGCGGCGCCGGTTGGGGCGGCGCCGTCTCTCACCCGGACCCTGCGCCGGCCTCGCGGGGCGAGGGGGCCGACGCCGCGACGCCGCGTTCGGTCGGCCCGATCCAGGCGCGCTTGCGTTCCGAGCGGCGCAGGAAGTCGACCGCGATCGTCCGGTCGATCTTGCCGGCGTCGAGCAGGCGGATGAGGTCCTCGACGCCCTTCACCGGCCGGCCGTCGAGCGCGACGACGAGGTCGCCGGTCAGCAGGCCGGCATGGTCGGCCGGGCCGTTCGGCTCGACGCTCAGCACGCGCGCGCCGGTCGCCTGGTCGAGGCCAATTCGCAGCGCGATCCGGCGCGGGATCGGCGCGGTGCCGCCGCCCAGCCCGATATAGGCGCGCCGCACGCGGCCGTGGCGGGCGATCTCGCCGAGCACGAAATGGGCGGTGTTGGAGGCGACCGCGAAGCAGATGCCCTGCGCGCCCATGATGATCGCGGTGTTGATCCCGATCACCTCGCCCGACGAGGCGACCAGCGGGCCGCCCGAATTGCCGGGGTTCAGCGCGGCGTCGGTCTGCACGACGTCCTCGATCATCCGCCCGCTCTTGGAGCGCAGCGAGCGGCCGAGCGCCGAGACGACGCCGGCGGTCACCGTCGCGTCGAAGCCGAGCGGATTGCCGATCGCGATCGCGATCTGGCCGCGCCGCAGTTTCGAGGAATCGCCGAGCCGGGCCGCCGGCAGCGTCACGTCGGCGTCGACCCGCAGCAGCGCCAGATCGGTGTCGGGATCGTCGCCGAGCACGCGCGCATGGAGCTGGCGGCCGTCGAGCGTGGTGATCTCGGCGCCGCGCCCGCCCTGCACGACATGGCTGTTGGTCAGCACCAGCCCGTCGGGCGAGACGATCACGCCCGAGCCGGAGCCGGCCGGCGCGCCGTTGCGCCTCAGGTCGACGCGCACGACGCTCGGGCCGACGCGCTCGACGACGTCGCTGACCGCGCGCGAATAGGCGTCGAGCGCGGCGGCGTCGCTGGCGGCCGAGTCGGCGCCCGGGCCCGAGGAATCCGAATCGGCGTCGAGGGCGTGGAGGACGCCGGCGGGGAAGGGAGGGGGATCGAACATGGCCGCAATATGGGAAGCGCGGCGGCGCCCGACAAGGCGGGCGCTCGGCCGGCGCGCCGCGGGCTCAGTGGATCTCCACCTCCGGCAGCGGCTCGCCGCGCTCGAGGAAATCGAAGTCGCAGCCCTCGTCGGCCTGGCCGATCGACCGGGCGAACAGCGCGCCATAGCCGCGCGACAGCCGCGGCGGCCGCGGCCGGAACGCGGCGGCGCGGCGCGCCAGCTCGGCCTCGCCGAGCTCGATCGTCAGCCGGCGCTCGGCGACGTCGACCGCGATGACGTCGCCGCTGCGCGCGAGCGCGAGCGGGCCGCCGATATGGGCCTCCGGCGCGACATGCAGCACGCAGGCGCCGTAGCTCGTCCCGCTCATCCGCGCGTCCGAAATCCGCAGCATGTCGCGCACGCCCGCGCGCACGAGCGTCTTGGGGATCGGCAGCATGCCCCATTCCGGCATGCCCGGCGCGCCCTGCGGCCCGGCGTTCTGAAGCACCAGCACATGGTCGGGGGTGACTTCCAGATCGTCGCGTTCGACCTCCCGCGCCATTTCGTCATAGCTGCCGAACACCAGCGCCGGGCCGCGGTGCGCGCGCAGCCGCGGCTCGGCGGCCGCCGGCTTCATCACGGCGCCGCGCGGCGCGAGATTGCCGTGCAGGATGGCGAGGCCGTCGCGCCCCGCGACCGGATTGTCGATCGCGCGGATGACGTCGGGCAGCCAGACTTTCGCGCCCGCGATATTCTCGCCGAGCGAACGGCCGTTCACCGTCCGCTGGTCGAGGTCGATGAGGCCGCTCATCCGGGTCAGCAGGGCGGGCAGGCCGCCGGCGTAGAAGAAATCCTCCATCAGGAAGGCGCCGGTCGGGCGGATGTTGGCGAGCACCGGCGTGCGCCGGCTGATCGCGTCGAAACGGGCGAGATCGAGCGCGACGCCGGCGCGGCGCGCCATTGCGATGAGGTGGATGACGCCATTGGTCGAGCCGCCGAGCGCCATCAGCGCGGCGATCGCATTGTCGAACGAGCCGGGGCCGAGGATTTCGGACGGCTTGAGATCCTCGAACACGATCTCGACCGCGCGCCGGCCGGTCTCCGCCGCCATCCGCGCATGCGCGGAATCGGCGGCGGGGATCGAGGAGGCGCCGGGCAGGGTCATGCCCAGCGTCTCGGCGAGCGCGGTCATCGTCGAGGCCGTGCCCATCGTCATGCAGACGCCGTAGGAGCGGGCGATGCCCGCCTCCATCTCCCGCCAGTCGGCCTCGCTGATCGTCCCGGCGCGCTTCTCGTCCCAGTATTTCCACACGTCGGAGCCGCTGCCGAGCGCCTGTCCGCGATAGACGCCGCGCAGCATCGGCCCGGCGGGCATGAAGATCGCGGGCAGATCCGCGCTGATCGCGCCCATCAGCAGCGCCGGCGTCGTCTTGTCGCAGCCGCCCATCAGCACGACGCCGTCGACGGGATGGCAGCGGATCAGCTCCTCGGCCTCCATCGCCAGGAAGTTGCGATAGAGCATGGTCGAGGGCTTGACGTAGGTCTCCGACAGCGACATCGCCGGCAGCTCGATCGGAAACCCGCCCGCCTGCACCACGCCGCGCCGCACCTCCTCGGCGCGCGTGCGGAAATGGGCATGGCAGGGGTTGATGTCGCTCCAGGTGTTGAGGATCGCGATGACCGGCTTGCCGGCGAAATCGGCGCGGTCGTAGCCCATCTGGAGCAGCCGCGAGCGATGCCCGAACGCGCGCAGATCCTGCGCGCCGAACCAGCGGAAGCTGCGGAACTGCTCGGGACGTTTGCGCGGGCGGGTCATGCGGGGCTCGGGTTGGAGGAGCGCGGCGGCGTCGCGGCGCGCGGCCGCGCGCCGTGGAGGCGCTGGAATGCTAGTTGGTCGCGCCCCCCGGCGCAACGCGGCGCGCTGCCGGGCCGATTCCCCCGGGCTCGGCGACATGGAAGTCCGAGAGGCTGACCAGCGCGCCGCCGCGGGTCATCACGACGCTGTCGGGAAAATCCTGCCGCCATTCGACGCCGAGCCCGCTCAGCCGGTCGATCAGTTCGGGCAACCGGTCGAGGCAGGCGCCCGCGACGTCGTGCAGGGCCACCGCCGCCCAGTCGCGCGCCTCGACCTCGGCGACGCAGCGGTCGACCCAGCCGTCGGGGTCCCTCCAGTCGCCCGGAACGCTGTTCCAGATCACCGCGCAGAAACGCCCCTCGAGCAGATGGGCGAGCGCGGCGCGGCTGAACAGATGCGGGCCGACCGCGCCGCCCGCGCCGCAGGGGCGGAACAGCTTGTCGGAATGGACGAGCGCGCCGATCCGCCGCTGGGTCTCGTCGATCTCGCCGATGGCGTAGGCGGCGTCGGGCCGGGCGCCGAACGCGACGGAATGGGTCAGCGTATGATTGCCGATCCAGTGGCCGGCGGCGTGCGCCGCGCGCATCGCCGCCACGGCGGCGGGGTCGTCGAGCCTGGCGCCGATGACGAAGAAGGTCGCGCGAATGCCGGCGCGGCGGAGGACGTCGAGCACGCCTTCCGTGACGCCCGGCGTCGGGCCGTTGTCGAAGCTCAGCGTGACCCGGCGCATCCCTTACCTTCGGTCCGCCGCCAGCGCGTCGATGATCGCCTTGGCGCGGCCGCTCGAGAACAGGGCCTCGACGCCGAGGCCGAGCCTGTGGCGCCAGTTCGGCCGTTCGCGGTCGGTGCCGGGCAGGTTGGTGGCGACCGTCTCGCCGGCGAGGTCGTCGACCTGGGCGGTCGCCAGCATCGAGGCGGCGCGCGCGACGAAGGCGTGGACGGCGCCGGCGAGCGAATCCTGCAGCGGCAGGTCGTAGTCGGGCGGCTCGGCGATCAGCCCGGCCTGGACCAGCGCATCGGCGAGTTCGCGTTTCTCCGCCGCGCGCGCGAGCAGCGCCTGCTGCTCGTCGAGCAGGCTCAGCATCCCGAGCTTGGCCTTCTCGCCGATGTCCGCGCCCGCCCACCAGCCCGCCAGGGTCGGCAGGTCATGGGTGCTCGCGCAGGCGACCGCACGCGCGGGATAGGATTGCGGCGCGATGAACTCGCGACCCCGACGCTCGAACCACAGCACGCGGGTGCCGAGGATCTCGGCGCCCTCCAGCGCCTCGCGAAAGCCGTCCGGCACGGTGCCCAGATCCTCGCCGACGATCACGCAGGCGTGGCGCTGGCTCTCGAGCGCGATCTCGCCGATGAGGTCGTCGAGCGGATAGGCCAGATAGGCGCCTTCGGCCGGGCGCGCGCCCTCGGGAATGACGAACAGCCGGGCCAGGCCCATCGCGTGATCGATCCGCAGCAGGCCGGCATGGCGCATGTTGGCGCCGTAGAGCGCGGTCAGGCCGCGCCAGCCGTCGCGCGCGCCGGCGAGCGGATCGGGCGGGGGCAGGTGCCAGATCTGGCCGTTGGCCGAGAACGGGTCGGGCGGCGCGCCGACCGAAACGCCTTCGGCGAGTTCCTCGGCGCGCGCCCAGGCCTCGGCGCCGTCGGGCGCGGCGCCGACCGCCAGATCGCGGTAGAAGCCGAGTTCGAGCCCGCCCGCCCGCGCCCGCGCGGCGGCGGCGGCGAACTGCCGGTCGGCGAGCCATTGCGCGAACAGCGCGAAGGCGACCTCTTCGGCGCCGCGGCCCGCCGCCTCGTTGAGCGCCTCGGTCTCGCCGCGGCGCAGCGGCTCGGGCCAGCTGCGCCAGTCGCCCGGCTGCTCGCGCGCGATCGCCTGGAAGATCGCGAAGCGGCGCAGCGTCTCCCCGCCGGCGCCGACGAAGGCCTCGTAGTCGGCGAACAGAAGATCGTGCGGCCGGGCGGCGCGCGCGCGCGCGAAGGCCGCGTGGCGCGCGCGCAGCAGCGACTCCTTCAGCAGCCAGACCGACCCATATTGCACCGAGGGCGCGGCCGAGGCGCGCGCCACCGCCCCGGCCGCGTCGGCGAGCGCGGATTCCAGCGCTTCGTCGGTCGGCAGATCGGCGCCGGCGAGCGCGTCGATGTGGATGGGATCGAGAAAGCGCCGGTCGGAGGGATGATAGGGGCTCGCGCGTTCCCGATCGCCGGCGAACAGCACATGCAGCGGATTGATCCCGAGCGCGGCCGCGCCCGCGCGGCCCGCCGCCGCGCCGAGCAGGCCGAGGGTCGTGAGATCGCCGATCCCCTGGTCGCCGGCGCCGCCCTCGCTGTCGCGGCGCTGCGCATAGAGCTGCGCGCTGAAGCCGAACCGCCGCCGCCGCACCGCTTCGGGCAGGTAGGCGCTGGCCGGGGCGATGGTCAGCGCACAGGCGAGGTCGCCGGCGAACACCCGGTGCCGGCCGATCGGCAGGGCGGGCAGTTCGACGTGGCGCTCGTTGATGGCGCGCCCGTCGGACAGGATCTTGCGCACGGCCGACGCGTCGCCGGAATGAAGTTCGATCCGGCGCCCGTCCTCGGTCTCGACGCGCAGTTCGATCCGCTGGACCGGCGCGGCCGCGTCGCCGCGCAGCGGGATCCGCAGCGGCGCGTCGAAACGCGCGACGACCGAATGGGGCGCGCCGCGCGCCTCGCGTTCGTCGACGATCCGGTGCAGGCTCTCCAGCGCATCGGCGTGGGAGGTCGCGGGCAGCCGCAGCGCATGCAGCAGCGCGATCTTGGCGTCCTGGGCGACGATCGTGCGATTGCCCGCGACGTCCCACCATTCGCTCGCGATTCCCGCCGTGCGGGCGAGCGTGTCGATGAGCGCCGCGTCGGCCTTGCGGACCGGCGGCTTGCGGTCGGGCGCGGCGACTTCGGCGACGATCAGCGTCGTGCGCGCCGGCGCGATCAGCCAGTCGTCGGGCGCAACGTCCCATTCCCCGGCATCGGCGGCGCTCGTGTCGACGACCGCGCGCCAGCCCATGCGCGCGCGGGCGGGCGGGAGCTGGACGTCGGCCGCCGCATGGCCGCGGTTCAGCACGACGGCGACGCGGTCGGTCCCCTCCTCCAGCGGGCTGGCGAACACGGCGACGAGCAGGCGCGCCTCGGCGTCCTCCCATTGGCCGGCCGTCGCCAGCGCGCCTTCGGCGTCGCGCCATTCGACGTCGGGCAGCGCGCTCGCGTCGAACGGGCCTCCGGTCAGGAAGGCGTCGTTCGACAGCGCGGGATGGGCGAGGCGGGTCGCGACCAGCCGGGCGACGAAGGCGCAGAGCGCGCGATCCGCCTTGCCCCAGTCGATCCAGGAGATCGCATTGTCCTGCGCATAGGCGTTGTTGTTGCCCTGCTGGCCGTGGCCGATCTCCGATCCCATGGAGAGCATCGGCGCGCCGCGCGAGACCATCAGCAGCGCGAGCAGGTTGCGGACGTCGCGGGCGCGCGCCGCGTTGATCGCGGGATCGTCGGTGGCGCCTTCGGCGCCGTGGTTCCACGAGCAATTGTCGTCCGTCCCGTCGCGATTGTCCTCGCCGTTGGCCTCGTTGTGCTTGCGGTCGTAGGAAACCAGATCGGCGAGCGTGAAGCCGTCGTGGGCGGTGACGAAATTGACGCTCTTGGACGGCGCCGACGCGGCGCGGAAAATGTCGCGCGAGCCGGCGAGGCGGGTGGCGATCTCGCCGCGCATGCGCGGATCGCCGCGCCAGAACCGGCGGGCGCCGTCGCGGTAGCGATCGTTCCACTCGCCCCAGAATTCGGGGAAATTGCCGAGCTGGTAGCCGCCCGGCCCGATGTCCCAGGGTTCGGCGATCAGCTTGGCGCCGCGCAGCACCGGATCCTCGCCGAGCGCCTGGATCAGCGGCGCATGCGGGTCGAAGCCCCAATCGCGCCGGCCGAGCGCGGGCGCGAGATCGAAGCGGAAGCCGTCGAAGCCGCCCTGCACCATCCAGCGCCGCAGCGCCGCGATCGCCATCGCCGCCACGGCGGGCCGGTCGAGGGCGAGGCAATTGCCGCAGCCCATGTCGTTGACATAGCGCGCCGGATCGTCCGGCAGCAGCCGATAGTAGGCGGCGTTGTCGAGCCCGCGCAGCGACAGCGTCGGGCCGAATTCGTCGCTCTCCGCGCTGTGGTTCAGCACGACGTCGAGGATCGCCTCCAGCCCCGCCGCGTGCAGCGCGTCGGTCGCCTGGCGCACCTCCGCCCAGCCGCCCGGTGCGAGCCGCCGATCGGGCGCGCCGACGATGACCGGATTGTAGCCCCAGGCGTTGGTCAGGCCGAGCCGGGGCAGATGGCGCTCGTCGCAGAACGCGTCGGCGGGCATGATCTCGACGCTGGTGACGCCGAGGTCGGCCAGATGGGCGATCGCCGCGGGATGGGCGAGGCCGGCGAACGTCCCGCGGACCTCATCGGGCACGTCGGGATGAAGCCGGGTGAAGCCGCGCAGGTTCAGCTCGTAGAGGATCGTGCGCGGCCAGGGCGTCCGCAGGCGGCCCGGTTCGTTCGGCGCCAGCGCCGCGACGATCGACTTCGGCGCGACCGCCCCGCTGTCGGCGCCGCGTTCGAACATTGCGGGATGCAGCCTGTGCGGGCGGTCGAGCAGCGCGGCGTAGGGATCGGCGAGCAGCTTGGAGCCGTCGAAGCGATGGCCGCGCGAGGGATCGAACGGACCGGCGGCGCGCAGGCCGTAGCGCGCGCCGGCGCGCACGCCGGGAACCGCGCCGTGGAATATGTCGCCGGTCCTGGCCGGCAGGGCGATGCAGGCGGTCTGCCGTTCGCCCGCCTCGTCGAACAGGCAGAACTCGATCCGCTCCGCATGCGCGGAGAACACCGCGACATTGACGCCTTCCGCGGTGAGCGTGACGCCGAGCGGCTCCGGCGCCCCGGGCTCCGTCGTCACGCCGCGGCCATCGCGCGGGCGGCGCCGGGCGGCGCGATTTCCCGGTAGAGCGCGGCGTAGCGCCGCGCCGGGCCGCGCCAGGAGACGTCGGAGCGCATGCCGTTGAGGCGCAGGCGGCGCATGGCGCGGTCGTCGCGGTAGAGCGCTTCGGCGCGGGTCATCGCGAAGCTCAGCTGGTCGGCCGCCGGCGGCGCGAACTGCAGGCCGGTGGCGACGCCCGCGCCGAGCGCCGCCTCGTTGGCGTCGATCACCGTGTCGGCGAGGCCGCCGACGCGGGCGACGATCGGCGTCGCGCCGTAGCGCAGCGCGCACAGCTGGGTGAGGCCGCACGGCTCGAAGCGCGAGGGGACGAGGATGAAGTCGGAGCCGGCCTGCATGAGATGGGCGATCTCCTCGTCATAGTCGAACACGCAGCCGACCGCGCCGGGGTTCGACCGCGCGGCCTGCGCGAAGGCCTCCTGGAGCACCGGGTCGCCGGCGCCGAGCACGGCGAGCTGGCCGCCGCGCGCGATCAGGCCCGGCAGCGCGTCGAGCAGGAGGTCGAGCCCCTTCTGGCTGGAAATGCGGGTGACGATTCCGAACAGAGGGCCGGCGGCCTCGCCGAGAAGATCCATCCGTCGCTGCAACGCCGTCTTGTTCTCCGCGCGCAGATCGATCTGCGCCGGGCCGTAGCGGCGCGGCAGGTGCGCGTCGCTCTCCGGGTTCCACACTCCGACGTCGATGCCGTTGACGATGCCCTCGACCACGCCGGCGCGCCGGCGCAGCAATCCGTCGAGCGCCATGCCCGATTCCGGCGTCATGATCTCGCGCGCATAGGTCGGCGAAACCGTGGTGATGCGGTCGGCGAACTGCAGCCCCGCCTTGAGGAAGCCGACGCCGCCGAAATATTCGACGCCGTCGATGTCGAGCGATTCGGGCGGCAGGCCGAGCGCGGGCAGCAGGCCGGCGGGAAAATGGCCCTGGAAGGCGAGGTTGTGGATCGTCACGACGGTGCGCGGCGCGCGGGCGGCGGCGTAGCGCAGATAGGCCGGGGCCAGCGCCGCCTGCCAGTCATGGGCGTGCACGACGTCGGGCGCGAAGCTGGTCGCGGCGCCGAGGCCGATGTCGGCCGCCGCGCGCGCGAGCGCGGCGAAGCGCAGCGCGTTGTCGGGCCAGTCGCGCCCGTCCGGCCCCAGGTAGATCGAGCCCGGGCGGTCGTAGAGATGCGGCGCGTCGAGCACGAACAGGTCGAGCGCGCCGGCCTTGGCCGCCAGCAGCCTCGCCGGCCCGCCCATCAGCGAATCCCAGGAATGGGCGGGGGCGGCGGAATCGAGCTTGGCGAGCAGCCCGGGATAGCCGGGCGCCAGCGTTGCGCTCTGCACGGATTCGCGCGCCAGCGCGCCCGGCAGCGCGCCCACGACGTCGGCGAGGCCCCCCGTCTTGACCAGCGGAAAGATTTCCGACGCGACCGAGAGGACCTTCAATGGGGTCATGGGGGCAGCGCATCCAGCATCGGCTGGGTGATCAGGCAGACGCCCTCTTCGGTGCGCCGGAACCGGCTGGCGTCCTCGACCGGGTCCTCGCCGACGACCAGCCCCTCGGGAATGATGACGCCGCGGTCGACGACGACCTTGGACAGCCGGACGTTCCGGCCGATCTCGACATAGGGCAGGATGACCGCCTCGTGGACGCGGGTGAACGAATTGATCCGCACGCCGGTGAACAGCAGCGAGCGCGAGACGGCGGCGCCCGAGACGATGCACCCGCCCGACACGAGCGAGGACACCGCGGCCCCGCGCCGTCCCTCGACGTCGTGGACGAATTTGGCCGGCGGGGTGATCTCGCCATAGGTCCAGATCGGCCAGTTGTTGTCGTAGAGATCGAGGTCGGGGACGATGTCGGTGAGGTCGATGTTGGCGGCCCAATAGGCGTCGACCGTCCCGACGTCGCGCCAGTAGACATGGGCCTCCGCGCTCGACAGCACGCAGGAGCGCGAGAAATGATGCGCGACCGCCTTGCCCTTGCTGACGATGCTGGGAATGATGTCCTTGCCGAAATCATGCGCCGAATTGGGGTCGGCCGCGTCGCGCTTCAGTTCCTCGATGAGGAACTTGGTGTCGAAGACATAGATGCCCATGCTGCACAGCGCGGCGTTGGGGTTTCCCGGCATCGGCGGCGGGTTCTTCGGCTTCTCGAGGAAGGAGAGGATGCGGTCCTTCGCGTCGACGTGCATCACGCCGAATCCGGTCGCCTCCTTCAGCGACGCCTCGAGGCAGCCGACCGTGACGTCGGCGCCTGACTCGACATGTTGCAACAGCATCTTTTCGTAGTCCATCTTGTAAATGTGGTCGCCGGCGAGCAGGACGATGAAATGCGGCGCGTAGCCCTCGATGATGTCGATGTTCTGATAGACCGCGTCGGCCGTGCCCAGATACCACATGGTCTCGGACACGCGCTGGCTGGCGGGCAGGATGTCGAATGTCTCGTTTCGCTCGGGGCGCAGGAAGTTCCAGCCGCGCTGCAGGTGCCGGATCATGCTGTGCGCCTTGTACTGGGTGGCGACCGCGATGCGGCGGATGCCCGAATTCAGCGCGTTCGACAGCGCGAAATCGATGATCCGCGACTTGCCGCCGAAATAGACCGCCGGCTTGGCGCGCCGGTCGGTCAGCTCCATCAGCCGGCTGCCGCGTCCGCCCGCCAGCACATAGGCCATGGCGTGACGAGCATAGGGCGGCGCCGGAAGCGGCGGCTTTGACGCTTTGGCGATACTCATGAGCGTTTCCCCTCGGGTCTTTTCTTGGTCGCTGGTCGGCCGGCGTCACCCCGGATCGAATTCGAGAAACAGCGTCGACAGCGGCGGCAGGGCGAGGGCCGCGGAGGCGGGGAAGCCGTGCGCCGGCCGCGCCTCGGCGAACACGCCGCCGAAATTGCCGACGTTGGAGCCGCCGTAGAGCGTCGAGTCGGAATTCAGCGCCTCTTTCCAGCGGCCCGCGGCGGGCAGCCCCATGCGATAGCCGAGCCGCGGCATCGGGGTGAAATTGCAGACGACGGCGATCGGCCGGTCGGCTTCCCCGCCGCTGCGCAGGAAGGCGAGCACCGACTGCTCGTCGTCGTTGACGACGATCCAGCGGAAGCCCTCGGGCTCGCAGTCGCGCGCATGGAGCGCGGGCAGGTCGCGATAGAGCCGGTTGAGGTCGCGGATGAACGCCTGCAGGCCCCGGTGCGGCGCGAAGTCGAGCAGCCACCACGGCAGCGCCTGGTCGAAATTCCACTCGCTGGTCTGGCCGAATTCCTGGCCCATGAACAGCAGCTTCTTGCCGGGATGGGCCCACATGAAGCCGTAATAGGCGCGCGCGGTCGCGAATTTCTGCCATTCGTCGCCGGGGATCTTGCCGATCACCGATCCCTTGCCGTGCACGACCTCGTCATGGGAGATCGGCAGCACGAAATTCTCGGTGAACGCGTAGAGCAGCCCGAAGGTCAGCTTGTCGTGGCTCCAGCGCCGGTAGATCGGATCGCGCGCGACATATTCGAGCGTGTCGTGCATCCAGCCCATGTTCCACTTGAAGTGGAACCCGAGCCCGCCCGCGCTGACCGGCGCCGAGACGCCGGCCCAGGCGGTCGATTCCTCGGCGATCATCAGCGCCCCGGGAAATCCGGCGCAGACGAGTTCGTTCGAGCGCCGGATGAACGCGATCGCGTCGCGATTGTCGTTGCCGCCGTCGGCGTTGGGCGACCATTCGCCCGGCTTGCGCGAATAGTCGAGGTAGAGCATCGAGGCGACGGCGTCGACGCGCAGGCCGTCGATGTGGAAGCGGTCGATCCAGTAGAGCGCGCTCGCATAGAGGAAATTGGCGACCTCGCGCCGGCCGAAATC
>JBEKZS010000094.1:0-18134 GCA_049509635.1 Roseiarcus sp.
GACATGACCTGGCGGACCTGGCCGGTCGACAAGCGCATCGCCCATGCGCTGGTCAACGGCCTCACCGATTTCATCGACGTCGACACCGAGGAGGCCCGGCTCGCCGCCGCGCGCCCGCTCCATGTCATCGAGGGCCCGCTGATGGCGGGCATGAACATCGTCGGCGATCTCTTCGGCGCGGGGAAAATGTTCCTGCCGCAGGTGGTCAAGTCGGCGCGGGTGATGAAGCAGGCGGTCGCGCTGCTGCTGCCCTACATGGAGGCGGAGAAGATCGCCAATGGCGGCGAGGGCCGGCAGAGCGCCGGCAAGATATTGATGGCGACCGTCAAGGGCGACGTCCACGACATCGGCAAGAACATCGTCGGCGTCGTGCTCGCCTGCAACAATTACGAGATCATCGATCTCGGCGTGATGACGCCGGCGGCGAAGATCCTGCAGGTCGCGCGCGAGCGCGACGTCGACATCATCGGCCTGTCCGGCCTGATCACGCCCTCGCTCGACGAGATGGCCCATGTCGCAGCCGAGATGGAGCGCGAGGGCTTCGACATTCCGCTGCTGATCGGCGGCGCCACGACCAGCCGCGTCCATACCGCGGTCAAGATCCACCCGCGCTACCAGCGCGGCCAGACGATCTACGTCAATGACGCCAGCCGCGCGGTCGGCGTCGTCGCGAGCCTGCTGTCGCCCGACAACCGCGCCGCGACGATCGCCGGCGTGCGCGCCGAATATGCGCGGGTCGCCGAAGTCCATGCGCGCGGCGAGGCGGACAAGCTGCGGCTGCCGCTGGCCAGGGCGCGCGCCAACGCGCACAGGACCGACTGGGCGGCCTATCAGCCGCCGGTCCCGGGCTTTCTCGGCACGCGGGTGTTCGAGACCTATGATCTGGCCGAACTCGCCCGCCACATCGACTGGACGCCGTTCTTCCAGACCTGGGAGCTGAAGGGCCGCTATCCCGCGATCCTCGACGACGAGAAACAGGGCGCCGCCGCGCGCCAGTTGTTCGCCGACGCGCAAGCAATGCTGGCGCGGATCATCGCCGAGCGCTGGTTCGCGCCCAAGGCGGTGATCGGCTTCTGGCCGGCGGGCGCGGTCGGCGACGACATCAGGCTGTTCGCCGACGACACGCGCCGGGAGCCGCTCGCGACGCTGTTCACCCTGCGCCAGCAGCTGGCCAAGCGCGACGGGCGCCCGAATGTCGCGCTCGCCGATTTCGTCGCGCCGGCCGACAGCGGCAGGCGCGACTACGTCGGCGGCTTCGTCGTCACCGCCGGCGTCGAGGAAGAGGCGATTTCGGCGCGCTTCGCCGCCGCCAACGACGATTATTCCTCGATCCTGGTCAAGGCGCTCGCCGACCGTTTCGCCGAAGCCTTCGCCGAGGCGATGCACGCGCGCGTGCGCCGCGAATTCTGGGCCTATGCGCCCGACGAGGCTTTCGCGCCCGAGGAATTGCACGGCGAGCCCTATCGCGGCATCCGCCCGGCCCCCGGCTATCCCGCCCAGCCCGACCATACGGAGAAGGCGACGCTGTTCGCGCTGCTCGACGCCGAGGCGAAGATCGGCGTGCGGCTGACCGAGAGCTTTGCGATGTGGCCGGGCAGCTCGGTCTCCGGCCTCTATCTCGCCCATCCCGAGGCCTATTATTTCGGCGTCGCCAAGGTCGAGCGCGACCAGGTCGCCGACTATGCCGCGCGCAAGGGCATGGCGGTCGTCGAGGTGGAGCGCTGGCTGGGGCCGATCCTCAACTATACGCCGGCGCCGTTCGCGGAGGCGGCGGAATAGCGCCGGCGCCGCGAACGCGCGGGTTCGCTCGCGGCGGCCGGATCAGCGTAGACCTGAACAACCCCGATCGTCGCTTCGCGTCTGCCGCGGCAGGCGCCGGCCCGTGGCGTGCGTCGAGGAAATTGGCGTGACCTGCGAAATTCGGCAATCGAGCGGCGGGCCCTGAAAAGGGCGACCCCGGCCCCGGAAAGGGCCCTTACATTTTAGCCCAACCGCACCCAATCTGCGGCTTCGAGCACATAAGGAGCGAACAGGAAGTCTCGGATCATGGTGATTCTGTCATCGGTCCAATCGATCAGGACAAAGTGCGCAGGTCTTTTCATCGGGCCGGCGGCGTCGAAGACCAGCATCGCCGGCCGCCCTTCGATCGCACCGAGCGCAAACCGCCATTTCGATTCTTCAGCATAGCGCGTGAAGTATGGGGCAATCTTGTCGCGCCCTTCCCATCGAAGGCGGTTCACCAGTTCGAGTTTCACGTCCTCTGCGAGCATGGCGCGGATTGCGTCGAAATCGCCGCTCCGAAACAGATGGACGTAAGCGGTGATCTTTTGCCGGTCCGAATCGGACATCAGCGGCAACCGGACGTCCTCGGGCGCGTGCGCCAGTCGCCGCAGCGAGGTCCGCCCGCGCTGGAGTGCCGATTTGGCGGATGCCGGAGAGCACCCGGCGATACTCGCGATTTCGTCGACCGAATGGCCCAGAACGTCCTTGAGGATCACCGCGCAGCGCTGAAGTTCGGGCAGCCGCAGGAAGGTCTGGAAGCTGATCGCGACGATGTCCGCCTCCGGTATGGGCGCCGCTTCGATGTCTTCGGTGAGGGGAACCACCGTGTTCCGTGAGTTGCCGCGCAAGAAATCGAGGCTCGTGTTGTGGGCGATGCGAAACAGCCACCCCTCGAGATTATCGACTGCGGCGCCCTGTTCTCGTGCATGAATGGCTTTGACCAAGGCGTCCTGCAGTACGTCCTCGCCATTGACCGCCGATCCGGTCATGCGCGCGCAGTAGCGATGAAGTCGCGGCCGCAGCGCCTTCAATCGATCCTCAAATTCGTCCGTGTTCATGACTGACCTGCGGCGCTTTCTGCGTTCAACGGGTTTGGCTGAACACCAGCGAACCCATGGTCGAGTCGAGGCTCGCCAACTCACCGATCTGCGGGAAATAGGCCTTCATGCGCGGATCGCTGCGCATCGCCTCGACCGCTGCGGGGCTCTCCCACTCCGAATGAATGACGACGCCGGCGCCGTCCGTTGTGGCGACCAACCGGGTCGACTTCCAGCCGTCGAGCGTGCGGATCACCGTCTTTGTGTTCTGCTTCAAGAGCGCGATCAGCGCATCCTGCTTCCCGGGTTTGACCTTCAATACATTGATCAGAATGACGGGCTGGTCGGACATGGCGTGTCTCCTTGCGTTTCGGACACACCAGGGACGAAACGGCGGGCGAAAACGGATCGCGACGCAGAAGAATTTTGGAATCGCCGCGGGGCGGCGTGGACGTATCGCGGCGCAGGCGATGCCGCAAGGACGGTCCAGTCCTTGTCTCGCCCAGAGCGATGCAAGCCCCTCGCGAAGATCGCACCGAGAAAGCCCGGGGCACGCGCCAGCGCGCCCTTGCTGCCCCCAGAGCGGCTTCAGGAAACTTCGAATCGGTGACCAGTTGAATTCTTCGCGGGCGCCGCTGTGCTCGAGGGTGGACCCGATTGAGGTCCGCCAATGCGATCCGCATCAAACCTTACGCGCTTTAGCGCCTGTCAGCCTGGCGCTCGGCGTGGCGAGCGGCTTGCTTCGCGTCGCCGGCGGCCTTCACTTGTTCGGCCGCCTGCTCCATCTCACGCGCTTTCGGGATGATGGAGTTCATCGGGGGTCGGAGCCGCTTCCGCGCCGGCTCGTGGCGGGGCGGCTACTCGTCGTCGACGCTGGTTGCGCGGTCGACGGGGACCCTGGCGGTCCGATCCGGGTCGTCGGCGGCGCTGAAGCCCCGGTAGGGCGCGCCGTTGGCCTTTTCGACCCTTGGATCGACTTGCTGGCTCTTGTCGGCCGTCGGTTTGCGGGATTGGTCCTTGATCGCGTCCTTGGTCTTGTCGACCGGGTCCTCGAGGCGTTCCTTGCCCACGATTCATTCTCCTTCAGCATTGGCTGCTTCCCGCCAACGCCCGGCTTCGGGGCGGGTTCCGTCCGGATGATGAAGGATCGGAGAGCCGCCTGCGCTCGCTCGCCCTCTGGACCAGAAGGCGAGGCCGGCGCTCAGCCGAAGTCGAAGTCGAAGTCAGTGTCGGGCGCTTCACCCGGGGGAAGCGGCTGCGGGTTGAGCGCGATCTGCCTGGCGGAGGACTTGGCGGCGACCAGGACCGGCGTGGCGGCGCCTGCGAGCGCGACGAGAGCGGCGACGGCCAGAATGCCGAGCGCGTAGTTGTAGAGGGCGACCATGCGGCTTCTCCTGGGTGATGCGGCCATCGGGCCGCCACCGTCCGGTTACGGTCTGGGGCCGGGATCGGCCGATGTCTGCGCCGCCGGGCGTTCGCGGCCGCGCGCCGTCGGCGAAATCGTCGCTTTGCAGGGCGACTGCGGGCGATGGCTCGAAGCGCCGCCCGACCTCGAGGCGCGCGCCCGGCCCTGGGGGCACGGATGGCCGCCCATCGAGTGGGTTCTGTCCACCAGGATTAAGGGGGCCCGCCCGACCCTCGCATTTCTCTTTAACAGAAAAATAGCTTGACTCCAGCCGCTCCTCCATCCATAGTGACCATACCGATAGAGGGCCGGTCCGAGCCAGGCGAACCCAAGGAGACTCACCGCCGACCCGAAAACCGCCCCAGACCCTGCGGCGTGTAGACTCCGAACGCGCTCCCTCCTTCGACGTCGAGACGCCCTCCGAGGCGATCCTCGCCGGTTGCCGGCCTTGGTTCGTTCGTGGCGCCGTTCGCCCTTGTTTCAACGGTTACGGCCGCAGGGGCTGTCGAGCGCTCCGGAAGCACGGGAGCCGCGGGGTCAAAAAAGCTTCCGGCCTCTCGCAAGCTATTGAAATATAAAACAGATGCCACGGAGGCCAGGGTAATGAGAGAGTTCCAGGAGTTTCCAGAAACCTCCAAAAGCTTCCAAAAATTTCCGCCGGCTCTCGGGCCCCGGCGACGCGGAGGGATGGAAGGCCGATTGCGGCGATGGGCTTGGTCGCGCTCGTTTCGTTTTTACAGAATTTCGCTTGACGCCAGCCGTTCCCCGGCCCACGGTGGCGCGTCGATCGACGGCGGGTCCGAGCCGGGCCAATGGAGGAAAACCGCACCGAAAATCGCCCGAGGCCCCCACGGCGTTTCATTTTGCTCGCAGGCCGTTGAAATCGCTCAAAACCCCGAGAAAACCATTTCCAGAAGTTTCACGCCCCCGCGACCCGGGCGATGCGGGGATGGCGCGCCGATCACCGCGATCGGCTGAACGGCGCACGGGCGACGACGGCGGACCGCCGCCGGGAAAATCGGGGGCCTTTCCCGTTTGGAGGAACGCAAGTCTTGATCAGCCGGCGCGGATTGGTTCTGGGCGGCCTCGTCGCCGCGCCCGCGCTGGCGAGCCTCGGCGCGCGCGCGCAGGACGCGGACGGCGCGATCGAGGCGGGCCTCGCCGAGCTCGAGGCGCGCCACGGCGGCCGGCTCGGGGTCTGCATGCTCGCGCCCGGCGCGGCGCGGCGGGTCGGGCGCCGCGCCGACGAGCGGTTCGCGATGTGCAGCACGTTCAAGGTCCTCGCGGCTGCGCTGGCGCTGACCCGGGTCGAACGCGGGCAGGACAGCCTCGACCGGAAAATCCTCTACGACAGGGGCGCCGTGGTCGCCTATTCCCCGGAAACGGAAAATCACGCTGGCGAAGGCATGACGCTCGGCGAAATCTGCAAGGCGGCGCTGACGCTCAGCGACAACACCGCCGGCAATCTGATGCTCGACAGCTTCGGCGGGCCGCCGGCGCTGACGCGCTATGCGCGCGGGCTCGGCGACGAGGTCACCGAGCTCGACCGCTTCGAGACCGGCCTCAACGAGGCGACGCCCGGCGACCCGCGCGACACCACGACCCCGGCGGCGATGGCCGCCAACCTCGACAGGCTCCTGCTCGGCGACGCGCTTTCGGCGCCCTCGCGGCAGCAGCTGACCGCCTGGATGCTCGCCAACCGGACCGGCGACCGGCGCCTGCGCGCAGGCCTGCCGGGCGACTGGCGGGTCGCCGACAAGACCGGCGGCGGCGGCAATGCGGCGACCAACGACATCGCCGTCCTCTGGCCGCCCGGCCGGGCGCCGATCGTCGTGGCGGTCTATTTCGCGCAATCGTCGGCGCCCGACGAGGCGCGCAACGGGGTCGTCGCCGAGGTCGGCCGGCTGGCGGCGCGGCTGTGACCGGCGCCGCCGGCCGCTCATTGGCAGAACTGGCGCGCGTTCGGCGTCCACTGGCCCATGCCGCTCGCCACCATGTTGCCGATGACGGCGCAGACATATTTCTTCTGGGCGGCGTCGTTGCCCGGGCCGGCGTTGTAGCGGGCGACCGCCAGCGTCCAGTTGCCCTCGCGCGCGCGCAGCGCCTTGAGGAAATTGGCGGCGTAGCGGACGTTCGTGGCGGGGTCGAACATTTCGGTCACCGAATGGAAGTCGGCGGCGTGCCAGTGATGGTTGATCTGCATGCAGCCGATGTCGATCAGCTGGGCGCCGCGCGCCCGCTCGGCGGCGAATTTGCCGAGCGCCTCGGCGAGGCTGGTCGAGACGACGGCGCGCCCGTCGACGTTCATGTCGTAGGGGCCGAGCGTTCCCCGGCGCCCGGTCTCGGTGAGGCCGACCGCATAGAGGACGTTGAGCGGGATGTCGTTGACCCGCGCGGCGCGCGCCATCTCGCGCTCGCAGGCGAGCGCGTCCGCCTGGTCGGCGCGGGCGGGCGCGCTAGAACAGACGCTCGCCAAGATGAGTGAGGCCGCCAGGCTCGCCGGAGCCGTCGCGCGCCGGCGCCGCCGGCTGGCTCCGGCCGTCGCCGCCGAGCGGGCGGCCGTTGCGCGCGCCCTGTTCGGCCTGTCCCGATTGTCCCTGCTGCGCGGCGCCATTGTTCGTGCTTCCTGCATTCGAGGCGTCGGCGCCGGCGGCCCCCGGGGTCGCTGCGTCCGACGCCTTGACGGTGAGGGATTCCACGGCGAAGTCGAGCGACTGGAGCCGGTCCGAGATCGCGCCGGTCTGGCTCTGGATCAGCTTCATCGTGTCCGGCTTGTCGGCCCTGATCGTGACCGCGAGCTTGCCGTCGGACAGCCGCATTTCGATCGTCAGCGCGCCCAGACTCGCCGGATTCAGCTTGACCTCGAGCTCCTTGACCGGCGCGTCGGCCGGACTGCCGGCGGCCGGCTTCGGCGCCGGCGCGCCGGCGCCCGCCGCGCCGAGATCGGCGGCGGCGTTGGCGATGACGTCGGCGAGCCGGGCGATCGGCGCCGTGACCACGCCGCCCGCGGCGAGCGCGGCCGGGTCGACCGGCCGGGCGCCGCTCGCCGCCGCCGGGGCGATTGCGGGGGGCGCGGGGCGAGCGGCGGGGGCCGCGCCAGAGTCGCCGCTGCCGCGGCGCGGATCGCGGTCCGAGAGGTCGCCGCCCGGCGATCCCGCGAATTCGCCGGGCCCCGCCGCGCTCACCGGCGCGGCCGGGGCGTCGGGGAGGCTGACGGCGCGCGCGCCGGTCGCCGGGGATGCGGCCGGCGCCGGCGTCGCCGCGCCCGTTGGGACGATGCCGCGCACCCTCGGATCGAGGCCGAGATAGGTGATCGAGCGGACCACCTCGACCGCGACCGGCGGCGCGGCCGGCCCGGCGCCAGCCGAATTCGCCAGGGCGCGTTCGGTACTGGCGGGCCTCGCGCCGGGCATGGCCGCGCGGGCGACCCCCGCCGACCCCGCCGAAGCGGGCGGCGGGGCCGCGACGGCGGCGGCGGCCGGCCATGCCAGGCCGGGAATCAGCGAGGACCACCCGGCGCTGGTCAGCGCGGCGACGTCCGGACTCGGCGCATCGTCAGGCTCGAGCGCGCCCGGCCAAGCCGGGGCCTCGCGCCGGGGCTCGGCCGCGCCTGCACCGGCGCCGCGGGTCGCCTGGGCGCTCGGCGGCGCCGCCCGGGCCCGAGACGCGGGCGCGCGCGCGGCAAGGGCCGAGAGCGCGATCCGATTCGGGCCGGCGGTCGGGATCGCGACGGCCGGGGCGGTCGCCGCGAGGGCCGGGCGCGCGATCTCCTTCGCCCGGGCGGCCGTCGTCGCGACGGCTGGCGCGGTCGCAGCAGGGGCTGGGCGCGCGATTTCACTCGGCCCGGCGGCCGTCGTCGCGACGGCGGGCGCGGGCGCGGCCGCGGTCGCGACGGCGGGGGGGTGCGGTGCGCCGGCGAGGCCGGCGATCACCGACCTCAAGCGCGCCGCGGCGCTGGCGGCCGGCCGATTCGAGGGCGGCGACGCCGCCGGTTCGCGCCTTCTGTCAAGGGCGACCAGAACGCCCGATCCCAGGACGTGGATCGCCGAGACCATTCGCGAGGACGCGGCGCCCTGGATGTTCGCCGAGGCCGCAGCGGTCGCTGCCTCGGCGCCCGGCGATCCATTCGCCGGCGCGGCCTGCGCCGCCGGCTCCTCGAGCGAGCCGAGCAGCGAGCCGAACGCCGAACCCTCGCCGGGATCCGATCGCCTGCCGGCTCCATGGTCGCCCGCCAGGCCGTGAGCGGCGCCGACGCCGGTCGGCGTGGGCAGGGTCGGAGCGGGCAGGCCAACGGCGGTCATCGAATGTTCCCGGTCGTCACTTGTTGCGCCCTCAGCAGCGCCGCTTCCGCGACTCCGATCGTCCCTGCCACGAGATCCTCCGCCGGCGCGGCGGGCGCCGACGGCGCCGCGAGCGGCGTATCGGCCGTCTTCTCGTAGACGTGTCGCGCGACGACCCGCGCGGCGGCGAGCAGCGCCTGGTCCGGCTTGGCCAGCTTCCTGGGATCGATCGCCTGCAGCTGCGCGATGCCGGCCTCGTGCTGGTCGGTCAGGCTGCGCGCGGCCGCCTGGAACAGCTTGGCCCGCACCTCGTCCGGGCTGTCGGGTTGCGCGAGCCCGAGCGCCCGGGTCGCGGCGACATCGGCCATGACGATCTTGCCCGCGATCAGCGCGGCGCGCGCGATCGCGAGGAAGAAGCCGCGGCGGTCGTCGCGGCCCAGCGTCGCAGTCATCGCGTCGAACAGCGGAAAATTGTCGACCGCCTCGGCCAGGTGGGAGCGGATCAAAGCCTCGGTGAAGCTCTTGAGGAAATATTCGGCGTATGGCGATTTGGGGAAGCGATCGAAGTATTGCGCCGCCAGGGTCATCAGCTTGATCGTGTCGCCCGCGGGCGCGGCGGTCAGGACCATTTCGCGGCGCAGCGCCGCCTCCTCGACCAGCCCGCCCGGCATCATCAGACGCGCGAGGTCGAGCAGGTCGAGCGCCTTCTTGGGGTCGGCGCCGCTCTGCAGGATCCCCTGCACGAAAGCGATCTGGCCGCCGAGCGCCGCGCCCAGCGCCTTGGGATCGGCGTCGCCGAGCAATTGCCGGGCTTCCGCCTCGCGGCCGAGCTGGTAGGCGATCGCGCCCTTCATCAATTTCTCGTCTTCGGGCGCGATCCCGCCGCCCTCGATCAGCCCCTTGACCACGCGCGGCTGGCCGCCGCTGAGGAGATAGACGATCGCCGACCGCGATTCCTTTGGATTGCGCCAGGTCTCCGGCTTGGCGCCGGCGATGGCGGCGGCGATCTCGCGCAATATTCTGATCTGCGCCGTCCGCGCGGCCAGATCTCCGTGCGCCACGCTCGCCTGGGTGTTCTGGAGCTCGACGACGCGATCGCTGATCGAAGGGCCCGTCTCGTCGGCGCGCGCGGCCCCCGCCAGCATCGCCGCGCCCGCCACGACAGCGAGCAGGATCGACCGCGGCCTGGTCACGGCTTCTCCTCGCGAAGCAGGATCTCGATCCGCCGGTTCTCGGCGGCCTCCGGCTTGTCCGGCGTCTTCAGCCGCCGGTCGGCGAAGCCTTCGATCCTTTCGACGCGCTTCTCCTCCAGACCGCCGCGAATCAGCATGTAATAGGCCATTTGCGCGCGCGCCTCCGACAGCCGCCAATTGTCGTAGGTCCCGCTCTTGTACTGGCGCCCGTCGGTGTGGCCGCGCAGCACGATCTCGCCGGGACGCGACTTCAGGCTGCGGGCGATCTTCTCCATGATTCGCACGACCTTCGCCTGCGGCTCTGCCGAGCCGACGGCGAACATTTCGAAGCTGAGCGCGTCGGTCAGGCTGATGAGAATGCCCTCCGGCGTCGCCTCGACGTCGATTCCGGGCGCCGCCTGCGCGTGCAGTTCGCCGCGCAATTCCTTGCCGAGTTCGGCGCGCAGCCTGGCGGCCTCGAGGACGGCTCCGGCGTCCGGCGCCGCCTGGGCGGCCGCCGGCTGGGGCGCGGGCGAGGCGCCGGCGGCGGCCGGTCCGACCGGCGGCGGCGCGGCGCTCGCCTGGGCCTCGGCGGGCGAGGGCGGTAGGCTTGGTCCCTTCGATTCCGGCCGCGGGCGCGGCTGGGCTTCTGCGGTCGGGGGCTGCGGCGCGGCGGGCGCGTCCTGCGGACGCAACTGGGCGTCGGGGGTCGGCTGGGCGAGCGGGGCGGCTGACGCCGCCTTGGCGGGAGCGGACGCGCCGCCGCCGCCGGCGGCCGACCGCTCCACAGGTTTGAACGGGTCGATGAAGGCGTCGGCGTCGCCCGGCGTGGGCGTCGCTCCGACGCCCTCGGGCTCGCCCGAGGTCGGCGCGAACTTGCCTGCGATCTCGTCGAGGCTGGCGTAAGGGTCCTCCAGCAGCGTGCTCTCCGCGACATGCCCCTTGGGATGGACGGCGTCGCGCGGCTGCGGGGCGAAACTGGCGTTGTCTTTGGGGCCGTCCTCGACCCCGTCGGCGACGCCGTCCTTGGTCTTGGCCTTGTCGCTCTCCTCGGACGCCGGTTGCTTCGCTTCGCCGGGCTTCCCGGACGGCGAGGCTGCCTCCACCGGCGTCAGATCGCCGTCTTCCTTCTGCGGCTCCTTGGCCTCGTCGCCCATGACCTGCCGGATCCCTTTGTTGGACTTGGTGAGATCCTCGAGCTTCAGGGGATTGAAATAACGGGCGATGATCGTCTTGGTGTTCTTGTCGGTCGCGTTGATGATCCAGAGCACGAGAAAGAACGCCATCATCGCGGTCATGAAATCGGCGAACGCGATCTTCCAGGCGCCGCCCTGGTGCTCCTCCTCATGGCCCCCGTGACGCTTGATGATGATGATGTCGTGGTTCTTGTCGTCCACGGCCGCCCCTCATTCGTCGATCGAGGCGATGTGATCGATCCACGCCTGCAGCTGCGATTGGATGATGGTCTGGTTTGCTTCGACGGTGACGTCGACGCCGGTCGAGGCGACATATTCGACGGTCACCGGGTGGGCCGCCATCTTCTCGCGCAGCAGGCCGAGCAGCGGCTCGGGACCGGTGATCTTGATCAGCGAGGGCGCGTCGCGCGACAGGATCCGCGAGAGCGCGTCCGACAGCGCTTCGCTGGCTTGTCTCGCCACCGCCTCCGAGAGATAGGGCTTGAGGATTCGCGCGACGGTCTGCGCCAGGCCGTCCTCGATCGCCGCCATCGCGTTCTCGATCTTCTCGCCGAAGCGGGCGTATTCGTTGGCCTGAAAAGCGAGCCGGCGCGCCGCATCCCGTTCCTCCAATTCCTTCCGCTCGGCGAGGATGGCGGCGGCGAATTCGGCGCGCGCCGCCGCGAGGCCCTCCTGCCGGCCGCGTTCGACCGCCTCTCCGAGCTGCGCGTCGATGTTGAGTGGAACCGAATCGGCAGGGACGGAAAGGACCCGCGGCCTGGCCGCCGGGCCGTCGTGAGGCGGATCGATCCTGGCGCCGTTTACGCGTCCGAACTGGTTGAGATATTGGGCGATCGGTATCGGCCTCATGCATTTTCTCCTTGCCGAATCCACTGCTTGAGGATCGCCGCCGCCTGCGCCTCATCGTAGTCGACGAGTTGTCCGAGCTGCTTTTGCGGGTTTTTGTGCTTGCGCGCCAGGATGTTGCGCAAGATGTCGTCGCCTTCGTCCGGCTCGGTCGGAAGAGACCTCACGCCGCTCTTGGGAAAACTGTCGACGACTGACGCGAAATCGCCCATCGACTGCGCGTTGTCATCGGGCACGAACGGGATGGGCGATTCCTGACCCGTCTTCTGGGAGGCCAGCAAGGCCCTCGTGGCGGGCCGCAGGCCGAACCAGATCAGCAGCGACGCGACCACGAGGATCGTGCCCGCGCTGATCAGCGTCCCGGACTCCCGCATCAGCTGGTCGCCCAACGAGGGCCCCTCGACCGGCTCCAGCTCGTGGCCGCTGTCGATGAAATCGACGACCGAGACCTTGATCGAATCGCCGCGATCCTTGCGCAGCCCGGCCGCCGAGGAGACGAGCTGCTCGATCTCCTTGACCGCCTTGTCCATCGCCTCCGGCGTCGCCTTGTCGCCCAGCGACGCGGCGATGCCTTGGCGGTTGACCAGCACGGCGATAGAAAGGCCGTCGATGACGAAGCCCGAGCTGACGGTCGACACCGTCTTCGAGGAGACTTCGTAGTTCGTCAGTTCCTCGTTCTTCCTGGTCGCGTCGGTCGACTGCTTGCCCTCGGTCCCGGTGGGCTTGGTCTGCGGGAGGTTGCGCTCGACGCCGGTCGGCGGCTGTCCGGCGGAATTCTGCGAATTGGAGTTTTCCTTGACCACCCGGACCGACCGCTCGACGCGCGATTCCGGATCGTAGGTGGTCTCGTTGGTCTGCTTCTTGTCGGTGTTGAGCCGGGCGGCGACGCTGATCTGGAAATTGCGCAGGCTGAGATAGGGGGCGAGAGTCTTGCGGACGGAATCCTGGATGTCCTGCGCGACGCTCTTTTCGAGCGCGAGCATGTTGCCGGGCTCCTGGTCGCCCGAATCCGATCCCGACGCCAGCAGCAGGCCGTCGACGTTGAGCACGGTCACCTGGTCGACGGTCATGCCCGGCAGGGCCGCGGAGACGAGATGGCGGATCGCCTGGGCGGTGCTCCGGTCGTCGGCCGATTCGGTGCGGATGACCACCGAGGCGGACGGCGGCTGACGGGCGCGCCGGAACGAACCCTCGTCGGCCATCACGACATGAACCCGCGCGGCCTTGACGCCGCGCATCATCTGGATGGTGCGCGCGAGCTCGCCCTCCATGGCGCGCACCTTCGTGACTTCCTGCATGAACGAGGTCAGCCCGAGCGAGCCGAGCTTGTCGAACAGCTCGTTGCCGACGCTGCTGCTGTGCGGAAGCCCCTTTTCCGCCAGGGTCATGCGCGCCAGCGCCGCCTGACCCACGGGAACCAGGACCGCGGCGCCGTCCGAGCTGACGTCGAACGGGATGCCGACGTCGCGCAACGCCGAGCCGATGCCCGCGACATCCTCGCGGGCGAGGCCGGAATAGAGCACTTCCGTCGTCGGACGGCTCGCATAATAGCCGCCGAGGCCCACGACCGCCACGACGCTCAGACCCATCAGCCCGAGAACGGCGAGCCGCCTGGCCCCAAGCGCGAGCAGGTTGTTCCATAAGGTCTGCGCTTGTTCCAACGCCGTCATACAGGTCCTCGCGCCGCTGCGGCTCGCCTGCGGCCACTCTTTACGCGGGAGCTTGCGCGGGGGTTGCCAGCCGGAGCGCGCGACGTCCGCTCCGGTCCCCGTCGCGCGCCCCCGCACGGACCCGCGGTGACCGACCGCGCGTTCGCCCGGTCGGTCGCCGTTGCGGGGGCGGCGGATTCGTCGACGAACGATTGGGCGCGGGCCCGGGCGGCGCCTGACCGTCATTCACCAATTGTTAACGCCGGGGAGGTAGAGTGAAGAGGTCTGATCGAAATCGGCCGCAGCCACAGGCCGGCGTTTCAGTTCCAATACTCGGCGGGTTAGGTCCACAGCGAGGATCTAAAGGCATCAGGCCGTTTCGTCGTAGCGGTGTGAGTCCGAATGTAAATGTCAAACAGTATCAGGGAACCGCACTGATGTCTTCACTGCTCACGAATACAGCGGCGCTCACCGCGCTCCAATCGCTCGATATGACGCAGGCGAACCTCCAGATCACCCAGCAGCAGATCTCCACCGGCCTGAAGGTCGCCAGCGCCGCCGACAACGCCGCCTATTGGTCCATCGCCCAGAGCCTTCAATCCAACACCGGCGTCCTCGGCGCCGTCAATGATTCGATCGCGCAGAGCCAGTCGATCCTCGGGGCCTCGACCGCCGCGCTCAACAACGTCATCACCACGATCGCCAGCATCAAGACCGTGCTCGCCGAGGCCGAGAATCCGGGCGCGGACATCAGCGCGCTCAACACCAGCCTGGGGACGCTCGGCGCACAGCTGACCGCGGCGGTCCAGGGCGCCTCGTACAACGGCCTGAATCTGCTCGACGGCAGCCAAAGCGCGCTGAGCTTCGTGTCCGGCTACAGCGTGAGCGCCACGGGCGTCGCGGCCTTCAACACGATCGCCCTGACCGCACAGAGCCTCACGGGCGCCGGCACGGCGACGACCACCACCACCGAGCCCAACATCACGGACGCCACCGCGATCGGCGAGATCACCTCGCTGGCGACAACCAGCAACCCGCTCTCGTACGGCAATGACGTGATCACGTCGACCCCCGGGTCCGCTACGGTCCAGGGCACGACACAGGTCGTTTCCGAGAGCCTGTCCGGCGTGACGACGACGACGACCTACAGCGCCGTCGATGCGAACGGCAATGCGACGACGCTTGCGGCGGCGGTGGGCCTCACCGTCACGATCTCGACGACGCCGCCGGCCGGCCTGCTGACGCAGAGCGCGGGCGGTCTGACGACGGATCTGACCAACATCACGACTTCGACCGCCAACGCGCAAAACCAGCTCACCGCGGTCAACGCGGCCCTGACGGCGGTGACGAACTACGCCTCGATCATCGGTTCGACCTCGGACGCGCTGACCAACGCGACGAACTTCAACAACTCGCTGTCCGGCGACTACACCACCGGCATCGGCGCCCTCGTCGACGCCGACATGAACCAGGCCTCGACGCGGCTGCAGGCCCTCCAGACGCAGCAGCAGTTGGGCGTCCAGTCGCTTTCGATCGCCAACCAGAGCAGCCAGCTGATCCTCAAGCTGTTCCAGTAAACAGCGCCGCCGCGGGGGCAGAGGGCGACCGCCGCAACCCGCCCCGACGGGTCCGAGAAGCAACAGGGCCACGCTCCGCGCCGGTGCGTGGCCCTTCCCTATTGTCCGCTTCGATCGGCGGCCGGAAGGGTCGGTTCGGCGCTCGCACGCAGCCGGAGATGGGCAGGCTCCGGGCCTCGATCGGCGCGAGGCGGTCAGTTCACCGATCGGACGAGGCTGCCGATCAGCAGGTTCCAACCGTCGATCAGCACGAAGAAGAGGATCTTGATCGGCAGCGATATCACCGAGGGCGGCAGCATCATCATGCCCATCGACATCGTCAGCGTCGCCACGATCATGTCGATGACGAGGAACGGCAGCACGACGAGAAAGCCGATCTCGAACCCACGCCGCAACTCGGATATCATGAACGCCGGAATCAGCAGACGCAGATCGATCGTCGTGCGGTCCTTGATCTGGAAGCTGCCCTTGGACAGGTCCTCGAACAGGTTCAGGTCCTTGTCGCGCACCTGCGCCAGCATGAACTGGCGGAACGGCTCGGTGACCTTGCCGTAAGCCTCCTGCTCCGTGATCGAATTGTCCATCATCGGCTTCAGGCCCGTCTCCCACGCGCGGTCGAACGTCGGGGCCATGACATAGAACGTCATGAACAGCGACAGGCTGATCACCACCAGATTGGGCGGCGAACTCTGCAGCCCCAGGCCCGAGCGCAGGAACGACAGGGCGACGACGAAGCGGGTGAAGCTCGTCACCATGATCAGCAGTCCCGGCGCGACGGACAGGACCGTCAGGATCGCGACGAGTTGAACGATGCGTGCGGTCGCAGAGGCCCCGCCGCCGGGGATCAGCGATCCCAGGTCGACGGTCTGCGCGCCGGCGCCGGCGGTCATCAGGGCGAGCAGGGGGGCGGCGGCGAAAAGGCGCTTCACTGGATCACCAGACTTCGAATCACGAGCTCCTTCACCGCGCCCTGGGAACGGATCGCGGCGCGCTCGTTGAGGTCCAGACGCAGATTCTGCAGGCCGGCGACGCCCTGGATCTGCGGCAGCGAGGTCGTGCGCAGGAAGGCGAGGATGTCGTCGCCGATCTGGGCGCCGAGCGCCTCGGGACGGGGCGTCGTCCGGGGATCGTAGAGGAACGAGGCTTCCAGCCGGATCCAGGTGTCCTGCGGGGCGCCGAGATTGGTGACGATGGGCGTGAGGTCGAACAGGCTGGAATTGGCGGGAAGGCTGGCGGCGGCGGTCGCGTCGGCGGGATGCGCTTCGGCTTCCGCGCGCGGTTGCGGGCCCAGCGAAGCCACGCGGAGCCCATAGAAGGCGCCGGCGCCGCCCGCGAGCGGCGTGACGATCAGCATGGCGAGAACGGTCTGCTTCATCGTCGCGCTCGTCCGGCCGGGGGCGGAGTGGACTGGAGGATCGGCATTCCGTTCTCGCCTCGCTCCGCGCCGGACGGCGTCAAAATGGCCTCAGACGATCGTAGATCTGCTGGCCCCAGGCCGGCTGCTGGACCTCGTCGAGCCGGCCGCGGCCGCCATAGGAGATACGCGCCTCGGCGATCTTGGTGTACGGAATCGAATTGTCGAGGTTGATGTCGCCGGGCCAGACCACGCCGCTCACGGTCAGCAGGCGCAGTTCGTAATTGACCCGGACTTCCTGCGAGCCCGCCAGCAGCAGGTTGCCGTTGGGAAGCACCCCGGTCACGATCGTGGCGACCGAGACCTGGATCTGCTCCGAGCGCGCGATATTGCCCTGGCCCTGGAAGGTCGAGGTGGTGCTGAGATCGTCCTTGGACTTGCCGGAATAGACCAGGCTCCAGTCCGCCTGCGCGGTCGCCGTGGCCGCGGTGGATCGTCCCGTGGTGTTGCCGAGCGTCGCCTGGTCGTTGATCGAGATCTTGACCGTGACGATGTCGCCGACCTTCGACGCGCGCTGCTGCCGGTAGATGGTCGCGCCGCTCTCGACGAACAGCGATTGGGCGGAATGGGGCGTCGGCGCCGTGTAGGCGGCGATCGCCGGATCCGCGCTGGTCGCCAGCCCGCTGCCGACCGGCGTCATATAGGGCTCGCGTCCGATATCGGCGGCGCAGCCGCACAGGCCCGCCGAGAGGACGCCCGCCAGGGCGATGGCGCGCGCGCGGACCGCGGTCACGATTTCTTCCGTTCGACCGTCAATGCGTTCGCCGCGAGGATTTCGGTGAGCTTGGCCGCCTTGCCCGGCTCCATTTCGTCGAGGATGGCGCTCGACACTTTCGGGCTGAGCTTGCCGAGCAGCGCGGCGGCGGTCGGCTCCTCCATGATCGTCAGTTGGGCGGCGGCGGCCTCGGGATCCATCTTGGCGTAGATCGCGGCGACGCCATCCTCGGCCTTGCTCATCAGATCCGAACGCCTGTCGACCCAGGCCTTGGCGTCGGCCGTCTTGGCGTCGAGTTCGGCGATCTGCTGCTTGACCTGCGTCTCGAGCTCGCCGAGCCGCCGCGTCTGCCAGGCGATGCGCGCGTCGGAGGCGACATTGGCGATGTTCGAGCAATATTGCTGCACGCCGTCGTTGGCCTCAGTCTCGCTCTTCCTTGCGCCGTCGGGTTCGGGCTTGCGGCCATCCTGGGCCAGCGTCGGCGCGGCGAGGCCCGCGATCAGGATCGCGATCGATAATCCGAGTCGGACTGGCCTGGAGGAGGGCATGAGCGGGTCTGCGCGGGGCTGCCGAAGGTCGGCGGCCCAAGAGTGCCGCGGCCAGCTTGCGCCGGGCTGACGGGTCTCGCCGCGCCGGCGCGGCCCGGCTGCGGCTTTTTTCCCTGCTTTCCCTCGTAAAACCCGTCCCTTTGGCGGGTTGCTCAGCCGGCGGCGGCGAGGATGCGTTCGTGCGGCGCCTCGGGGGCGGCGCTGCGGATTCGCAGCGGCATGAGCCTGCCCGCGTCGATCAGCGCGGACACGGTCTCGGCGGGCGCCGGACGGCCGAACAGATAGCCCTGAATTTCGCTGCAGCCCTCGTCGAGCAGCACCGCGAGCTGCTCCTGCGTCTCGACGCCTTCCGCCGTCGTCCTGATCCCCAGGTTCGCGCAGAGCCCGACGATCGCGCGCACGAAATAGACGGCCTCCTCCCGGCGGGCGAGATCCATGACGAACAGCCGGTCGATCTTGAGCTTGTCGAAGGGAAACAGGCGCAGATAGTTGATCGAGGAATAGCCGACGCCG
>JBEKZS010000095.1:0-17108 GCA_049509635.1 Roseiarcus sp.
AGCTCCAGGGGACGATCCAGAACGACATCCTCAAGGAGTTCATGGTCCGCAACACCTACATCTACCCGCCTGCCGCCTCGATGCGGATCATCGCCGACATCTTCGCCTTCGCCTCGGCGCATATGCCCAAGTTCAATTCGATCTCGATCTCCGGCTATCACATGCAGGAGGCGGGCGCGACGCAGGATCTCGAACTCGCCTATACGCTCGCCGACGGGGTCGAATATCTGCGCGCGGGAATCGCCGCGGGGCTCGACGTCGACCGGTTCGCGCCGCGGCTGTCGTTCTTCTGGGCGATCGGCATGAATTTCTTCATGGAGATCGCCAAGCTGCGCGCCGCGCGGCTGTTGTGGGCGAGCCTCGTCGCGGGCTTCGGTCCGAAGTCGGAGAAATCGCTGGCGCTGCGCACCCACAGTCAGACCTCGGGCTGGTCGCTGACTGCGCAGGACCCGTTCAACAACATCGTGCGCACCGAGATCGAGGCGATGGCGGCGACCCAGGGCCACACCCAGTCGCTCCACACCAACGCGCTCGACGAGGCGCTCGCGCTGCCGACGCCGTTCTCCGCGCGGATCGCGCGCAACACCCAGCTGTTCCTCCAGCAGGAGAGCGGGACGACGCGGATCATCGATCCCTGGGGCGGTTCCTATTACGTCGAGCGGCTGACCGGCGAACTCGCCGCCCGGGCCAGAGCGCATATCGACGAGATCGAGGCGCTCGGCGGCATGGCCAGGGCGATCGAGGCGGGCATACCGAAGCTGCGCATCGAGGCGGCGGCGGCGCGCACCCAGGCGCGCATCGATTCCGGGCAGCAGGCGGTGATCGGCGTCAACAAGTTCCGACCGCAGTCCGAGCGTCCGATCGACGTGCTGAAGGTCGACAACGCCAGCGTGCGCGCCCAGCAGATCGAGAAGCTGCGGCGCCTGCGCGCCGAGCGCGACGAAGCTGCGACCCAGGCGGCGCTCGCCGCGCTGACCGCGGGCGCGCGCGGCGGCGCCAATCTGCTCGCTCTGTCGATCGAGGCGGCGCGGGCCAAGGCGACCGTCGGCGAAATGTCGCTGGCGATGGAACAGGCGTTCGGGCGCCACGTCGCCGAAATCAAATCGATGGCCGGGGTCTATCGCCGCGAAGCGGGGCCGGGCGTCGAGTCGATCGAGCGGGTGGTGATGATGACCCAGGCCTTCGCCGAGAACGAGGGCCGGCCGCCGCGCATCCTGGTCGCCAAGATCGGCCAGGACGGGCACGACCGCGGCCAGAAGATCATCGCCTCGGCCTTCGGCGATCTGGGTTTCCAGGTCGATATCGGGCCGCTGTTCGCCACGCCCGAGGAAGTGGCGGGCCTGGCGGTCGGCAACGACGTCCACATCGTCGGCGTCTCGTCGCTCGCCGCCGGCCACCTCACCCTGGTGCCGGCGCTGAAGCAGGCGTTGCGGCGCGCGGGCCGGCCCGACGTGATGGTCGTGGTCGGCGGCGTCATACCGGCGCGGGATTTCGAGGCGCTGCGCGAGGCGGGAGCGGACGCGATCTTCCCGCCGGGAACGGTGATCGCCGAGGCGGCCGCGCGCCTGCTGGAGCAGCTCAACCGCCGGCTGGGCTATGCGCAAAGGGAGCCGGCGGAGCGGGCTGCGGGCGGGCCGGTCCAGGGGGAGAACCGGCAAGCGCAGTCGGCTCGGTTCCCTCCGGGATAGAAATGGGCTATTCAGCCGGAATGTCCAACAATGGAGATTTCGAGCATGGCGCGTCAACCGCCACCTGAGAGGATCGCCCTGTTCGTCGTGTTCGCGCTGACCGTGGGATTGCTGGCGATCGGCGCCCCCGCCTTCGCCCAGCAGGCCTGCGGAGACGACCTGAGGAAGCTTTCCTCGAAGCGGGAAGCGGAGTTGAACAAGGTCAACGGCCTCGTCGCCGCCGCCAAGGGCAAGCCGATGGATCCCGCCATGTTCTGCCGGCAGTCGGCGGGGCTCAATTCCGCGGAGAGCGCGCTGATCGCCTATATGGAAAAGAACAAGGATTGGTGCAGCATTCCGGACGAAGTCGTCGCCGCGCTGAAAGCCAACCATACCAAGAGCGTGGCGTTCTCCGCCAAGGCCTGTGCGATGGCCGCTCAGTTCAAGAAGCAGCAGGAGGCGGGCGGGGCCGGCGCGCCGCAGGCTCCGCTGTTGCCGACCGGGCCTCTTTGAGCGGGCGCGGGCTCGCGGCCGCGCCCTCATCCGAGGCCAAGCCCGCGCCGTCGCCCGACGCGCTTCCCGACGCGGCGCCGCGCGGCCTCGTCGTTCGGCTGACGCCGGCCGCCGCGCTGCCGTTCGTGCAACTGGCCCGCCTGGATCGTCCGATCGGCTGGCAATTGCTGCTCGCCCCCTGCTGGCAATCGGCGGCGCTGGCGGGCGTGGCGAGCGGGCGCGGCCCGAGCCTGGTCCACCTCGCCCTGTTTCTCGTCGGCGCGGTCGCCATGCGCGGATCGGGCTCGACCTACAACGACATTCTCGATCGCAAGCTCGACGCCGGCGTCGAGCGCACCAGGGGGCGTCCGCTGCCGTCCGGACGCGTCGGCGTGCGCGCCGCCGCGGTCTTTCTCGTCGCGCAGGCGCTGGTCGGCCTCGCGGTGCTGCTGTCGTTCAACGACCGTTTCACCATCCTGCTCGGCATGGGTTCCCTGGCGATCGTGGCGGTCTACCCGTTGATGAAGCGGGTCACGGCCTGGCCGCAGGCGGTGCTCGGCCTCGCCTTTTCCTGGGGCGCGCTGATGGGCTGGGCGGCGGTCTACCACGCGCTCGCCTGGCCGGCGCTGCTGCTCTACGCCTCGGCCTTCTGCTGGACGATCGGCTACGACACGATCTATGCGCTGCAGGACGCGCGCGACGACGCGATCGTCGGCATCGGGTCGACGGCGCGACTGTTCGGCGCGAACGTTCGCGTCGGCGTCGGCCTGTTCTATCTCGGCGCCGTGCTGCTCGCCCAGGCGGCGCTGGTCGCGGGGCGCGGCAGCCTCATCGCCCAGATCGGGCTGGTCGGCTATTGCCTGCACCTTTCCTGGCAATTGCGCCGGCTCGACGCGCCGACGCCCGCGACGGCGCTGAGGCTTTTCCGCTCCAACCGTTACGCGGGGTTCATCCTGTTCGCCGGTTTCGCCGCCGACGGCTGGCGCCATCTGCTCTTTTGAACGGGCCGCCGAGGCCGGGTTAACCTGTTGTCAACGCGGCCGGACAATCATCTTCGCAAGTCGCCCGCGGCGTCGTCGATCCGGCCCTTCCAGGGCAAGCGGGCACTGTAAAACGCGAAGTGGCACGTTTGTTGCTAGGGTCGGCGAGGCAACAGATTACGTTCATGACGGTCAGGCGTTCCGGTCCATCAACGGAGGATCGGATAGGGTCGAAGGCGAGGAAGCGAAGAGAGCCAGAGGTGGAGGGCGCCTAATCCTAGGAGGTCCTCGTGTTGAACAAAGCATCTCTCGCATTCGTCGGCGCTCTGATGGTCCTGCCCCAGTTCGCCGCCGCCGAAACCTCGAGTCGCTGCGTCGACGTCTCGGTTCCCAAACAGGCGATCATCGCGCGCAACGGCCGATGGATCGAACTCACCTCGGAGCAGTGGCAGTTCATGCGCGGCATCTACGCGATGAACCCGCAGACGCCCGCGGGATTGCCGTACGGCGACAAGGCCGTTCTGGCGCAGGTCGACGGCAACAATGGCGGCATGGTGTTCTTCATCGATGGCGACAAGGCCTGCACGCCGATGCCGGTTCCGGTCGAACTCATCACGATGATGCGCGACGTCGCGACCGACACGATCAATCACGAGTCGGGCGGTCTGTGATCGCCTCCGCCTCGCGTCGCCGGCGTCGCTGACCTCGTTCGCCGCCGGGGCTCTCGCCAGCCGCGGGCAGGGCGATCGCCTTCCCCAGATTGGGAAAGGCGTCGACCTTGTTGGGAAGCGCCATCGCGGCGACGAAATGGTCCTGGAAGCGCGGCTCGAGCGCGGTCTCGATCTTCTCGATGCGCCGGGCGATCGTCTCGATCTCGCCGCGCGCGGCCAGGTTCAGCAAAGCGATGCGCGCGCCGACGCCCGCCGCATTGCCCGCGGCCGCGACCTTCGACAGGTCGCAGTCCGGGATCAGGCCGAGCGCCATCGCGTAAGTCGCGTCGATATGGCTTCCGAACGCGCCGGCCAGCGTCACCCGCTCGGGCGCCGGCGCGCCATAGCGCTCCAGCAGCAATTTGGCGCCCGCGTAGAGCGCGGCCTTGGCGAGCTGGATCGCGCGCACGTCGGTCTGGTAGATCTGCAGGCGCGGCGGCCCCTCGCGCAGCACATAGGCGAAAGTCCGGCCGACCGCCGCGACGCGCGGGCTGCGCGCCGAGAGCGCGCCGTCGATCACGCCGTCGCGCGTGACGACGCTCGACAGGAACAGTTCGGCGACGATCTCGATGATGCCCGAGCCGCAGATTCCGGTGACGCCGGTCTGCGCGGTCGCCTCGGCGAAGCCCGGCTCGTCCGACCACAGGTCGCAGCCGATCACCTTGTAGCGCGGCTCCAGCGTCCGCCGGTCGATCCGCACGCGCTCGATCGCGCCGGGCGCGGCGCGCTGGCCGCAGGAAATCTGCGCGCCCTCGAAGGCCGGGCCGGTCGGCGAGGAGCAGGCGATCAGCCGGTCGCGATTGCCGAGCACCAGTTCGGCGTTGGTGCCGACGTCGACCAGCAGGGTGAGCTCGTCGCGCAGATACGGCCCCTCGGCGAGCACGACGCCCGCGGTGTCGGCGCCGACATGACCGGCGATGCAGGGCAGGCAATAGACGAAGGCGCCGGGCGCGACCTCGAGCCCGAGTTCCCGGGCGCGCGCCTCGAAGGCGCCGTCGAGCGTCAGCGCGAACGGCGCGCCGCCGAGCTCGGTCGGATCCAGCCCGAGGAACAGGTGATGCATGATCGGATTGCCGACCACGGCGACCTCGACGATTTCGGCGCGCGCGACCTTCGCCGCCGCGACGACTTCGCCGATCAGCGCGTCGAGGCCGGCGCGGACGCTCTGGGTCAGCTGCGCGTCGCCGCCCGGATTCATCATCACGTAGGAGACGCGGCTCATCAGGTCTTCGCCGAAGCGGATCTGCGGGTTCATGACGCCGGCGGAGGCGAGGACCTCGCCGCTCGCGAGATCGCAGAGATGGGCGGCGATCGTGGTAGAGCCGATGTCGAAGGCGAGGCCGAGCGCGCGCTCGCAAAAGCCCGGCATGACGGCGACGATGTCGCGGCCCTTGCGCAGCGCGACCGTCACCCGCCAGCCGCCCGCGCGCAGAATCTTCTGGAGATCGCGCAGCACGGCGAGATCGGCCGTCGTCTCGTCGAGGCCCCATTGCCCGGCGAGGGCGTCCTGCAGGCGGCGCAGATCGCTCGAGGGATCGTGCATGTCGGGCTCGCGCACCTCGACATAGCAGAGCCGCACGACCGGATCGATTTCGATCGGATGCGCCTCGGCGCGCTTGCGCACGAGCTGGCGATGGACCTGCGATTCCGGCGGCACGGCGATGACGACGTCGGCGAGCAGGCGCGCCTGGCAGCCCAGACGGCGCCCCGGCCCGAGCGCGCCGCGCTTGTCGGCGTAGCGCTGCTCGACCTCGTTCCGCGGCGTCAACGCGTCGCGCCCGCGCGTCCGCCCGTCTGCGATCTCGACCTGGCAGCGCCCGCAGATGCCGCGCCCGCCGCACACCGAATCGAGATCGACGCCGAGCCGGCGCGCGGCGTCGAGCACGCTGATCCCTTCGGGGACCCGCTCCCGCCGGCCGGACGGCGTGAATATGACCAGCGGATCGCTCAAGCGCGCGGCCCTGCGCCGGGCGGAGGGCCGGAATTCGTCTGCGCCGCCGACAAGCTCGAGACCTCCCACCCACCCCGCTGCGAAAGCCGCGCGAGGCGGTCGTCATCATATTCGGCTTCGAGGCGCGCCGCCGCCGCGCCCGCCGCCGCCTCGAGATCGTCGCCGCACGGGCCGGCATCGCCGCGCCGCCAGTCCGCCAGATAGGCGTCCGTTCCGGTCGCGCCCGCGTTCATCGCCGCCGCGTCGATCGCGCGGACGAATCGCTCGGGCAATTCGCGCTTCGCCGTGGCGCGGCCGGCCCGGGCGATCACCTGGCTCGGGATGTCGCGCCACAAGAGAATGGTCAGGCTGGCCATGCGCGCCCCGCCGGCGCCAGGAACCGCGCGAGTCCGCTGAGCCCGGTGAACCGGCGCTCGAAGGCGAGGCCGAGCCGCGCGGCGGCGGCTTCCGCCCGCGCCGAGAGCGCGGCGTCCTCGACCTGCTGGAGATGGACGAGCCGGCGGTAATTGCCGAAATAATCGTCGCGCAGCTGAGGAAAGCGGTCGAGCCCGAGCCCCTCGATGACCAGCCGGTCGAAATGGCGGACGAGAAAATCGGTGAGGAAGAACGTGCCGGGCTCGCCCTCCATCAGCGCGGCGAAATCGGTCGCCCCGGCGAAGAATTCATAGCAATGGGCGCCCGGAATGCGCGCCACGCCCTCCTCGGCGAGCACGCGGTCGAGTTCGCCGCCGGTGCCGCAATCGCCGTAGAGGCAGAGGATCTCGTCATAGGCCGCCCGGTTCTGCGCGATCTTGCGGCGCATCGCGGCGGGGATTTCCCGGGGCCGGTTGTGCAGGCTGGCGGGCAGGCAGGTCACGTCGAGATGGGCGAGCGGCCCGGAGCGCAACGCGAGAATCTCCCGCGCCAGCGCGCCGCAGGCGATCACCAGCGTCCGGCGCGCGCCGGCGCCAGCGCCGGGGAGCTTCGCCTCGACGTCGACTTCGTGGATGGCGGAATCGGCGTTCACCCGCCGCACCCCGTCATTGCGCGCTCCGTCATTGCGAGCGAAGCGAAGCAAACCAGCGGTCGAGACGCTCGTCTGTCGCGCGCCACCCCTGCGCCTGCGCGAACCGCATGCACCATATCCCGGTGGGCCACGACCTCTGGCTTGCTTCGCTCCGCTCGCAATGACGTCTTCCTCGTCGTCCTACCCCGCCGCCCGCGCGGCGCCCTGCCGGCGCGCCATCAGCGCGCGCGCGGTCTCCACCGCCACCGCGGCGTCGCGGCAATAGGCGTCGGCGCCGACCGCCTGAGCGAAGGATTCGTTGAGCGGCGCCCCGCCGACCAGCACGATGTAATCGCTGCGCATGCCTTTTTCCTTCAGCGCGTCGATGACCACCTTCATATAGGGCATGGTCGTCGTCAGAAGCGCCGACATGCCGAGAATCTCCGGCTGATGCTGCTCGATCGCGGCGAGATATTTCTCGACGCCGTTGTTGATGCCGATGTCGAACACCTCGAATCCGGCGCCCTCCATCATCATGCAGACGAGGTTCTTGCCGATGTCGTGGATGTCGCCCTTGACGGTGCCGATCACCATCTTGCCGATCTTGGGCGCGCCGGTGGCGATGAGCAGCGGGCGCAGGATCGCCATGCCCGCCTTCATCGCATTGGCCGCCATCAGCACCTCGGGCACGAACAGGATGCCGTCGCGGAAATCGACCCCGACGATCCGCATGCCCTCGACCAGCGCCCTGGTCAGCACGTCATAGGGCGTCCACCCGCGCTCGAGCAGGATGCGCACGGCGAGCTCGATCTCCTCCTTGAGGCCGTCGTAGAGATCCTCGTGGATCTGCGGCACGAGTTCGTCGTCCGACAGCGTCGCGAGATCGAGGTCGGCGTCGGCCATCGTGAGGGGTCCCGTTCGAGCCTGGCCGGCGGCGCAGGCCGGCGCGGCACTATCGGCTTTCGCCGCGCGGCGCGCAAAGCCTAATAATCGAGCGCCGGCGCCGCATTTTGCGGCGCTCGGCGTTCGGAAATCGTTTAGGAAATCTTGACTCGGTGCTCGGCCACCGGGATCATCTTGCGCACCTTGGCGACCACCGCCGGGTCGATCCGGGTCGACACCACGCCGATCCCGTCCGAGGCCTTGGCGACGACATGGCCCCAGGGATCGGCGACCAGCGAATGGCCGTAGGTCATGCGCTGCTCGTTGCCGACGCTGAACGAGCCGGTCTGCGCGCTCGCGCACAGATAGGTCTGCGTTTCGATCGCGCGCGCCCGCAGCAGCACCTCCCAATGGTCCTTGCCGGTCTGCAGGGTGAAGGCGGCGGGCAGCGCGATCACCTGCGCGCCCTTGGCGGCGAGCGCCTGGAACAGGTCGGGAAAGCGCAGGTCGTAGCAGATCGAGCAGCCGATGGTGACGCCCTCGCAATCATAGGTGACGACCGCGTCGCCCGCCTTCACCGTCGCGCTCTCCCTGTAGGACGTCCCGTCGGGCGTCGTCACGTCGAACAGATGGATCTTGCGGTAGCGCGCGATTTCCTCGCCCTGCCGGTTGAATGCGACGCTGGTGTTGTGGATGCGCTCGTCGCCCTCGATCCGCTCCATGATCGAGCCGGCGTGGATGAAGATTTCATGCTTGCGCGCGAGCTCCTGCGCCATCGCATAGGCGGGCCCGCCCGGCAGAGTCTCGGCGTTGGCCTGCTTGTCGCCGCGCTGGCCGCCCGCCCAGTCGAACTGCTCGGGCAGCAACACCCAGTCCGGCGCCTCCTCGGCGACCGCCTTCTCGATCAGCCTGCGCGCGGCGGCGATGTTGGCCGCCTTGTCGCTGATCGAATTCATCTGGATGAGCGAGACTTTCATCGGCGCCATGTTTCCGGCGAGGAAGGCGCCCCCAATGTCGGAGCGCGGCGCGCATCCGTCAACCCGTCGCGGGGCCGGTGGCGAGGATGTTCGGCCCGGCCGGGCCCGTGGGAGGCTGTATCTTCGATTTTGCGGGCGAAAGCGCCCGCGTCTCGCTCGCGCGCGCACCTTACGGGTCTATCGTCGACCATCCCGCGAGGTCGGGATCGGCCGGGCGGAAGTCGATCAGGTCGATTCTCGAGGCGAGGCGTCGCCGCGCGGGCCGTCCCCGGCCGGGGCCTGGCTCGCGGGCGGCCGCAGCGACGGATCGCCCCTGCCGAGGAAGAAGCGCAACGTCAGGTTCTGCAGCAACGCGCCGTACGGCGGATGGAACAGACCGATCGGGAACAACCTGTGGCGCTTGAACACGGTCCTGGCGTGCGACAATTCGCGGAAGCCCTCGACGCCATGATAGCTTCCCATGCCGGAATTGCCGCTGCCGCCGAACGGCGCGTCATGGTTGACGACGTGCCAGCCCCAGTCGTTGATCGTCACGCCGCCCGAATGGGTGCGGTCGAGAACCGCCCGCTGCTGCGCCGCGTCGCGGCTGAAGCAATAGAGCGCCAGCGGGCGCTCGCGCGCGTTGACGAAGCCGATCGCATCGTCGAGGCTGTCGTAGGGCGCGACCGGCAGGACCGGCCCGAACAGTTCCTCCTGCATGATCCGCATGTCGTCGCGGCAATCGACCACGATGTGCAGCGGCATCCGGCGCCCGTCGCGCGCCGGAATATAGTCGGCGCAGGGGATCACGACCGCCCCTTTGGCCCTGGCGTCGTCGAGCAGCGCGTGCAGCCGCGCCAGATGGCCGTCGCTCGCCACCCAGGTGAAGTCGGGACTGTCACGGAACCGCGCCCCGTACATGTCCGCGAAGCTCGCCTTGGCGGCGGCGACGAACGGCTCGACGCTTTCGCGCGGAACCAGCGCATAGTCCGGCGCCACGCAGATCTGCCCGCCGTTGACCGATTTGCCATGGGCGATCCGCCTCGCCGCGTCGGCGATCGGATAGTCGCGCAGGACCAGCGCCGGCGACTTGCCGCCGAGTTCGAGCGTCACCGGGGTGAGGTTGTCGGCGGCGCTGCGCATGACCAGCCGGCCGACGCGCGGCGATCCCGTGAACACGAGGTGATCGAAGGGCAGGGCGGCGAAGGCCGCGGGATCGGCGAGTTCGCCGCCGACGACCGCGACCTCGTCCTCGCCAAAGACCTCGCCGAGGAGCCGCGCGAGAACGGCGTTGGCGGCCGGCGTCGCCTCCGACATTTTGATCATCGCGCGATTGCCGGCCGCCAGCGCCGCGACCAGCGGGCCGAGCGTGAGATAGACCGGGAAATTCCAGGGCGCGATGATCCCGACGACGCCCTTGGGCTGGTAGGTCACCCGCAGGCTGTTGGTGAGGAACAGGAGCTCGGTCCTGCGCCGGCTCGGCCTCATCCAGCGCCCGACGCGGGCGATCGCGTGGTTCGCCTCGAGCACGCAGCCGAGGAGGTCGAGCATCCTGGTTTCCGCGGCGGGCCGGAAGCCGAAATCGGCGCTGATCGCCTGCGCGAGGACATCCTGGTAGCGCCGGATCTGGCGGCGCAGCGCCACGAGCCTGGCGCGCCGCACGCGCACGGACGGCGCGGGCTCGGCCCGGGACGCCGCCCGCTGCGCCGCGAACAGCCGCGCGAGCCGGACCGCGGGCGGCTCGGACCGAGCAGCCGGAGGCGTCATGTCGTTCATGCGGTCTTCCTCCCGATCGCCGTTGCGGGCTTATCCGGCGGGAACGTGGTTCCGATCGCCCGACGTTAGCACCTCCGCACAGCGATTTTGACTCCTCGAAATTGCGTTTGGAAGCAACCCCCGCCTTCGCGCCGCGTCCGAATAACCGCTAAAAGGCCCCTGTACAGCAGGTACCAGCAACGCGCGTCGGGGAAGTTCGCGTGACCTGCCGGCCTCTTCCCTTCCCCCACCCGCCAGTCCATATTGATCGCATCGAATGCTCGAGGGAGTCCCGCCCGTGACCATCCTCGTCTGCAACGCCAACGGCAGGGTCGGCCGGGAAGTGGCGACCGCGCTGCTCGCCGCCGGCGAAAAAATCCGCATCGGCGCGCGCAGCGGCGCCGGCGCCGAGGCCCGCTTTCCCGGCGCCGAGATCGTCGGCTTCGACTATACCCAGCCCGCTGCGCTCGCCGCCGCGATGAAGGGGGTCGATGCGGTGTTTTCGGCCGCGCCTTACGAACTCGAGCCGGCCGCCACGAAGGCGCTGATCGCCGCCGCCAAGACCGCCGGGGTGAAGCGCTCGGTCAAGCTGTCGGCGCTCGGCGCCGAGGCCGATCCGAACTCGCCGCATTCGCTCGCCGAGAAGGCGCTCGCGGAGTCCGGGCTCGAATGGACCGTGCTGCGGCCGACCTTCTTCATGCAGAATTATGCGACGATGTCGGCCGGCTCGGTCCGCGCCGGCGCGATCTACGAGCCCGCCGCCGACGGCGCGACCAGCTTCGTCGACACCCGCGACATCGCCGCCATCGCGGTGATCGCGCTGACCAGGCCCGGGCACAACGGCAAGGCCTATGCGCTGACCGGCCCCGCCGCGCTGACCCGCACCGAGGTCGCCGCGGCGATCAGCCAGGCGATCGGCAAGCCGGTGACCTATGTCCCGGTCGACGACGCCGCGCTGCGCGGCGCGATGGCCGGCGCCCCGGCCGTCCTGGTCGAACTGATGAGCACGCTGTTCGGCTATGTCCGGCAGGGCTATACCGCGGCGCTGTCGGGCGACTTCGAGAAAGTGACGGGGCGCAAGCCGCGGGATTTCGCCGGGTTTGCGCGGGATTACAAGGCGGCGTGGAGCTGAGGGGAGGGGCGGCGGTTTCCAGGGCGACGCCCGAAAATCAATGAGTCGCCTCAGCCGTCATTGCGAGCGCAGCCCGGACGAACGCTACGCGTTCGCCTTGAGAAGCAAACCAGCAGTCGTGCCGGTTGCAGGAAGTGGAGCGTCCTGCTCGAGCGGCGCCGGTCGGGCGACGCTGTCTCTCCGTTGCGACTGATCAGTCCGGCCCCGTCCTGAGAGGTTGCCACCCCTGGGTTGCCGCTCAAGGCGAACGCGTGGCGTTCGTCCGAGCTCCGCTCACTATGACGGCCGGCGGTGGTGAGTTATTGTTGTGCGGGCGTCGACGTACTTGTTTTTGCGCGCGACCGGACGTGACATAAGGTACGAACATGGCCTGGGCGCCGAACAAAGCGAGAGGCCGAAAATCAGAGCGGCCCCTGATCTCGGCGTCCGATTGTTGTCGATGGCCAAACCCTTGTAAAGGCGGGCCTTCGGCCCCCGCCTCCGGCGGCTTCGGCCTTGACAAGGCTTTGTCCATCGACATTTCGCGCCGCCGAGAGATCGATGGGCGGGAGTGGGCCGAACAGCCTCTCGGCGCCGTCGCGCGCGCCGAGCTACGACAAATGCAGGAACGTCTGGACCGACTCCAGCCACGCGAACTTGTCCGGGAAGTGCTGAATGAGCCACGCCGCGAGGATGGGCTCCCCTTTGTAGAGAGCAAAGCCGCCGGTTGCCAAACGAAATGACCGCTTCGCGAGCCTCAACACCCCCGGGCCGATCTTGTCGCCCAGTTCGCCCGACGATTTGCGCAGGCTCTTGTCCGCGTGCGCTCCGAATTCCGCTGCGTACGAACCAAGTTTCCTGCGGGCGAACTTGCTGCCGCTGGCCGCCGCAAACTTCGCTCGCAAAGCGATCTCCGCGACGAGCTTGAAAATGTTGTTGACGCTCTCGAGGACATCCCGCGCCAACAGCTCCGTGCGGCGGAAACAGTAGACCCCTCATGTCCGTAACCGCCGGTTTCTTCGGCAGGGTTATGCGCGAGCGCTCGATGATCGGTTCGAGGGCGGCAGGCCTGGATGCGGGAACATCTGGCGGCCGCGCGGTGTCGTCAGGCGCGTCGGCTGGCTGCTCTGAAGCAGGAGGTGGCTGGGGACTCGTCGGCGTTTCGTCGCTCAGCCGCCTGATCGCGGCGTTCACGACTGCCGGCCCCTGCTTCCACACCTCGTCGCCGATCGTCGCGCGGGCGATTTCGAGCGCCTCGATCGGCGGCTGGCCCGCGTCGCCGGCGAGCCGGGCTTCATACCAGCCGGTCCAGACGTCCCAATCGTCGCCGGCCGCGAGGAGGGCGGCGGCAAGTTCGCGCCAGGCTGTCGCGGCCCAATCGGGCGCCGCGCCGTTCGGCCAGAGCGGCCGAGCGGCGAGCTCGGCCGCCGAGCCTCCGGAATCGATGAACGCGGCGTCGGCGGCGGCGGCGGCGCGAAGCTCGTTGCCGTGGGCTGGATATTTGCCGGCAGCCCACGGCAACGCCGTAGCGCGGAAAACCGGCAGAATGAGGGCCGAAAGGACTTCGGCGCGCTTCCTGCGGGTCGGGCCAAGCTCCGGAGCCAGGAGCGGCAGGACCCGCAAGGCGGCGCGGGCCGCGAAGGCGACAGAGACCTGCCGTCGCCGTTCGGAAGGCGCGATCGCGCCGAGCCAGCGTCGAACGTCCTCCCGCTTCGAGAAATCCGCCATCGCCGCGCGCCCCGGCCCTCGCCGCTTTCATGCAGCGTGCCAGCCGCGCCGACGCGAGGCAAGTGGACGCTTCGGCGGCGGACGGCGATACGGCGCGGCGCTGCGGCGCGGCGCGGCGCGATGGCGGGAAGCTCGCGGCCGACTTTTCTCGTTCCGGTCGTTGCGCTATGAGTCTGCCTCATGGCTGGCGAACCTGAAAATCTCGTGCTCGAGTTGTTGCGCGGCATTCGCGCCGACATGGCGACCAAGGGCGAACTCGCCGAGGTCAAGGCCGACGTGGCCGCGGTCAAGGCCGAAGTGCGTTCGCTGGGCGCCGATGTCGCCGCGGACATCGTGGCGCTGCAGGCGAGGATCGAAGCCGGCGAGAAGGCCACGCGAGAGCAGATTGTCGGGTTGCGGCGCGCGGTGGTCGAATATCACTCCGCGGTGATCGGCGATGGCGTTCTGATCAGCGACCTCGAGGCGCGGATACGGCGGGTGGAGCAGCATCTCGAGCTTCCGCCGCTCGACGCGCATTGAAGGACGCGCGTCTTCCGCTGGGAGGATGGCCGCCGTTGAAGGCGCGGGCGCAGACCGCGCCGGGCTGTCGGCGTCTTTGGACTTAAGGAAAAAAGGGGCGGAAACGGCGCGTTCGTCGCCGGACGCGGTCGGCGCCCGCCGCCTCAGCCCTCCGCTTCGCCGTCCTCCTCGCCGTCCGGCTCGGAAATCCGCTCGACCGCGACCACCCGCTCCTTCTCGGCGGTGTCGAACACGATCACGCCCTGGGTCGCGCGGCCGGCGACGCGGATGCCCTCGACCGGGCAGCGGATCAGCTGGCCGCCGTCGGTGACCAGCATGATCTCGTCGCCGTCCTCCACCGGGAACGAGGCGACCAGCTTGCCGTTGCGCGGATTGACCGCCATCGCGACGATGCCCTTGCCGCCGCGCCCGGTCAGCCGGTATTCGAACGACGACGAGCGCTTGCCGTAGCCGTTCTGCGAGACGGTGAGGATGATCTGCTCGGCGGCCGACATTTGCGCATAGCGCGACGTCGACAGCGCGGTCTCCTGCGCCGGGGGGGCTTCCGCGTCGGGCTCGGCGGCGCCCGGCTCCTCGGCGGTCTCGCCCGCCATCGCCCGGCGCATCTTGAGATAGGCGGCGCGCTCCTCGCCCGAGGCGTCGAATTCGCGCAGGATCGCCAGCGAGATCACCGCGTCGCCCTCGGCGAGCGTCACCCCGCGCACGCCCATGGAATCGCGGCCCTTGAACACCCGCACCTCGTCGACGGAGAAGCGGATGCACTGGCCCTGCATGGTCGTCAGCAGCACGTCGTCGCGGTCGGAGCAGATCTGGACGTCGACGATCGCCTCGCCCTCGTCGAGCCGCATCGCGATCTTGCCGGCGCGGTTGACCTGGGCGAAGTCGGACAGCTTGTTGCGCCTGACCGTGCCGCGGGTGGTGGCGAACATCACGTCGAGATTCTCCCAGCTCGCCTCGTCCTCGGGCAGCGGCATGATCGTGGTGATGCGCTCGCCGGTCTCCAGCGGCAGCAGGTTGACGAGCGCCTTGCCGCGCGCCTGGGGCGCTGCGAGCGGCAGGCGCCAGACCTTCTCCTTGTAGGCCTGGCCCCTGGACGAGAAATAGAGCACCGGCTGGTGGGTCGTGGCGACGAACAGCCGGGCGACGAAATCCTCCTCGCGCGTCTGCATGCCGGAGCGGCCCTTGCCGCCGCGCCTCTGCGCCCGGTAGGTCGACAGCGGCACCCGCTTGATGTAGCCGCCGTGGCTGACCAGCACCACCATGTCCTCGCGCTGGATGAGGTCCTCGTCCTCCATGTCGGCGTCGCTGTCGAGGATGATCGTGCGGCGCGGCGTCGCGAAGGCGCTCTTCACCGCGACGAGCTCGTCGCGGATGATGCCGAACACCCGCGCGCGCGAGCCGAGGATTTCGAGATATTCGGCGATCTCGCCCGCCAGCTTGTTGAGCGCCTCGGCGATCTCGTCGCGCCCGAGCGCGGTCAGGCGGGCGAGCCGCAATTCGAGGATCGCGCGCGCCTGCGCCTCCGACAGCCGGATCGTGCCGTCCTCGGCGAGCACGTGGCGCGGATCGGCGATGAGGGCGACCAGCGGCGCCATGTCGCGCGCCGGCCAGGCGCGCTCCATCAGCGCGGCGCGCGCGGCGCCCGAGTCGGGCGAGGTGCGGATGAGCCGGATCACCTCGTCGATATTGGCGACCGCGATCGCCAGGCCGACCTGGACATGGGCGCCGTCGCGCGCCCTGGTCAGCAGGTGCTTGGTGCGCCGGGTGACGACCTCTTCGCGGAACTCGATGAACAGCGCCAGCATGTCTTTCAGCGTCAGCATCTGCGGACGCCCGCCGGTCAGCGCGATCATGTTGGCGCCGAAGCTCGATTGCATCGCGGTGAACCGCCAGAGCTGGTTGAGCACCACCTCGGGCACCGCGTCGCGCTTGATCTCGATGACGATGCGCATGCCGTCGCGGTCGGATTCGTCGCGCAGGTCCGAAATGCCCTCGACGCGCTTCTCGCGCACGAGATCGGCGATCTTCTCGATCAGCGTCGCCTTGTTCACCTGGTAGGGAATCTCGGTGACGATCAGCGCCTCGCGATCCCTGCGGATCTCCTCGACTGCTACCTTGGAGCGCATGACGATCGAACCGCGCCCGGTCGCATAGGCCGCCCGGATGCCCGCGCGCCCGAGGATCGAGCCGCCGGTCGGGAAATCGGGACCCGGAATGATCTCCAGGAGATCCTCGAAGCTCATGTCCGGCCGATCCATCAGCGCGAGCGCGCCGTCGATCGTCTCGCCCAGATTGTGCGGCGGGATGTTGGTCGCCATGCCGACCGCGATGCCGCCGGCGCCGTTGACCAGAATGTTGGGAAAACGCGCCGGCAGGACGACCGGCTCGAGCTCCTTGTCGTCGTAATTGGGCTTGAAATCGACGGTGTCCTTGTCGAGATCCTCCAGCAGCTCCATCGCGACCTTCTCGAGCCGCACTTCGGTGTAGCGCTGCGCCGCGGGCGGGTCGCCGTCGACCGAGCCGAAATTGCCCTGGCCGTCGAGCAGCGGCACCCGCATCGAGAAATCCTGCGCCATCCGCACCAGCGCGTCATAGATCGCCAGATCGCCATGCGGATGGTATTTGCCCATGACGTCGCCGGTGACCCGCGAGGACTTGTTGTAGGGCCGGTCGGGGGTGAAATTGTTCTCGCGCATCGAAAACAGGATGCGCCGATGCACGGGCTTGAGGCCGTCGCGGACGTCGGGCAGCGCGCGGCTGACGATCACGCTCATCGCGTAGTCGAGATAGCTGCGCCGCATCTCGTCGGCGATCGAGACGGGCTTGATGTCGGAGGGACCGCCGGCGGCGGGTTTCTCGTTCTTGTCGTCGGCCAAGGGCTTGCGAATCCTGCGAGGGACCTGATCGGTCCTTCTAGACGATTCCGGCGCGCGCCGCCACCGGTCCGGAGCGGCGATCGGAGGCCGGTTTGCGCTTGAATCTCAATGCCATGGGAGCGCCGGCGGCGCGCTAGGCGATCGCCGGCTCAGCGGCCGCCCGCCACGTCGAGCAGCGCGCCGGTCGTATAGGACGCCGCGTCGCCGAGCAGCCAGACGATCGCCTCGGCGATTTCCTCGGGCCGCCCCGGCCGGCCGAGCGGCGCGGTCGCGCCGAGCGTCCATGCGCGGTCCGGCTCGCCGCCGCTGGCGTGGATGTCGGTCTCGACCAGGCCCGGGCGCACCGCGTTGACCCGCACGCCCTCCGGCCCGAGCTCCTTCGACAGGCCCAGCGTCAGCGTGTCGATCGCGCCCTTGGAGCCGGCATAGTCGACATAGAGATCGGGCGAGCCGAGCCGCGCGGCGGCGGAGGAGACGAGCACGATCGAGCCGCCCT
>JBEKZS010000096.1:0-26574 GCA_049509635.1 Roseiarcus sp.
GGCGACGCGGCGCCCCCGAGTCGCCGGCCGCCTCGGCTAGGTCGGGAACCTTCGTCGAGCCGTGTTCTTATCCCCTTTACGACGATCTCATCCCTTTGGACACGTTGATTCGTTTAAGTATGAACGTTAACTAATGGCGATCAGCGTTGGGGCAGGGCGTAATCACGCCATCCAACGGTGAAAAGGATGACCGGGCGATGAATTATTCCTATCAGATGTACGAAATGGCGCTCGCCGCTTTGGGGCCGGCCCGCGCGTTTTCCGATGCGAGCCGGTTCCTCTTCGCCAATCCGTTCAATCCGCTCTCCGCCACGCCGTTCGGCAAGAACATCGCCGCCGGCGCCGAATTGTTCGAGCGCATCACCCGCCGCTACGGCAAGCCGGAATTCGGCTTCGCGCAAACGAACGTCGGCGGCGTTTCCGTCCCCGTGCGCGAGGAGGTCGTCTGGGAGCGCCCTTTTTGCAGCCTGCTGCATTTCGTCCGCGAGGGCGCGCAATTCGTCGCGCCGCAGCCCAAGCTGCTGATCGTGGCGCCGATGTCGGGCCATTACGCGACGCTGTTGCGCGGCACCGTCGAGGCCTTCCTGCCCACCCATGAAGTCTACATCACCGACTGGAACAATGCCCGGATGATCCCGCTCGCGATCGGCGCGTTCGACCTCGACGATTACATCGACTATCTCAGGGAAATGTTCGGGGTGATCGGGCCGGGCGTGCACACGATCGGCGTCTGCCAGCCGGCCGTTCCGCTGATCGCGGCGATCGCGCTGATGGAGGCCGAGGACCATCCCGACATTCCCGGCTCGATGACGCTGATGGGCGGCCCGATCGACACGCGGCGCAGCCCGACGGCGGTCAACCTGCTCGCCGAGCGGCGCGGCGTCGAATGGTTTCGCACCCATTGCCTCAACGTGGTGCCGTTTCCCCACGCCGGCGTCGGCCGCGTCGTCTATCCCGGATTCCTCCAGCTTTCCGGCTTCATGGCGATGAACCTCGACCGCCACGTCAACGCCCATGTCGAAATGTTCAACCATCTCGTCTCCGGTGACGGCGATTCGGCGGAGAAGCATCGCGAATTCTATGATGAATACATGGCGGTGATGGACCTGACCGCCGAATATTACATGCAGACGATCGAGACCGTGTTCGTCGAGCACGCGTTGCCGAAGGGCGAAATGAAGCACCGCGGCGCGCCGGTCGACCTCAAGGCGATCCGGCGCTGCGCGCTGATGACGGTCGAGGGCGAGAACGACGATATTTCCGGCGTCGGCCAGACCTATGCGGCCCAGGAATTGTGCAGCGGGCTGCCCGAGGCGCTGAAGACCAATTACGTCCAGAAGGACGTCGGCCATTACGGCGTCTTCAACGGGTCGCGCTTCCGCGCCCATATCGCGCCGCGCATCACCGATTTTCATCAGCGGACGGCGGCGTTCGCGGCCGCCGCCCGGCCGCCGCGACGCAGGAGCGCGCGCGAGGCGCTCGCTCAGATGTAGTACATCAGGTTCTGTTCGTCGATATCCGCCAGCGCGCGCATCGACGCCAGGCTCCGGTTGTCGAGAACGGCGGCGATCGCGTTGCGCACCTCGAGCATCATCAGCCGCACGGTGCAATTGCCTTCGGCCGGACAATCGTCGCAACGTCGGTAATAGGCCTTGCTCGCGCAGGCGAGCGGGGCGAGCGGCCCGTCGAGGGCGCGCACGATTTCGCCGACCATGATCCTCGCCGGGCTCTTGGCCAGGACGTAGCCGCCGCCGCGCCCCTTCTTGGAATGGACGAAACCCGCAGTGCGCAATTCGCCGAGGATCGCGTCGAGAAACTTCTTGGGGATGGCGTTGCTCGCGGCGATGTCGGCGACCAGCGCCGGCTTTCCCGGCTCGAGCCCGGCAAGATGGACCATCGCCTTGAGGCCGTATTTCCCCTTGTTCGTCAACATATTTCTGCCCTCAGGGCGCTTCGCGCCCGCCATACATAAGCACTCGATTCAATTCAGTCCATAAATACCATAGAAGCGCGCGATCGGCGGGCGCTTCGGGCGCGCGTTTACCAAGCCCTCGGGCTTCGGTCCCCGGTTGGAGGGCGCCGTGATAGACTCGTGTCGAGGAAGGGGCCCTCGCCGGCCCCGGATTCGGGAGACGATCGATGCGGAGCTGGCTGATGGCTCTGATCCTGCTCAGCGCGCTGTCGCCCGCCGGCGCGGCCGAGATCGTCGCCTTCCCCTCGCCCTACGGCGCGGGCACCATCGTCATCAGCCAGAGCGCCCGCAAGCTGTTCCTCGTCACCGGCCCGGATTCGGCCATCGCCTATCCGGTCGCGGTCGCCAAGCGCGGCAAGGAATGGAGCGGCTACGCCAAGGTCGACGGCAAATATGTCGAGCCCGCCTGGTCGCCGCCCGATTCCGTCAAGCGGGACCATCCCGAACTGCCCGACCTGATTCCCGGCGGCTCTCCGCACAACCCGATGGGCGCGCGCGCGATCACGCTCGATCGCGACGAGGTGGCGATCCACGGGACGACGATGAAGATGCGCGCCTCGGTCGGCACCGCGGCGTCCTACGGCTGCATTCGCATGCTCAACGAGGATGTCATCGACCTGTTCGACCGGGTCAGCGTCGGCGCGCCGGTGGTGATGACGAGGTAGCCGCGGCGCTGGACCTCAGTTTAGAATTATTCTACAAAATCGCCGATGCTCGTGCGGCCTGCATCGGCAAACGCCGGATGACGGCGACCCTGGTCGGGCGCGCGCGCTTTTCTCGCGGAGCCGCCACGGTGATACGGAAATTCACGGATCTGAGCGAGCGGGAACTGCTCGCCCTCGCCATCAGCAGCGAAGAGGAGGACGGCCGCATCTACGCCGACTTCGCCGAAGGGCTGCGGGAGAACTATCCCGCCAGCGCGCACGTCTTCACCGATATGGCGGCCGAGGAGAGCGAGCACCGGCGTCTGCTGATCGATCTGTTCGTCTCGAAATTCGGCGACCACATCCCGCTGATCCGCCGCCAGGACGTGCGCGGCTGGGTCCAGCGGCGGCCGATCTGGCAATTGCGCCCGCTCGGCGTCGACGCCGTGCGCCGCCAGGCGCGCCAGATGGAGCAGGACGCCGCCCGGTTCTACCAGCAGGCGGCGACCCGCACGAGCGACGCCGCAATCCGCAAGCTGCTCGGCGATCTCGCGGCGGCGGAGGCCGCGCACGAGGACGCGGCGGCGCGCATCGAAGCGTCCCGGTTGCCCGGTGAGACGCGGGCGAACGAGGACGACGACGCGCAGCGCCGCTTCGTGCTGCAGATCATCCAGCCGGGGCTGGTCGGCCTGATGGACGGTTCGGTCTCGACCCTGGCGCCGGTGTTCGCCGCCGCCTTCGCCACCCACAATTCCTGGAACGCCTTCCTGGTCGGCATGGCCGCCTCGATCGGCGCCGGCATTTCGATGGGCTTTGCGGAGGCGCTCGCCGACGATGGCAAGATTTCCGGGCGCGGCGCGCCGCTGCTGCGCGGCGTCGTCTGCGGCCTGATGACGTTCGGCGGCGGCATCGGCCACACGCTGCCCTATCTGATCCCCGGTTTCTTCACCGCCACCGTGCTCGCCTGCGCGGTCGTCGTCGTCGAACTGCTGACGATCGCCTGGATCCAGTGGCGCTTCATGAGCACGCCGCCGCTCGCCGCGGCGGCCAAGGTGATGCTCGGCGGCGGGCTGGTGCTCGCGGCGGGCATCCTGATCGGCAGCAGTTAGGACAGGCGCCGCCGCTCGCGGCCAACACTATTGCAGGCGATCGGGACGCGACGGTTCAGTCCGGCTGTGGCGCAGGCGGAGCCGCTTTCCAGGACCACTCACGACCGTCAAAATGTCGACCGCCAGCCCGGTCCGCCCCCCTTTCACTCGACCTTCCCCCATCCCCCGCCCGTCGGCGTCACCACCACCACCGCCTCGCCCGCCTCCAGCACCGTCTGCGCGCAGCCCGGAAGCTCCTCGATCCGCCCGTCCGCCCGCTCGACGAAATTGCGCCCGAGCTCCCCGACCTCCCCGCCCGCCATGCCGAAATTGGCCACGCGCCGATGGCCGGTCAGCAGCGCGAGATCCATGCGCTCGCGGAAGCGCAGCCGGCGCATCGTGCCGTCGCCGGCGCGCCATTTGCCCCTGCCGCCCGAGCCGCGCCGGATGTGGAAATCCTCGAGCACGACCGGGAAGCGCGATTCCAGCACTTCCGGGTCGGTCAGCCGGGAGTTGGTCATGTGGGTATGGACGCCGCTCGCCCCGTCGAAGCCGGGCCCTGCCGGCGCGCCCGAGCAGATCGTCTCGTAATACTGGTAGCGCGCATTGCCGAAGGTGAGGTTGTTCATCGTTCCCTGCGCCGAGCCGAGCGCGCCGAGCGCGCCGAACAAAGTGTCGGTGACCGCCTGCGAGGTTTCGACATTGCCGGCCACCACCGCGGCGGGATAGCGCGGCGACAGCATCGAGCCCTTGGGGATGACGATCCTGATCGGGCGCAGGCAGCCCGCGTTCATCGGGATGTCGTCCTCGACCATGACCCGGAACACGTAGAGCACGGCGGCGCGCGCGACCGGCTCGGGGGCGTTGAAATTGTCGGGCCGCTGCGGCGAGGTCCCGGTGAAGTCGACCGTCGCTTCGCGCTTGTCGCGGTCGACGCTGATCCTCACCCGGATGACCGCGCCCTGATCCATTTCGGTCGAGAATTCGCTGTCCTTCAGCCGGTCGATCACGCGCCGCACGCTCTCGGCGGCGTTGTCCTGGACATGGCCCATATAGGCCTCGACCGTGCCGAGCGTGAATTGCCCGACCATGCGTTCGAGCTCCTGCGCGCCCTTCCGGTTGGCGGCGATCTGCGCCTTGAGGTCGTTGACGTTCTGCAGCGGGTTGCGCGCGGGGTAGGGGCCGGCCTCGAGCAGGGCGTAGAGTTCGCGCTCGCGGAAGCGGCCGCGCTCGACCAGCAGAAAATTGTCGATGTAGACGCCTTCCTCGAGTATGCTGGTCGCGCGCGGGCTCATCGAACCCGGCGAGACGCCGCCGACGTCGGCGTGATGGCCGCGCGAGGCGACCCAGAACAGGATCGTCCCGCCCGCCTCGTCGAAGACGGGCGTGCAGACGGTGATGTCGGGCAGATGGGTGCCCCCGTTATACGGCGCATTGAGCGCGAACACGTCGCCGGCCGCGATGCGCCCCTCGTTGAGGCGGATGATCGTCTCGACCGAGCGGTCCATCGAGCCCAGATGCACCGGCATGTGCGGCGCGTTGGCGACGAGCCGGCCGTGGCGGTCGAACACCGCGCAGGAGAAGTCGAGCCGCTCCTTGATGTTGACGGAATAGGCGGTGTTCTGCAGCGTCACCCCCATCTGTTCGGCGATCGACATGAACAGATTGTTGAAAATCTCCAGCATCACCGGATCCGCGCTGGAGCCGATCGCGTCGCGCCGCGCCGGCGCGGCGACGCGGCGCAGGACGATGTGATTCCTGGCCGTCAGCTCGGCGCGCCAGCCGTCCTCGACGACGATAGTCTGGTGGGGCTCGATGATCAGCGCGGGGCCGGGGAGCTCGGCGCCGAGCGCGAGATTCTCGCGCAGGAACGCATTGGCGTCGCGCCACTGGCCGTTCGAGAAGAAGCGCGCGGGGCGTTCCGCCTCCGGCGCCGCCGCCGCCGCGATCGGCTGCGCCTGCTCGTCGAACCGCGCCGCGCCGCCTACCGCCTCGACGGTGACCGCCTCGATCGTCAGATCCTTGGCGGGATCGATGAAGCCGAACCGCGCCTCGTGGGCGGCCTCGAAGGCGCTGCGCATCGCCGCCAGGCTTCCCGCCGCGACTTCTAGCGCGGTGTCGGAGCCGGCGTAGCGCAATTGCGCGCGCACGTGCAGCGCGATCGCGTCGCGCGCGACGCCCTGGCCGGCGACCTCGTCGATCGCCTTTGCGCCGAGCTCGGCGGCGAGTTCGGCGATCCGCGCCAGCGCGGGTTCGGCGAGCGGCGCCTCGACGCCCTGGCCGCGGCTCGCGCCGATGTCGGCGAGGCCCATGCCAAAGGCCGACAGCAGCGAGGAAAGCGGGTGGATCAGCACGGTCCGGATCGACAGCGCGTCGGCGACGTCGCAGGCGTGCTGGCCGCCGGCGCCGCCGAAACAGTTGAGCGCATACCGGGTGACGTCATAGCCGCGCGCGACGGAGATTTTCTTGATCGCCTCGGCCATCTTGGCGACCGCGATCGCGATGAAGCCGTCGGCGACCTGCTCGGGCGTCCGCCCGTCGCCGACCTCGCGCGCGAGCGCCGCGAAGGCCTCGCGCACGGCCGCCGCTTCGAGCGGCTGATCCTGGCCGGGGCCGAAGATTTTCGGGAAGAAATCCGGGATCAGCCTGCCCGCCATCAGATTGGCGTCGGTCACCGTGAGCGGGCCGCCGCGCCGGTAGCATTTGGGCCCGGGATTGGCGCCCGCCGAATCCGGCCCGACCCGGAACCGCGCGCCGTCGTAATGGAGGATCGACCCGCCGCCAGCCGCGACCGTGTGGATCATCATCATCGGCGCGCGCATCCGCACCCCGGCGACCTCGGTCTCGAAGGCGCGTTCGTATCGGCCGTCGAAATGGGCGACGTCGGTCGAGGTGCCGCCCATGTCGAAGCCGATCACCCGGTCGAAGCCGGCGCTGCGTCCGGTCTGCGCCATCGCGACGACGCCGCCCGCCGGCCCCGAGAGGATCGCGTCCTTGCCGGCGAACAGCTCGGCCGCCGTCAGCCCGCCCGACGACATCATGAACATCACCCGCGCGCCGGTGCGCTTGACGTCGAGCGCCTCCGAGACGCGCGCGACGTAGCGCGCGAGAATAGGCGAGAGATAGGCGTCGACCACGGTCGTGTCGCCGCGGCCGACCAGCTTGATCAGCGCCGAACATTCGTGGCTGACCGAGACCTGGGCAAAACCGATCTCCCGCGCGAGCCGCGCGACCTGCCGCTCGTGCTCGGGATAGCGGTAGGCGTGCATCAACACGATCGCGAGCGCGTCGAAGCCGCGCGCTCGGGCCGCGCGGAGATCGCGGCGGATGGCGGCGAGATCGGGGGCCCGCTCGATGGTCCCGTCGGCGAGCGTCCGCTCGTCGACCTCGACGACGTCGGCGTAGAGCTGCTCGGGCTTGAGGATGTTGCGCGCGAAAATCTTCGGGCGCGCCTGATAGCCGATTTCGAGCGCGTCGCGAAAGCCGCGCGTCGTCACCAGCAGGACGCGTTCGCCCTTGCGTTCGAGCAGCGCGTTGGTGGCGACCGTCGTGCCCATCTTGACGACGCCGACGGCGCCGGCCGGGATCGGCGCGGCAGCGGCGAGGCCGAGGTGGTCGCGGATCGCCTGCACCGCGGCGTCGTCATAGGCGGGATTTTCCGACAGCAGCTTGCGCGCGTGGAGCCGCCCCGCGGGGTCGCGGCCGATCACGTCGGTGAACGTGCCGCCGCGATCTATCCAGAAGTCCCAGCCGCCGCCGGCGCGCGCCTCGGTCGTCGATGTCATTTTCTCTTCTTTCATGGTGGGTCCGAATCGGGAACGCGCGCCCGGCGGACGACTTTTGGGAGGCTGGCGGTCGGCCAATCCGCCCTTGAAGCGGCCACGCGCCATCGGGAACGGCGAGGCGAGCGCCGCGCGAAATCATAGGGTGCCGGTCGCGGCTTGCAAGAGGCTGAGGGGGTCACGAGCATGAGACTCCCGATCCGGCTGGAATCTCCCTGTTCGGGATGGACTGAGCCCGTGCGCGGGGGCGCGCGGCCGACGCGCGATCCCCGCCACACTCGACGCCGCCGCGGATTCGGGTCTATGACGCCGGGCGCGACGGGCTGACGGGAGTTCCCCCATGGACATGGTGCGTTTCGGAAGGACCGGCATGAAGGTCTCGAGACTCTGCCTCGGCTGCATGACCTACGGGTCGACGAAATGGCGCGAATGGGTGCTGGAGGAGGAGGCCTCGCGTCCGTTCATCAAGGGCGCGCTCGAGCGCGGCGTCAATTTCTTCGACACCGCGGATGTCTATTCGCAGGGCGTCAGCGAGGAAATCCTCGGCCGCGCGCTGAAGGAATTCGCGGTCCGCCACGAGGTCGTGATCGCGACCAAGGTGCATGGCGTCATGGGGCCGGGCGCCAATTCCGGCGGCCTGTCGCGCAAGCACATCATGGAGGCGATCGATCATTCGCTGAAGCGGCTCGGCACGGACTACGTCGATCTCTACCAGATCCATCGCTTCGACCCGAACACGCCGCTGGAGGAGACCCTGGAGGCGCTGAACGACGTCGTGCGCGCCGGCAAGGCGATCTATGTCGGGGCGTCGTCGATGTGGGCCTGGCAGTTCGCGCGGATGATCTCGATCTCGCGGGAAAAAGGCTGGAGCGAATTCGTTTCGATGCAGAACTATTACAATCTCGTCTATCGCGAGGAGGAGCGCGAGATGATGAAGCTCTGCGCCGACCAAGGCGTCGCCGTGATTCCGTGGTCGCCGATGGCGCGCGGCTATCTGGCCGGCTCGGGCGTCGGCGAGAAGGCGGTCACGGTGCGCGGCCGGACCGATCCGTTCAGCCTCGCTCTGGGCCTCGGCTCGCGCCAGGACGAGACGATCCGCCGGCGCGTCGTCGAGACCGCGGAGAAGCTCGGGACCAAGCCGGCGATCGTCGCGCTCGCCTGGGTGCTGTCCAAGCCCTATGTCACCGCGCCGATCATCGGCGCCTCCAAGCCGCACCATCTCGACGACGCGCTCGCCGCGCTCGCGCTGAAGCTCGACGCCCGGACGATCGCGAGGCTCGAGGAGCCCTATCAGCCGAAGGCGGTCGTCGGGCATTTGTGAACGGCCCCGCGAGGCCCGCCGGGCATGGCCCGCAATCCCTATTATTCCGGCGCGCCGTCGGATCATTTCGACGGGCTGCGGTTCTACGCGCCGGGCGGCGCCAGCGACCGCAGCCTCGCCGATCTCCTGCGCTGGCGGCTCGGCGGGCGACGAGCGCCATGGCCGGCGAGCTTTCCCAGCCCGTTTCGGGACCGGCCGCCGGCGCGAGTGGCGGGCGGCGCGCTGCGCGTGGCCGCGATCGGCCATGCGAGCTTCCTCATCCAGACGTGCGGACTCAACCTGCTCCTCGATCCCGTTTATTCCCGGCGCGCGAGCCCGTCGCGCTGGATCGGGCCGAGCCGGGTCAACGCGCCCGGCGTCGCGTTCGAAGACCTGCCTGCAATCGACGCGATCCTGGTGACGCACAACCACTACGACCATCTCGACCTGCCGACCCTGCGCGCGCTCGCCGTTCGCGATCGACCGCGCATCCTGACGCCGCTCGGCAATGACCGGCTCATGGCGGCGCATGACCCGGCGTTGAAGGCGGAGGCTTTCGACTGGGGCGCGCGCGTCGCGCTGTCGGACGAAGTCGCCGTCCATTTCGAGCCCGCCCGCCACTGGTCTGCGCGCGGGCTCGGCGACCGCCGGATGGCGCTGTGGTGCGCCTTCGCGATCGAAACGCCGGAGGGCGCGATCTACTGCATCGGCGATACCGGCTTCGGCGACGGCGCGCTGTTCCCGGCGATCCGTCGCAAGCACGGGCCGCCGCGCCTTGCCCTGATCCCGATCGGCGCCTATGCGCCGCGCTGGTTCATGAAGGACTTTCACGTCGATCCCGCCGAGGCGGTGCAGGTCTTCGCGCTGTGCGGCGCGCGTAGCGCGATCGCGCATCACTGGGGGACGTTCCCGCTCTCCGACGAGGCGATCGAGGCGCCGCGGGAGGGTCTGGCGACGGCGCTGCGCGACGCCGGTGTCGACCCCGCGCGCTTCCGCGCGCTGCGGCCGGGCGAGGTCTGGACGGAAGCGGGCGCGCGGGATCAGCGCGCCGCGCCGTGAACGAGGGTCGCCGCGATTGCGTCGGGGATTTGCCGCGGCGTGTCGATCAGCGGGTCGGCGCCGGCCTCGACGAGCTCGAGCCGGCTTCCGTAGCCCCACAGCGCGCCGAGCGCGGAAAGGCCAACCTGCCGCGCGCCGAGCGCGTCGAACTTGCGATCGCCGATCATCGCCACGCGCGCGGCGTCGGCCTCGATGTTCTCGCGCGCGAGAAGGTAGGCCAGAAGGTCGCTCTTGACGGCGCGGCTGCCGTCGCTCCGCGCCCCATATATGTCGGCGAAGAATTTCGTCAGCCCGAAATGATCGAGAATGCGGCGCGCGTCGGCCTCGTTCTTCGAGGTCGCGACGAACAGGCGGTAACCTCCGGCGCGCAGCGCTTGGAGCGCGTCCGTCACGCCATCGAACACCGCGTTCTCGAACAGGCCGACCGTGGCGTAGCGCTCGCGATAGAAGCTCAGCAGCGGCTCGACGAGATCGGGGCCGACGAGTCCGGCGAAAGTCTCGCGCATCGGCGGTCCGATCATGTATTCGAGCGCGTCCTCCTCGGGAATCGGATGCGCCGCGCCGGTCGCCTCGTTGAGCCGGCGCAGCGCGTAGCGCGTGGAGCGCAGGATTCCCGGGCGCGAATCGGTCAGCGTCCCGTCGAGGTCGAAGACGACCGTCCCGGCCGCGCTCACTTCAACAGCACGTAGATGTCGACCTGCAGATTGGGGTCGTCGGAGGTCTTCACTTCGTTGAGATACTCCTCGACGAACAGGTTGTCCGCCTCCAGTCCCTTCTCGTCGAGATAGGCGGTGATCGCCTCGTAGGTCGAATCGATGTCCTCGTAGGAGCCGCGATGCTCGAAGCGCATCGCCTTGCCCGCGGGCGTCTGGCCGAGCTTGACCGCTTCCGACAGCGAAGCCCGGCCTTCGGGAGCCTTGTCGATCGGGATCATCGCGCGATAGCTGAACCCGTTGTCGTCGGTTGCGGTGAACACCGCCATCGGCCGGCCCGCGGCGGTCAGGCCGGCCCTGGCGAGCTGGCTGCGCACCATTTCGAAGGCGCCGGTGAGCGCGCTGAACCCCTCCGCCCAGTTCGCCTTGCCCTCCATATAGGCCGCTGGATGGGCGGTCATCTGGAGGGTCTGGCCGCTCGAGGAATCCTCGGCGGGCGCGCCCGCCGCGGGCGGCGGCGCGCTCGGCGCCGCAGCCGCAGGGGGACCGCCGGCCGGCGGCTGCGCTGGCGCGGCGGGCGGCTCCGGCCCCGCAGGCGGGTTGCCGGGAGTCGCCCCAGGCGTCAGGGCGGCCGGTGGGTTGGCGGGAGTCGCCGGGGGCGCCGGCGCGGAGGGCGGAGGCGCCGCGGGAGCGGGGGGCGCGGGCGCGGTCTGCGAAGCGCCGGGCGTCGCCGCGTCCTGTGCGCGCACGCCGACGATCGCGAACGGCGCGCCGAAGGCCAGCAGGAACGCGAGCGCCGCGACGCCGCGCCGGGCAAGAGCCGTAGACATCGTCACCCGTCCTTTTCCGCGCGAATCCCTGCGGATTCGCTTCGTGCGCACTATGCGGCGAACCACGCGCGGCGCCAAGATCGCCAGGCGCCGCGCGTCACGCCGGCGCCGGCTTCGTCCATCGCAAGATCGGCTGGCGGGCGGCCCGGGTCTCGTCGAGGCGCCGGCGCGGCGCCAGGCGCGGCGCGGCTTCGAACCTCTCGCGCTCGCCCGCGAGCGCCGAAAGCGCGAGATCGCGCAGCGTCATCACGAACAGGTCGAGGCTCGCCTTCGATTCCGATTCGGTCGGTTCGATCAGCATCGCGCCATGGACGACGAGCGGGAAATAGACGGTCATCGGATGATAGCCTTCGTCGATCATCGCCTTGGCGAAATCGAGCGTCGTCAGCCCGGTGTCCTTGAGCCATCGATCGTCGAAAAGGGCTTCGTGCATGCAGGGGCGCTCGCCGAACGGCGAGGACAGGAGATCGTTGAGGCAGACCCTGACGTAATTGGCCGCGAGCACGGCGTCCTCGGACGCCTGCTTCAGGCCGTCGGCGCCGTGCGAAAGAATGAACGCGAGCGCGCGGACGAACATGCCCATCTGGCCGTGGAACGCAGTCATGCGGCCGAACGACCGGGTGCCGCCGCCGTGTTCGACGACTCGGAGACCGTCGGCGTCCGCCACGATATGGGGCGTCGGCGCGAAGGGCGCGAGCGCTTCCGACAGCACGACCGGGCCGGCGCCGGGTCCCCCGCCGCCGTGCGGCGTCGAAAACGTCTTGTGGAGGTTGATGTGCATCGCGTCGACGCCGAGGTCGCCCGGGCGCGTCTTGCCCATGATCGCGTTGAAATTGGCGCCGTCGCAATAGAAATAGGCGCCCCCTTCGTGGATCGCCCGCGCGATCGCGCCGATCTCGCGCTCGAACAGCCCGCAGGTGTTGGGATTGGTCAGCATGATCGCGGCGACGTCCGGGCCGAGCGCCGCGCGCACGGCTTCGGCGCTCACCGTTCCATCGACGCCGGTCGGCACCGCGCGAACCGCGAAACCGAGCAGCGCCGCGGTCGCCGGGTTGGTGCCGTGCGCGGATTCGGGGACGAGGACGACGGTGCGCGCCGCGCCCTCGCCGCGCGCCGCGATCGCCGCCTTGATCGCCATCATGCCGCACAGCTCGCCATGGGCCCCGGCCTTGGGCGACATCGCGATCGCCGCCATGCCGGTGATGGTCATCAGCGTGCGGGCGAGTTCGTCGATCAGCGCGAGCGCGCCCTGCGCGGTGGAGACCGGCTGCAGCGGATGGATGTCGGCGAAGCCGGGCAGGCGCGCCAGCTTCTCGTCGAGCCGGGGATTGTGCTTCATCGTGCAGGACCCGAGCGGATAGAGGCCGGCGTCGATCGAATAGTTCCTGCGCGACAGCCTGACGTAATGGCGCATCGTCTCCGGCTCGCTGAGGCCGGGCAGGCCGATCTCGCCCTCGCGCGCGTGGGCGCCGAGTCGCGCGGCGAATGGCGCGGGCTCGTCGATGTCGACGCCGGTCGCGTCGAGCCGTCCGGTCTCGAAGATCAGCGCCTCTTCCATGTCGAGGCCGCGATTGCCGGTGAACGTGCCGGCCGCGGCGGCCGAAGCCTCGCCCGCGCGGGTCGGGCGTCCCTGATGGTTCAGCATGGCGAAGCTTCCATGTCCTGGCTCAAACGCACGCCTCGAGCGCGGCGGCGAAGGCCGCGCGGTCGGCGTCCGTGTTCAGCTCCGTGCTCGCCACGACGACCAGATCGTCGAGGCCGGCGTCCGGCAGCAGGCGCGAGACTGGCAGGCCGCCGATCACGCCTCGCCGCGCGAGCGCCTCGATCAATTCGGCCGCGTCGCGCGGCGTGCGGATCGTGAATTCGTTGAAGAAGCACTCGTTGAGAACTTCCACGCCGGGCGCGCCGGCGAGGCGGTCGGCGAGCTGGACCGCATTGGCGTGATTGACCCGCGCGAGCCGGCCGAGTCCGGTCTGGCCGAGCAGACTCATGTGGATCGAGAAGGCGAGCGCGCAGAGGCCCGAATTGGTGCAGATGTTGCTGGTCGCCTTCTCCCGGCGGATGTGCTGCTCGCGCGTCGAAAGGGTCAGCACGAAGCTGCGCCGGCCCTCCGCGTCGACCGTCTCGCCGGCGAGGCGGCCCGGCATCTGGCGCACGTTCTTCTGCTGGGTCGCGAACAGCCCGACATAGGGACCGCCGAAACTGAGCGCGTTGCCGATCGACTGGCCCTCGCCGACGACGATGTCGGCCCCCATCTGGCCGGGCGCACGCAGGAGGCCGAGCGACACCGCCTCGGTGACGACGGCGATCAGCAGCGCGCCCTTGGCGTGGGCGGCGGCCGCAATCGGGCCGAGATCGCGTGGATTGCCGAAAAAATCCGGGCTCTGGACGACGACGCAGCTGGTCTGGCCGTCGATCGCGGCCGCCAGGTCCTCGCCGGCGCGAACATCCGGCGGCAGGCGCAGGACGATGTCGCCCGCCATTCCGGCGAGCGTGGCGGCGACGTCGGCGTATTGCGGATGCAGCCCGCCTGACAGGACCGCCTTCCGGCGACGGGTCAGACGATGCGCCATCAGGACCGCTTCGGCGCAGGCGGTCGAACCGTCGTACATCGAGGCGTTGGCGACTTCCATCCCGGTCAACGCGGCGACCTGGGTCTGAAATTCGAACAGGACCTGGAGCGTCCCCTGCGCGATTTCGGGCTGATAGGGGGTATAGCTGGTCAGGAACTCCGAGCGCTGAATCAGATGGTCGACGCTCGCCGGCACATGGTGGCGATAGGCCCCCGCCCCCAGGAAGAACGGGACCGCGCCGGCGGCGACATTACGCGCGGCGAGCCCGGTCAGGGCGCGCTCGACCTCGATCTCGCTCTTGCGCGTCGGGATCGGCAGCGGCGTCGTCAGCCGCTCGGCGGCGGGGATGTCGGCGAACAGCTCGTCGATATTGGCGAGCCCGGCGCGCGCCAGCATCAGCGCGCGGTCGGCGGCGTCGAGGGGCAGATAGCGCATCGAGCGGCTCACGCGAGAGTCTTCAAATAGTCCTGATAGGCTGCTTCGTCCATCAGGCCTTCGAGTTCGGCCGGAGCGGACAGCCTGATCTTGAAGATCCAGCCCTTCCCGGTCGCATTCTCGTTGATGAGGCTCGGCTCCTTCTCGAGAATCTGGTTGATCGCGACGATTTCGCCAGAGACCGGCGAGAACACCTCGCTCGCCGCCTTGACGCTCTCGACGACCGCCGCCTGCGCGCCCTTGGCGACGACGGCGCCGACCGCGGGAAGCTCGACGAACACGACGTCGCCGAGCTGGGCCTGCGCGTGGTCGCTGATGCCGACGACGCCGACGTCGCCCTCGACGACGACATATTCGTGCTCCCTGGTGTAACGCGCCTGCGACATGGATGGAGCTCCCTGACGGTTTGATCTACGGGCCGCGGTGATAGGCGTGCGGGTGGAACGGCAGCGCGGCGACATGCGCGGCGAGCGTCCTGCCGCGCACGAGGAGGCCGACCGGCTTTCCCACGGCCGCCTGCGCGGCCGGGACATAGCCCATTGCGATCGGCGCCCCCACGCTCGGCCCGAAGCCGCCCGAAGTGACGCGGCCGATCACCCGCCCGGCCGCATCGAGAATCTCGGCGCCCTCGCGCGCCGGCGCGCGGCCTTCGAGCGCGAGACCGACGCGCCTGCGCTCCGGGCCGCCGGCGAGCGCTGCGAGAATCCGCTGCGCGCCGGGAAAGCCGCCCTCGAGCCGGCGCCGCTTCTGGATCGACCAGGCGAGGCCCGCCTCGACCGGGTCGGTGTCCTCGTCGAGTTCGTGGCCGTAGAGACACAGGCCCGCCTCGAGGCGCAGCGAATCGCGCGCGCCGAGGCCGGCCGGCTCGACCTCGTCTTCCTCGAGCAGGCGGCGCGCGAAGGACTCGGCGCGATCGGCGGCGACCGATATCTCGAATCCGTCCTCGCCGGTGTAGCCCGAGCGCGTGAGGTGCGCCTCGGCGCCGAGAAGGCGCACGTCGCGCGCGCTCATGAACGGCGCGCTCGCCAGACCGGCGTCGGGCGCCAGACGATCGAGCACGCGCGCCGCCGCCGGTCCCTGCAAGGCGATCAGCGCGCGGTCCTCGAGCGCCGTTAGCCGCGCCTCGGCCGGCAGTTCGGCGCGCAGCAGCTCGAAATCGACCGCCTTGCGCGCGGCATTGACGACGAGCCGCAGCCTTCCGTCGGCGCCCTCCGGCCGGGTCACCATGAGGTCGTCGACGATTCCCCCAGTCCACCCGAGGAACTGCGTATAGCGCTGGCGCCCGGGCGCGAGCCCGAGGAGGTCGGCGGGACAGAGCCGTTCGAGCGCGCGCGCGCAGGCCGCGTGATTCGGCGCGTCGACGACGGCCTGGCCCATGTGGGAAACGTCGAACAATCCCGCCGCCGCGCGCACGTGCAGATGCTCGGCGAGGATTCCGCCGGGATAGTTCACCGGCATCGCATAGCCGGCGAATGGGACCATGCGGGCCCCGAGCGCGACATGCAGGGCGTGAAGCGGGGTGCGCATCAGTTCGGGCGCGACGGAATCGGACATCAGCCACCGGTCACAGCAAGAGGCGCTCTTCACCCTTTGTCTCGCCCGAAGCGGGCGAACCGCAGGTCGGCGCCCCCTCTGTCCCGTGACCTGAGAGATTTCCCGCCGCTCGCGCGCCGGTTGCCCCCGTCGGTGGGCGGACGCGAATCACGCGCCGGCCGCTTTCCAGAGCGTCATCCCCTCGGCGGTCCATTGGGCCTGAGCATTTCCGGGGCGGTTGAGCCTTCGGCGCCGGCGGAGCGATCGATTCCGCCGGTCTCTTCCCTGGGGGTCTTGACCTGACGCGGTCGAGCAAGCCCGAACCGCGCGTCTTTGTCAATTCGGCGGCTTGTTCCTGCGATGCGACCTGGGCGCCTCGGGGGCGCGGCCCGCGTCGAAACCGACGAGGATCGTATAGTCCTGATTCGCCTGCGGATGCGTGTAGGGCAACATGATCGGCTCGGACACGAACTGGAACGGCGCCTGGCTCGCGCCCGCGGTGTCGGCCTCGATCTTGTAGAGCTTCGAGAACTCCGGCTTCTGGTCGGCGTCGCGGCGCACGACGATTCGCAGCTGGGTGGCATAGGCGCCCGGCTGGCCCGCGGGGCCGATCAGCAGATGGCCGGCGACGCCAACCTTGACGGCGAACTGCGCGCCCTGCACGTGGCACTCGCGCGCCGTATTGGTGATGTCGAACTGATAGCGCACCGTATCATTGGCCTGGCCGCCGACCCTGACATAGGCCGTGCCGTCCTGCACTTCGATGACGGGGCAGTCGATGTCGGCGGGCGGGGCGGCCCCGACCGCCGTCGCCGGCGCCTGGGTCGCCGCCCCGGCCGAAATGAGGTTGGCCGGATCGAGGGAGCCCAGCGAACTGCACGACGCGCAGAGGCCAGCGAGGCCCGCCACGAACGCGGGGCGCAACGTCCCCGCATGATACGCACGCGCCATCCGCCAAACTCCGCCCCATTTCGCCATCCCGCGCTTATACCAGCTTTGCCGGTCGCGGCCAGATGGGCCGCGCCGGGCTGCGCGGCGAATCACGGCAAGGTCTCGATCGCCTCCTTGAAGCCGGCGAGCGCGAGCGGAATGCCGATCCCCTCCTCGGGGGTCTGGAAGATGATGAAGGTCGCGGACTTGCCGGTCTTCATCTGGTCGAGCAGCTTGTCCTCCAACACGACTTCCGCGACGCAGCCGTTGGTCAGGCAGCGCACGAAACCGCGCGATGACGCGCAGCAGCCGGCTCTTGCCGTCGGCGGTCTTCAGCACGATGACGATCAGGGTGATGTTGGGCCGGTCCTCGGCCGCCACGCTCAGGATCAGCGCGCATTGCTCACGCTCGGCGCCCGGCGGGGTCTCGCAGCGCGTCTCCCAGTCGCCATGCTTGGCCTTGACGACGCCCTGCGCGCCAGCCGGACGGGAAAGCGCCGCGCACAGGCCGACGGCGAGGACGGCCCCGGCGCGCCCGAGATTTGACGCCATCATATTGAAACTCAGCCTTTCCGCCCGATCGCCAGCGCGCGCGGTTGGCCTATCAAAAGCCTTCGACCTGTCAAGCCGGACCTGTCCGGGGCGCCGGCGCGGTCCAGCGCGAATATGCCGCGGATAAGATCGCGGCGCGGCATTGCGTCCCGTCCCGCTTTGTGGTTTTCAACTTCGCGTCAGGGGCTATGATGGCTCGGGACGCGACTGGGGCTCGCCGTGGCGTCTGGTGGGCCGGTGGGCCTGCCCCGAAATCGGGCGAGGCCGGCGCAATCTGGAGCGGAGAGGCCATGGACAGCGCGGCACCGGAAGGGCTTCGGCGGAGCGGGACGTTGGGCCGAGCCGCAAGACTGGCGACGGGCGCTTTCGTCGCGTCGATCTGTCCCGGCGCGGCGTCAGCGGCGGGCATCGGTTTCGCCGAGCCGGGCCAGATCGGCTTCCAGAAGGGCGTCACGCCGATCGCGCGCGAGATCCATTGGTTCCACGACGATCTCCTCATGCCGATCATCACCTTGATCAGCCTGTTCGTGCTGTTTCTGCTCGGCTACGCGATCTGGAAGTTCAACGAGAAGGCCCATCCGACGCCGTCGAAGACGACCCACAACACTTTGATCGAAGTGCTGTGGACCGTGCTGCCGGTGATGATCCTCATCGTGATCGCGGCCTATTCGTTCCCGCTCCTGACCGAGGAGCTGACGATCCCGCCGGCGGACCTCACGGTCAAGGTGACCGGGTCGCAATGGCACTGGGCTTATGAATATCCCAAGGACCAGGCCGGCGGCTTCTCCTTCGAATCGTACATGAAGCCGGAGAACGAGATCAAGCCTGCCGACGGCGACATCCGCCTGCTTTCGGTCGACAACGAGGCGGTCGTGCCCGTCAACAAGACGGTGGTCCTGCAGGTCACCGCGGCCGACGTCATCCATTCCTTCATCGTTCAGTCCTTCGGCGTGCGCGTCGACGCCGTGCCCGGCCGGCTCAACGAGACCTGGTTCAAGGCCGATCGCGAGGGGATCTATTACGGCCAGTGCTCGAAGATATGCGGCAAGGATCACGCCTACATGCCGATCGCGTTCCGCGTCGTCAGCCAGGAGAAGTACCAGGCGTGGATCGCCGATGCGAGGAAGAAATTCGCCGCGGCGCCGGGCGCCGGTTCGGTCGCCGACGCCGCAACCGCGGTTCGTCAGTAGCACTCTTCCGCCTCGGCGCGCAGCGGTCGGCGGCGGGAAATCATTCGGGGACCATGCCATGGCGACTCATTCCGCGACCCATGATCACGAAGCCGAGCACGCCCATCCCACGGGCTGGCGCCGCTATGTCTACTCGACCAACCACAAGGACATCGGCACGCTCTATCTGATTTTCGCGGTGATCGCCGGCCTCATCGGCGGGACGATGTCCGGCCTCATGCGCATGGAGCTGATGAGCCCCGGCATCCAGATCTTTCCGACGATTTCAGCGATCCTGACCGGCGACAATTCGATCGACGCCGCCAAGAACATGTACAACGTGTTCATCACCGCGCACGGCGTCATCATGATCTTCTTCCTGGTCATGCCGGCGCTGATCGGCGGGTTCGGCAATTGGTTCGTTCCGCTGATGATCGGCGCGCCCGACATGGCCTTCCCGCGGATGAACAACATTTCGTTCTGGCTGCTGCCGGCCTCGTTGCTGCTGCTGATCTGTTCGCTGTTCGTCGAGGGGTCGCCGGGCATGCACGGGTTCGGCGGCGGCTGGGTCTTGTATCCGCCCTTCTCCTCGACCGCCGGCACGCCGGGCCCGGCGATGGATTTCGTCATTCTCTCGCTGCATCTGGCGGGCGCCTCGTCGATCCTGGGGGCGATCAACTTCATCACCACCATCTTCAACATGCGCGCGCCCGGCATGACGATGCATCGCATGCCGCTGTTCGTCTGGTCCGTCCTGGTGACGGCGTTCCTGCTGGTGCTGGCGCTGCCGGTCCTCGCGGGCGCGATCACGATGCTGCTGACCGACCGCAATTTCGGCACGACGTTTTTCGACCCGGCGGGCGGCGGCGATCCGATCCTGTTCCAGCATCTCTTCTGGTTCTTCGGCCATCCCGAGGTCTACATCCTGATCCTGCCCGGCTTCGGCATCGTCAGCCAGATCGTCTCGACCTTCTCGCGCAAGCCGGTGTTCGGCTATCTCGGCATGGTCTATGCGATGGTCGCGATCGGCGCGGTCGGCTTCGTCGTGTGGGCGCACCACATGTACACCGTCGGCCTCTCGCTCAATACGCAGCGCTACTTCGTGTTCGCGACGATGGTGATCGCGGTGCCGACCGGCGTGAAGATATTCTCCTGGATCGCGACGATGTGGGGCGGCTCGATCTCGCTCCGCACGCCGATGATCTGGGCGATCGGATTCATCTTCCTGTTCACCGTCGGCGGGGTCACCGGCGTCGTGCTGGCGAATGCGGGCGTCGACCGCGCGCTGCACGAGACTTATTACGTCGTCGCGCATTTCCACTACACGATGTCGCTGGGCGCTGTGTTCTCGATCTTTGCGGGTTTCTACTACTGGTTCCCGAAAATTACGGGCTACATGTACGATGAGCGGCTTGGCAACCTGCACTTCTGGCTTCTGTTCGTCGGCGTCAACCTGACCTTCTTCCCGCAGCACTTCCTCGGGCTCGCCGGGATGCCGCGCCGCTATATCGACTATCCCGACGCCTATGCGCTTTGGAACTACTGGTCGTCGATCGGCGCCTATGTCGCCGGCCTGGGGACGCTGGTCTTCCTCTATACGGTCTACGAGGCCTTCGCCAAGAAGCGCGTCGCCGGCGACAATCCATGGGGCGTCGGGGCGACGACCCTCGAATGGACGCTGCCCTCGCCGCCGCCGTTCCATCAGTACGAAACGCTGCCGCGCATCACCGGCATGGATCATTGACGGGCGCGCGACGACAGCCCAGTCGGCGGGCGCGCAGGGCGCAAACGGGCGCCTGCGTCCGGGACGGCTCGGGCGCCGCGGATCGGTTCGCCGGCGTCCGAGGTCGGAGTAAGCGGCAGTCAGGTCGGATTGAATGAGCATTGCCAGCCATCACGAGGGACGACTGCCCGCCGCGATCGGCGATTACGCCGCCGGCCCCGCCGCCTATTTCGCATTGCTGAAGCCGCGCGTGATGTCGCTGGTCATCTGGACCGCGCTCGCGGGCCTGCTGACGGCGCCGGCCCACGTCCATCCGGTGATCGCGTTCGCCTCGCTGCTGGCGATCGCGGTCGGCGCCGGCGCCGCCGGCGCGCTCAACATGTGGTGGGAAGTCGACATCGACACGCTGATGGCGCGCACGCGCCTGCGCCCGATTCCGTCCGGCCTGATCGAAGCGCGCGAGGCTTTGTTCTTCGGCCTGACGCTCGCGCTGGTCTCCGTGCTCACGCTCGCGCTCGCGGCCAATCTGATGGCGGCCGCGCTGCTCGCGTTCACGATTTTCTTCTACGCGGTCGTCTACACGATGTGGCTCAAGCGCCTGACGCCGCAGAACATCGTGATCGGCGGCGCGGCGGGCGCGCTGCCGCCCGTCGTCGGTTGCGCCGCCGCGACCGGTTCAGTGACGCTCGACAGCCTGAGCCTGTTCGCGATCATCTTCATCTGGACGCCGCCGCATTTCTGGGCGCTGGCGCTCGTCAAGAGCGCCGATTACGCGCGCGCCGGCGTTCCGATGATGCCGAACGCCCGCGGCCACGATCACACCCGGTTGGAGATCCTCGTCTACGCGCTGGTCCTCGTTCCCGTCGCTATGGTTCCCTGGGCGATGGGGATGGCGGGCGCCGGCTACGCGGTCGTCGCGGCGGCGTCCGGGCTCGTCATGGCGGCGATGGCGGCCCGGGTCTATCGCATCCGGGACGGCGCGCCGGCCAAGAAGGCGGCGATGCAACTGTTCGGCTACTCGATCCTCCACCTGTTCCTGCTGTTCACCGCATTGGTCGTCGAGCACGGCTTCGGCCTGTTCGAGCGGTTCGGATTGTGAGCGCCCATGGATGAGGCGAGGAGATCGGTCGGGTTGGGCCTGACGCCGGAGCAGGCGCGCAACCGCCGCCTGCGCAACATTGCGATCGGACTCTGCATCGGCCTGCTGGCGGCGCTGTTCTATGCGATCACCATCGTCAAGCTGGGCCCCGGCGTCCTTCAGCCGGAGCCCTGAGCGGAGATTCGTCGGGCCGCCGACCGATCGCCGCTCGGGCTAGCCTCGAGCGGCTGGGATCATTGCGGAAGGCGGCGCGGTGCTTTTGCCAATTGCCGCTCGGGGCGGGCGAAGATGACGACGCCGGTGAAGAATCCACGCTCCGCGGCGGCGCGCAACCGCCTCGTGGCGGCATGCGCGCTCGCGACCGCGATCGCCATGGTCGGCGCCGCCTATGCCGCCGTGCCGCTCTACTTCCTGTTCTGCCGCGCCACCGGCTTCGGCGGGACGACGCAGGTCGCCGCCGCGGCCCCCGCGGTTCGGGGCGCGCGGGTCCTGACCGTGCGATTCGACGCCAATGTCGCGCCTGGTCTGGCGTGGAGCTTCGAACCGGAGACCGCGGCGATCCGCCTGCGCACCGGCGCCACGGCGACCGTCTACTTCAGGGTCCGCAACCGGGTCGCCGAGGCGACGGCGGCGAGCGCCGTCTATAACGTGACGCCGGGCGTTGCGGGCGCCTATTTCGACAAGCTATCCTGCTTCTGTTTCGCCGAGCAGCGTCTGGGCCCGAACGAGAGCGCCGAACTTCCGGTCGTGTTCTTCCTGGATCCCGCGCTCGAGCGCGACCGGACGCTGAACGGAATCCAGGAGCTCACCCTTTCCTACACGCTGTTCGCCGCGCAGAGCCCGGGCCAGCCGGTCGCCTCGGCGCCCGCAGCGCGCAACGACAAATCGCCGCTCTGACGGCGTCTTGACGGCGCCGGCCAAACGAGGCAAATCGGGCTTGCTCGATCTTCCGGCCGCGGCCGAAAGATCGAGGACAGGGGACGCCTATGGCCGACGGGCACGCCAAGCCGCACCACGATTATCATCTCGTCAACCCGAGTCCCTGGCCGGTCGTCGGCGCGATCTTCGCGTTTCTCACGGCCGTCGGGCTCATCATGTCGATGAAGACCCTGACCATTGGCGGCCTGAAGCTCGGCCCCTATGTCCTGGCGTTGGGCTTCGCCGGCATTCTCTACGTCATGGCGTCCTGGTGGCACGACGTCGTCCATGAGGCTGAGACGGGCGACCACACGCGGGTGGTTCAGATCAGCCACCGTTACGGCATGATCCTGTTCATAGCCTCGGAGGTGATGTTCTTCGTCGCCTGGTTCTGGGCGTTCTTCGACGCCTCGCTGTTCACCAACGAGAAAATCCAGTACGCGCGCGTCGCGTTCACCGGCGGCGTCTGGCCGCCCAAGGGCACCGAAGTCCTCGACCCGCTGAACCTGCCGCTGCTCAACACGCTGATCCTGCTGACGTCGGGCGCGACCGTGACCTGGGCCCATCACGCGCTGCTGCACGACGACCGCCGGGGCCTCAAGCTCGGCCTTCTCCTGACGATCCTGCTCGGCGCCACCTTCACCAGCGTGCAGGCGTGGGAATACGCTCACGCGCCATTCGCCTTCGCCAACAGCATCTATGGCGCGACCTTCTTCATGGCGACCGGCTTCCACGGCGCCCATGTGCTGATCGGCACGATCTTCCTCATCGTCTGCCTCGTGCGCGCCAATGTCGGCCAGTTCACCCCCAGGCAGCACCTCGGCTTCGAATTCGCCGCTTGGTACTGGCACTTCGTCGACGTCGTCTGGCTGTTCCTGTTCTCTTGCATCTATGTTTGGGGATCCTGGGGCGCGGCGATCGAGGGCGCGGGCGGCGGCTGACCGGGGTCGACCGTTCGCGGGCCCCGACAATCCACGGAGGCGCCGCGCGGAAGCCCCGGCGTGTTTCGCATCGAGGCGTCGGTTCATCGCGGCGCGGAGGCGGCCAGTTTCCTCAAGTCGAAGTCCGGGCTCGACGCCTGCGCGGGGCTGAGCGGCAGGCCGGCGCCGATGATGCGGCGCGCGGCCATGTGGTCGCCCGGTCGATTGACGGTCTCGACCGCCGCCAGCGCGCCGGCGCGGAAGCCGAACATCGCGAAGGCGCGCGCGGCCGGATCGCCGCGCAAGGCCCATTCGTCGCAGCCATGCGAGAGCCCGACGATCTGCAATTTGAGATCGCCCTGGTCGCTCCAGAACCACGGGAGGGCCGCATAGGGCTCCGGCCTTCCGACGATGCGGCGCGCGAGGCAGCGCGCCTGGTCGACCGCGTTCTGCACGGATTCGAGCCGGACGGGAAAACCAAGCGTCGCGTTCGGAAACAGCGCACAATCGCCGATCGCCGAAATCATGGGATCGGCGGTTGCGAGCCGTTCGTCGACGACGATCCCGTTTTCGCAGGCCAGTCCCGCCGCGCGCGCGAGCCGGTCCTCGGGGAGGACGCCGATCCCGACGATCGCCAGATCGGCCGGCAGCAGCGCGCCATCCGTCAATTCGACCGCGCTCACCGCGCCCCCGGCTCCGCGCAGCGCAGCGACGCCGACGCCGAGCCGGAAGCGGGCGCCGAACGCCTGGTGCGCGTCGAGGAAGAACGCCGAGGCGGCCGGGGACAGCGCGCGTCCGAGCGGACGCGGGCTGAGCTCGACGATCGTCACTTCGCGGCCGAGGCTGGCCGCGGTCGCCGCGATCTCCAGCCCTATGAACCCGGCGCCGATCACCACGATCCGGTTGGCCGCGCCGAGCCGCTCGCGCAGCGTCCGCGCGTCGGCGAGGTCGCGCAGGACGAGCGCGCCGTCGAGCCCGATTCCGGGGACTTCGAGCGGTCTTTGCCGAGAGCCGGTTGCGAGCACGAGATGGTGGTAGCCGAGCGCGCGGCCTGATGCCAGCGCGACACGCCGCGCGTCCCGGTCGATGTGCGCAGCGCTCTCGCCGAGCACGAGATCGATACGGTTGTCCTCGTAGAATTTCGCAGCGCGCAGCGGCAGGCCGTCGAGCTCCATCGCGCCCTTCAGGAACGCCTTGGACAGGGGCGGCCGCTGATAGGGCAGGTGAGGTTCGGCCGAGAGCAGCGCGATCCGGCCCTCGAAACCCTCCTCGCGCAGGCTCGCAGCGAGCTGGACGCCGGCATGGCCGGCGCCGACGATGACGATGGATTCGTCCTGCATGGATTGGCCCCGATCGGCGCGCGGCGGACGGAGCGTCCCCGTGATGCGTGTCGAGGCGATCAATGATTTCCGGCACGCGCCGGGTCAAGAGCCCCGCGAGGATCCGCGCGGGGCGGGACGCGCGCGCCCTTCCTACTCCAGCGTCTGCTCCGCCGAGTCCGCCCGTCGCGTCTCGGGCAGGACCACGACCGTCGCGCCGACCCTGGCGCGATCGTAGAGGTCGATCACGTCTTCGTTGGTCATGCGGATGCACCCCGAGGAGACCGCCTCGCCGATCGTGTCGGGCTCGTTCGATCCGTGAATCCGGTAGAGCGTGCCGGCGAGATACATCGCCCGGGCGCCGAGCGGATTGTCTATCCCGCCGACCATGTGCCGCGGCAGGTCCGGTCGCCGTTGCAGCATCTGGGCCGGCGGCGTCCAGTCGGGCCATTCGCGCTTGTCGGCGATATGCGTTTCGCCCGACCATTCGAAGCCGGGCCGGCCGACTCCGATGCCGTAGCGGATCGCCTGATGGTCGGGCAGAATGAAATAGAGCCGCCGCGCGCCGGTGTCGATCAGGATCGAGCCGGGACGATACGGCCCGTCATAGTCGATGGTCTCGCGCGGGATCGCCGCGGCGAGCGGATGGTCGTCGGCATAGCCGTCGGGGTCGGGCTGGAAGGTCAGCGACCCCATGCCGGGCGATGCCTGCGCGGCAAAGGAGAAGACGATCAAGCCGGCGAGCACGCTGGCGCCCAGGCACACAATGCGATGCATTTTCGAGTCCTCGCACCAATGAATCAAGCCGTCGGTCAACGAACGGGCGCGCCAGCGGTTCCCGAGACCTGCGTCGGGCTGTGCGCGCCGATGTCGTCGTTACGGTCTGCGCCGGCGGATCGCGGCGCCGCTGCAAGGCAGCGGCGCCGATCCGATTTGGTTCTGCGAGGGGGGAGGGAGAGCCAGCCCGGCGAGGCGAGTGGACCCGCCGGCGGACGCTGGAAGCGCGGCGCCGCCTCGTCGGGCGGCGCCGTTTGCGATCGTCAGGCGGCGGCCTGCTTCGTGGTCGGAACCGAAGCGATCGTCTTAAGGATCTGCGAGGCGATCTGGTAGGGGTCGCCTTGCGAATTCGGGCGGCGATCCTCGAGATATCCCTTGTAGCCGTTGTTGACGAAGCTGTGGGGAACCCGGATCGAGGCGCCGCGGTCGGCGACCCCGTAGCTGAACTGATGGATCGACTGCGTCTCATGCTTGCCGGTCAGGCGCATGTGATTGTCGGGCCCATAGACGGCGATGTGGTCTTCGCGCGCCGTCTCGAAGGCCGCCATCAGCTTCTCGAAATAGTCCTTGCCGCCGACTTCGCGCATATAGGCGGTCGAGAAATTGGCGTGCATGCCCGAGCCGTTCCAGTCGGTGTCGCCGAGCGGCTTGCAGTGATACTCGATGTCGACGCCATATTTTTCAGTCAGCCGCTGCAGCAGGTAGCGCGCCATCCAGACTTCGTCGGCGGCCTTTTTCGAACCCTTTCCGAAAATCTGAAATTCCCACTGACCCTTTGCGACCTCGGCGTTGATGCCCTCGTGATTGATGCCCGCCGCAAGGCAGGCGTCGAGGTGCTCCTCGACGATCTTACGTGCAATCGGACCGACGTTCTTGTAGCCGACGCCGGTGTAGTAGGGACCCTGCGGGGCGGGATAGCCCGCCTCCGGGAATCCGAGCGGCCGGCCGTCCTTGTACATGAAATATTCCTGCTCGAACCCGAACCACGCGCCGGAATCGTCGAGGATGGTCGCCCGCTTGTTCGAGGGATGCGGCGTCTTGCCGTCGGGCATCATGACTTCGCACATGACGAGCGCGCCGTTCACGCGATTGCCGTCGGGATAGACGGCGACTGGCTTCAACACGCAATCCGAGCTGCGCCCCTCCGCCTGCATGGTCGAGCTTCCGTCGAAGCCCCAAAGCGGAAGCTGATCGAGTTTGGGAAAGCTGTCGTATTCCTTGATCTGGGTCTTGCCACGAAGACTGGGAACAGGAGTATATCCGTCGAGCCAAATATACTCGAGCTTGTACTTTGTCAT
>JBEKZS010000097.1:0-23513 GCA_049509635.1 Roseiarcus sp.
GCTCCAGCGCCCAAGCCGGCGCCGGCCGCCGCGCCCGCCAAGGTCAAGGGATGAACGGCCCGGGCGGGGACGGCTTCGTCCCGGGACGCCATCTCATCGAGGCCTATGGCGCCGGCGGCTTCCGCTTCGCCGGCATGTCGCATGTCGGCTCGATCCTCGCCACCCCCCTCGGCGTGCGCGCCTTCGACGCGACGACTCCGGCCGAGATCACCCTCGGCGCGCTCGCGCCGCTGTTGGCCGAACTGGCGGCCCATCCCCGCTCGATCGAAATCCTGGTGATCGGCGCCGGCGCGACGATGGCGCCGCTGTCGACGCTGGTGACGGCGCGGCTCAAGGCGGCCGGGCTGCGCAGCGAGACGATGGCGACCGGACCGGCGGCGCGCGTCTACAACGTGCTGCTCGCCGAGGACCGCCGCGTCGCGGCGGCGCTGCTCGCCGCGCCGTGAGCGCGCAGGCGCCGATCGCCGAATCGCTGGCGCCCGCCTACGCCGATTGCGAGGCGCTGACCCGCGCGCACGACCGCGACCGCTGGGCGAGCCGCTCGCCGGCGAGATGCGGCTCGCCTGGTGGCGGGAGGCGCTGACCGGCGCCGGGGGCGGCGAAGTCGCCGGCCATCCCGTCGCCGCGGCGCTGATCGACACGATCGCCCGCTTCGCCCTGCCGGCGGCGGCGTTCGACGACCTGCTCGCGGCGCGGATCTTCGACCTCTACGACGATCCCATGCCCGATCTCGGCAGCCTCGAGGGCTATTGCGGCGAGACCTCGTCGATCCTGTTCCGCCTCGCCGCGCTGGTGCTCGCGGGCGGGCGCGACCTCGGCGGCGCCGACGCGGCGGGCCATGCCGGCGTCGCCTTCGCCACCGTCGGGCTGCTGCGCGCGCTGCCGGCGACGACCGCGCGCGGCCAGTTGTACCTCCCCGCCGACCTCATCGCCCGCCACGGCCTGTCGCGCGAGGATTTCGCCGCGCGCCGCGACGGCGCTCCGCTGCGCGCGGCGCTCGCCGAAATGCGGGCGCTCGCGCGGCGGCATCTCGACGCGGCGCAGCGGCTCGCCCGCGCCGCCGCCCCGGAAATCCGCCCCGCATTCCTGCCGCTGGCGCCGCTGCCGCTCGATCTGGCGCGCATGGCGCGCGCGGGCTACGCGCCGTTCGAGACCAGGGTCGCGGCCCCCGGCTGGCGCCGGCAATGGGCGATCTGGCGGGCGGCGCGGGCGCTGTGAGGGGCGGCGCCGGAGCGCCCGCAGCGGCCGCGATCCGCCGCCGCCCATCCGCAAGTTCAGAGCCTCGCGCCGGCCCGAACGCCGCCCGGCGGCGACGCCGTCATGCGGTCGATCCTGCGCGGCGGGATCAGCCTGCCGCTTTCGATCGGCCCCTCCGTGCAGGCGCCCGGCATCGGCCGGCCCAGCAGATATCCCTGCAGCTCTCCGCATCCTTCCTCGAGCAGCATCGACAATTGGTCGATCGATTCGACGCCCTCGGCGGTCGTCGTGATCTTCAGGTTTCGACAGAGATCGACGATCGCGCGCACGAAATACACCGCCTCCGTCCGGCAGGTCAGATCGTTGACGAACGAGCGGTCGATCTTGACCTTGCTGAACGGAAACTGGCGAAGATAGCTCATCGAGGAATAGCCGATCCCGAAATCGTCCATGACGACGCCGACCCCGAGATCGCGCAGCTGATGCAGGATCGCCAGATTGCGCCTGTCGCTGTGCAGCAGGACGCTTTCGGTGATTTCCAGTTCGAGCCGCCGCGCGGCGAGTCCGGTCGCGGCGAGCGCGTCGCGTATGGTCGAGGCGAGGCTCGCCGCGCGGAACTGCACGGGCGAGAGATTCACCGCGATGCTGATCTGCTCAGGCCATTGCGCGGCCTGCCGGCAGGCCTGTCGAATCACCCATTCGCCGATCGGGATGATGAGACCGTTCTCTTCGGCCGCCCCGATGAACTCGCCCGGCAGGATGAGGCCGCGATCGGGATGGTCCCAGCGCAGCAACGCCTCGAATGCGCAGACCCGGCCCGAGGCCGCATCGACGATCGGCTGATAGTGCAATTCGAACTGGCGGTCGGCGAGGGCATGGCGCAGGTCGAGCTCCAGCTTGTGCCGGCTGCGCAATTGCAGATCCATCGTGGGTTCGAAGAACCGGAAGTCGCCGCGGCCCTGCGCCTTGACGATATAGAGCGCGGTGTCGGCGTTCTTGAGCAGGGCCTCGGCCGTCGCGTCGTCCTCGCCGGCCATGTCCACCCCGATGCTGACCCCGATGACGATGTCATGGGCGTCGATCCGGTACGGCGCCCCGATCGCATCGACGATGCGTCTGGCCAGTCGCGCGACATCCTCGGGCCCGCTGACCCCGATCTGCAGGACGACGAATTCGTCGCCGCCCACGCGCGCGACCGTCCCGCAACCGCCGACGACCTCCGACAGCCGCGCGGCGACCTGACGCAGCAGCTTGTCGCCGACGCCGTGCCCGAGCGTGTCATTGACGGCCTTGAACCGGTCGAGATCGAGAAACAGGATCGCGAACTGACCGCCGCGCGTGCGACAGGTGAGCGCCTGTTGCACCTTTTCGTGCAACAGCGAACGGTTCGGCAGGCCGGTCAGCGGGTCATGCCTGGCCAGATAGGCGATGCGATCCTCCGCGCGCCGTCTCTCCGTAATGTCCTCGTGGGTCGCCACCCACCCGCCGTCCGGCATCGGCTGACTCTGGATCGAGATGGTTCGCCCGCTGCCGAACTCGAGGACGAGCTGGCGCGGCTCTACCGCGCGCGCCATCGCCAGCAGCGAAGTCAGATATTCCGCGCGTTCATAATTGCTGATCCGGCTCGCGACCCAGCTCAGATCGGCGATTTTCGCCAGCGCCATGCCGGGTCGGACCGCCTCCGGCGCCAGACCGTAGATTTCCAGATAGCGTCGGTTCGAGACGATCAGCCGCTGTTCGGCGTCGAAGAAGCACACGCCGTGGGGAATGTTGGACAGGGCGCTGTCGAGCTGACTGTGCGCGGTCCGCGCCTCGTTCTTTTCGGCCGCCAGCGACAGCTCCGAGAGTTCCAGGCGGCGAACCTGGGCGGCGAACAGGCGCAGCAACCCGATCACGATCGCGGCGGCCAGGACGCCGCCGAGCAACAGCCATGGCCGTTCGCGGTTCCAGCCCTCCAGCGCTTCCTCCTGGGTCGCCGACGCCTGCAGGGTCAGCGGCATGTCGTCCATTGCGCAAACCGCGGCGACGACGGGAGCGCCGTCGACCAGATCCGGACCCTGATAGGTCGCGCAGCCGGCGGCGGCCGGCGCGTGCGCGGCGAGCCCGGCGACCATCCGGCCGGTCCGTTCGGTTCCGCCGGGGGACTGAATCAGCACGGTCCCGTCGTTGCGCATGACCGTCAAGCTGCGCCGCAGCGGCGTCGCGGCGCGGTAGAAATCCGCCAGCTCGTCGAGCGACAGCCGCGCCAGAACCACGCCGAGGAAATTCCCGCTGGCGTCGGTCATGCGGCGGGCGAGGATGCTGCTCCATCCATCGGTGATGGAATCGCGCTCGGGAGCGCCGACGAACGGCGCCGCCTCCGCATGGACTTTGAGCCAGGCGAAGAATTCGCTGCCCGAAAGGTCGGTCCCGGCGGGCGAGGCGTCGTGCGCGCTGTTGGCGATCCGGCCATCCGAATCGACGAGCACGAGCGCTTCGACGCCCTCGAGCTGCCTGCGCCGTTCGGCCAGGAACTCGGAGGCCGCGGGCGCGCGCAGCCTCGCGTTGATCAGGCCGGGGTCCGCCAGATCGTCGACGCCGAGCGCGACCGGCATCTCGCGCAGGACTTTGTCCACGGCGCCGAGCTTGCGGGACGCCAGGGCGATCATGCTCTTGCCGAGCAGCGTGCTGGTCGCCACGCGCGAGGCGAGCGCCGCCCGGCGCACCATCGACACGACCAGCCCGTCGCCGACGGCGATCGCGAGGATCAGGACGACGCCGATCGCGATGAACCGGTTGCGGGACCGCGCCGATCGCCGGTCCGCCGCATTCGCCGCTCCAGATCGGACATCGTCCTCGACGATCGAATGCACGGGTCACTCCAAGCGCCGGATCCAGTGTTGAACGGAACCCCGCGCCCGTCCGCGCCATCGCGCGCCGGGCGCGGGGCGCCGGTCTCGAAAATCCGGGCGGGAGCCGGTCCGAACGTCCGGCGTCACGCCATCGCCCCGCCGATCGCGACGGGTTCGGTCGACATGCCACAGGCGCAATCTGGCGTTAAGAAGTGAATAACTGATGATTATCCGGCCCGGGCGCGCAGATCGCGTGTTCGGAAACGAGGCTCGCGGCATCGGTCGGCCGCGAAAGCGCTTCGATTGCGCCGCCCGCGGGTCCGCCGCGCGCCGTCGACGGTGGTCGGGCGATATGCTGGGATGGGCTCAGTTTCGATCCCGCCCCCACTCCGCCATCCGACCGAAATCGCTCAGGAGCCGGATTCCCCCCGGGAATGCGCCGTCGAGCGCAACCAAGTTATCGGGCTCGCTCAGGCGCCAGGCGAACGACCCCCAAGCCAGGCTCGGGACGGCCCTTTTGAACTCCGGCGCGCCGACCTCCCGGCGGGCCATACCATCAGCATGACGTTCGAGATCGAGTGCAAGGCCAGGAACGGCCCGATCTATCTCGTGGTCGACTGGCGGAACGATTCCACCCACGCCACCGGGCGATCCCGCGTTGGACCAATTCCGGGACCGGTCAGTCCCGAATAGGCGAGAAACCGGCGGCCGGACGCGGTTCGACGGCGCCGGCCTCTTCCTTCTCCCCCTGCGGGAGAACGCAGCCGCCGAAGCCGGCCGGATGAGGGTTCGCCCACGGCAGCCCGCATCGCGCCGGAATCGCGTCGGCGACATTGGACCGCTCGCGCAGAATCTCGTGATTCCAATGGCAGTGCACGGAAAACCTTGGGGGTCGCGGGCGCTCGGCTATTGGCGACGTTCTGTCTGTCAGAATTTATGCGCCCTGCCCCGCGCAATTTTTCGTCTTAACAGAATTTTCTCTTGACTCCAACCATTCCCCGGTCCATGATAGAACTCAGGACAGGCCAGAGGTCCGAGCCAGGCGAAGGCAAGGAGGTTCACCGCCGCCCCGAAAACCGCCCAACACCCTCACGGCGCGTGCCAGGAGCGCGGGAGCCCCGGGGTCAAGAAACGCCTCCGGCCTCTCGCAAGCTGTTGAAATATAAAACAGATGCCATGGAGGCCGGGAAATAAAAGATTTCCAAGAGGCTTCCAAGAGGCTTCCAAGAGACTTCCAAGAGACTTCCAAGAGGCTTCCAAGAGGCTTCCAAGAGACTTCCAAGAGCTTCCAGAGATTTCCGCGACTCCCGAGCCCGGGCGACGCGGAGGGATGGCGGGCCGATTGCGGCGATGGGCTCGGCGGCGCCATTCGGCTTTGTTCCATCGCACCTGCCGGCGGGGCCCCACGAGCGCCCTGAAAGCAAGGGCGGCTCGGGAGTCGCCGCGGCGCTTCCTTTTGCCCGCAGGGCCTTGAAATCGCTCAAAACCTCGAACAGGGAGATTGCCAAAAATTTCCGCGCCGAAGCCGGGTCCGTCGGCGTCGATCCCTTGGGTCCGGGCCCGGCGGCCGCCGCGGGCGCGCCCGGAAGCGCCCGCCTATCCCGCGATCAGCCCGGTCATCGGCTTTACCCCGATCGTGTCGGGGAACACCGCGGTCGCCAGACTCTGCGCGGATAGGCCGAACTGGTCGGCGAGAAGGCCCTTGAGCACCGCGCGGATGTCGGTCGTCGGCTTCAGGTCGCGATTCTCGTAGAGGTCGGCGGCGCGCAGCCCCGGCCAGTCGGCGATGACGCGCCCGCCGTTCAGCGCGCCGCCGGCGAGGAAGGCGACGGTGCCGGTGCCATGGTCGGTGCCGGTGGTGCCGTTGATGTGGACGGTGCGGCCGAATTCGGTGATCGCGACGACGACCGTATCCTTCCAGTGGGCGCCGAGCTCGGTCTCGAAGCCGGCGAAGGCGCCGTCGAGCCCGCCGAGCAATTGGGCGAGCCGGCCGGTCGCGCCGCCCTCGGCGACATGGGTGTCCCAGCCGTCGAAGGCGAGCGCGGCGACGCGCGGGCCGTCGTCGGCGCCGATGAGCCGCGCGGCGCCCTCGGCCGCCTTGCGCATCGCGAATGCGACGTCGCCGCCCGGCTTGATCGCGTCCATGCCCTGCCTCGTCGCCATCACGTCGGCGTCGAGCCCGGCCTTCAGCACCGAGGCGAGGACGGGATCGCGGTGGAGATAGAGGTCCATCACCCGCGCGGTGAGATCGTCGTTGGGCGCGGCGAGGCCCGAAGGCGCCCAGCCGAGGATCGGCGCCTGCCCGCGCATGACCAGCGGCGGCACGTTGCCGACCGCCAGGCCGCCGCGCGCGGCGACGCGCTCGCCTTTCGGCAGTGCGCCGATCGCCCGGTTGAGCCAGCCGCTGTCGACCCGGCCCGGCCCGGGCATGCCGCTCTCGAGCACGTCCTGGCCGTCGAAATGCGAGCGCTCGCGGTAGTTGGTCGCGCAGGCGTGGACCGCGATCGCCTGTTTGGCGCCGTAGAGCCGGGCGAAATTCGGCATCGCCGGGTTGAGCCCGAAGAAGGCGTTCAGCGGCAGCGCGGGATGATCGCCGTCGAGCCGCAAGGCGAGTTCGCCATGCAGCCCCGCATAATCGGGATCGCCGATCGGGGCGAGCGCCGAGAGCCCGTCGAGCGCGCCGCGCAGGATGATGACGACGAGGCGCGGATCGCGCGCGTCGGCGGCGCGGGCGAAGCGGGGAATATAGGCGGAGGCGAAGACGGCGCCGCCGCCGGCGAGCAGCGCGCGCCGCGACGGGGTGGGCGTTTCACACAGGCGCATGGGTCATCTCCGCTGGAATTCGGGCGACATGATGAGGAGGGCGAGCGCCTGCTCGCCCGATTCGGCGCGCGCCACCGCCTGGCGCGTCGGCGCGGAGGCGGCGGGGCCGAGGATTTGGTCGACCAGATCGGCCGGGCTCGGCGCGTCCTTCAGCTGGCGGGCGAACTGGGCGGCGAGTTCGAGCCGCATCTTCATGCCCTCCGGCGAGGCCCAGGCGGCGGTCTCGTCGGAAAAGCCGTTGGGCCCGCTCGGCTGCCACAGCGGCATGCCGAGCAGGTTCATCGCGTTGAGCGTCGGGCCGGGATCGGCCGCGGGGCGGTTGAAGGCGCGCTGGACGGCGACGACGACCTCCCAGGGATTGCGGATCTTGGTCGGCGGCGCGCTCCAGGCCGCCTCGTCCTCGATCAGGGCGCGCGCGAGCGCGCCGCAATCCCCGTCGGTGTCGCGAAATGTCTTGGCGAGTCGCCCGACCAGTCCGGGGTCGGGTTGGTCGGCGACGAAATGGCGGGCGAATTTTTTGGCGATATGGGTCGCGACCGCGGGATGGCGGGCGATGTCGCGCAGCGCCGCCTCGCCCTGGGCGAGGCCGCCCGGCGCGTAGGAGCGGCCGAGCACGATCGCCGAGCCCGGCTGGTGCGCATTGGGATTGAACACGAAGGTTCCGGGCTCGCCGAGCCGACCCTCGCGCCCGACGATCGTCCACCCCGTGATGATCTGGGCGAGCTGGGTCACGTCGGCCTGCGAATAGCCGGAGCCGACGCCCATCGTGTGGAGTTCGAGGATTTCGCGGGCCAGATTCTCGTTGAGGCCGCGCTTGCGGTTCTGGCCGGCCTTCGAATCCGGACCGATCGATTGCGCATTGTCGAGGAAGTTGAGCATGGCGGGATGCTGCTCGACCGCCAGCAGCATGTCGGCGAACCGGCCGGTGACGTGAGGGCGGATCGCCTCGCGCTCGAATGCGCCGGCGCAGCCGCGCCCGATGTTGCTCTTGGCGGCCGAGACGCAGAAATGGTTCGACCAGAACGCCACCAGCCGCTCGCGAAAGCCGATCGGCGCCGCGCCGGCGCGGCCGAGGCGGGCGACCGCCTCGGCGCGGAAGACCAGCTGCTCGGGCGACGGCGGCTTGGCCGGGGCCGCCATTGCCGCGGCGGGCGCCGCGACCGGCGTTGCGGGGGGCGGCGCCGGCGGCCCGATCGCCGGCGCAGGCGGGGGTGGAGGGGCCGGCGGCGCCGGACGCCGCATCGGAGTCTCGAATGCGAACGCGGTGACCTTGGGCCGCGCGGCGGCCGGGAGTGCGGGCGCGGCGGCGGCGGCCGGGATCGCCGGCGTGGCGGCGGCGACCGGGCCGAGGCGCTCGCGCTCGGCCTTCTTGCGCTCCTGGTCGTCGAACACGCTCTGGATGATCTGGGCGGTGCGCGGGAGCGCGGGATCGTCGAGGATCGGCGGCGCGTCGAGCTCGGCGAGCAGCGCGGCGCGCACGTCGCCGGCGCGGCCGAGGTCGCCCGGACGCGGGCCGAGGCCGAATCGATTGTACGCGAGCGGCGCGCGCGGGTCCGCCAAGGCCATTGCCAAGCACTCTTTTTGCGCCCCCGCGGATCGCAAGTAGCACGCACAAGGTGTTCAGAAGATGAATGCGGCGGCGCCGGAAGGCGCGCGACGCCTATGCGGCGGGCGGAAAAACCCGCTATAGTTAAGGTCTGTCGACCCCTGCGAGAGCGCTTGATGGTTCAAACCCGCCAGATTCTGATCGTCGACGACGACGCCGAATTGCGCGGCGCCCTGGCCGAGCAATTGGCGCTGCTCGAGGAATTTTCGGTCGCCGTCGCGGAGAACGCGACGATCGCGCGCGCCCTGGCGCACGACAACCCGCCCGATCTGGTCGTCATGGACGTCGGCCTGCCCGACATGGACGGGCGCGAGGCGGTCCGGCTGATGCGCAAGGACGGCTTCAAGCGGCCGATCATCATGCTGACCGCGCATGACTCGGACGCCGACACCGTGCTCGGCCTCGACGCCGGCGCCAACGACTATATCGCCAAGCCGTTCCGCTTCGCCGTGCTGCTCGCGCGGCTGCGCGTGCAATTGCGCCAGCACGAGGCGAGCGAGGACGCCGAATTCCAGATCGGCCCCTATACGTTCCGGCCAGCCTCGAAGAACCTCATAACCGCCAAGGGCGCGCGGTTGCGCCTGACCGAAAAGGAGGCGGCGATTCTGCGCTTCCTGCACCGCGCCGACCGCCAGGTCGTGTCGCGCGAGGTCCTGCTGAAGGACGTCTGGGGCTATAACGCCAATGTCACCACCCATACGCTCGAGACCCATATCTACCGGCTGCGCCAGAAAATAGAGGCCGACCCGGCCGACGCCCGCCTGCTTGTGACCGACGCCGGCGGCTACAAGCTGCTCCCCTGAGTTTCGCCCCGGAATCAAAGCCATGGCGCTCGCCGACGACATCGATCGGCTCTCGCAGACCCGGCCGTTCAGCCTGCTGCCGCGCGAGGCGCTCCAGCTGATCGCGTTCGCGGCGGAAAAGCGCACGCTGGCGGCCAACGAACTGCTGTTCGAGGAGGGCGAAGCGGGCGACTGCGGCTATTTCATCCTCTCCGGGTCGATCGTCATGGCCGCGCGAGCGAACGCCGGCGAGCGAACGCGGGTCGCCCGCGAGGGCGCGCTGATCGGGGAGAACGCGATGATCGCCGAGACCCAGAGGCCGGCGAGCGCGCGGGCGCGGGAAAAATCGATCGTGCTGCGGATTTCGCAGCCGGTGTTCCGACGCGTGCTCGGCGAGTTTCCCAAACATGCGGCGCGAATTCGCTCCGACCTTCAGGCGCGAACGCGAAAGCTCGCCAGAGAGCTCGAGGAGTTGCGCACGCGGGCGATCGATCCGGCCGGCTGACGCCGCCGCGCAGCCGCCGCGGTCATCCTCGGGGCGCGATCCGCTGCGCGGGCTCGGCGAGATCCACGGGGGGCGCCTCCGGCTGGACGATCCCGCGCCGGGCGGCAGTCTCCGCGGCGAGGTCGTGGGTCGGCCGCGCCAGCATGAGTCCGGCGATCGCGAGAAAGGCGAACGCCACCGCGAGCGAGACTGCGAACTGCCGGCGCGCCATCGCCTGGACCGCTTCATCGGTCTGGCGCTCGCCAGGGGCGGCTTCGTCGAACTCTCGGCCTCGAGTCATGATTGCGGCTCCGTGCGGGCTCTTTCTATCGTGCTATGATTACGGTCTGAATGGGGCGGGGATGCGCGCCGCGCCGTCTTCACAAAACATTGACCCGACCGACCAGCGGCGCCAAGCCGTGCAGACAACGCCGCCGGGTTTGGGAGGTTCCCGCCATGGACGAGGGTTCGTCGATCGAGGATTGGGGTCCGCTCAGCGCGCCGACGAGCGCCGATATCGAGCGGCTCGCCGAGGCTGCGTTCGCGCGACTGCCGGCGGCGTTCCGCCGGCTCTGCGAGGGGCTGATCCTGCAGGTCGTCGATTTCCCCGACGAGGAAACCCTCGACGAAATGGGGGCCGAGACGGAATTCGACCTGCTCGGGCTGTTTCGCGGCCGCGGCATGGCGCATCGGCCCGCGGTCGAAGAGACGGGGACGCTCCCCAACATGATCTGGCTCTACCGTCGCCCGCTGCTCGACTTCTGGTGCGAGCGCGAGGATAGCCTGGCCAGCGTGGTCACCCATGTGCTCGTCCATGAGATCGGCCATCATTTCGGCCTTTCCGACGCGGACATGGAGGGGATCGAGGCAGCCGCGGGCTAGCCGACCGCGGAGGCGAAGGGCGCCTTCACAAGCCCGTCACCCCGGCTGTAGACTGTGTTCACGACCGGATTCGGTCCGGCCGGCCTGTGCGCGGTGGAAAGGAGCGTCCTTTTGACGGTTCACGTCCGAGCGGTGTCGCCGGAATCCTGTCCGGCCCTGGTGCTCAACGCGGATTTCCGTCCGCTGAGCTACTACCCGCTCTCGATCTGGTGCTGGCAGGACGCAATCAAGGCCGTGTTCCTCGATCGGGTGAACATCGTCTCGCTCTACGACATGACGGTGCGCAGTCCGTCGTTCGAGATGCGGCTGCCATCGGTCGTTTCGCTGAAGACCTACGTCAAGCCGTCGCGCTATCCCGCGTTCACGCGATTCAACGTGTTCCTGCGCGACCGGTTCACCTGCCAATATTGCGGCGAGCGCGAGGAGCTGACCTTCGATCACGTGGTGCCGCGCTCGAAGGGCGGCCTCACGAGCTGGGACAATGTCGTCGCGGCCTGCTCGTCGTGCAATTTGCGGAAGGGCGATCTTCTGCCCGCCGCCGCGCGCATGTGGCCGGCGACGAAGCCGTTCCAGCCGACGGTGCACGATCTCCACCAGAACGGCCGCCTTTTCCCGCCCAACTATCTGCACGAAAGCTGGATGGACTATCTCTACTGGGATAGCGAACTGGAGCCGTGACTCGAGGCCGTCAGCGCGACGGCTTCAAGCCGACCGCGCTCGACAATTCTTCTTGCGACCAGCCGAGCTGGTCGTAGCCGCCGCGCCAGTAGACGAGCGCCCCGACGCCGGCGCCCCGGCGCACCGCCTCGACGCGGCCGATGACGATGGCGTGGCTATGGCGCTCGACGATCTCCTCGAGCGTGCAGTCGAACGCGGCGAGCGCATCTGCGAGCACCGGCGCGCCGGTGCGCAACGTCGTCCATTCGCCGGCCTCATAGCGCGCCGATCCTTCGGCGCCGGTGCGGCCGGCGAACCGATGGGCGAGATCACGATGCGACGCCGAGAGGACGTTGAGGCCGAAACTGGTCGCCGCGCGCAGCGTCGGCCAGGTCGAGGAGGCGCGGTTCGCGCAGACAATGAGCGTGGGCGGCTCCAATGAGAGCGAGGCCACCGAAGTCGCCGCAAATCCGGCGCGCCGGGCGCCCTGCCCGCACGATACGATGGTCACCGCGCCGGCCAGTTCGCGCATCGCGACCCGAAAATCGTCGGCGAGGGAGGACTCATGCGCCCCGCTCGCCGCCCGGGGAGCCCGGGGCTCGGGTTCCCGCTGGAACGGCTCGTTCTGCTGGCGTTCGGGAAAGGCGCGGACGCTCATGCCGGCCTCGGCAGGTTCGGCGGAGGCGGCCCCAGCATTTGGGCCCGCGGCCGTTCGTCGCGCGGCTGCTGCAGCGCCTTGGCTGCGATGGGGGCCTGGGCGGCCGCAGCGGCCTGGCGAACTGTCGAAAAGACTTGGCCGTCGAGCGCATTGAAGGCATGGGCCGAGGCATGGAAGCGATAACCCGATTCTCCGCGCGCAGCGATGCCGACGGCTTCGTCGTCGATCTCGATGACATAGGCGTTGAACATGATGCGATTCACCGAGAGTTCGGCGTCCCTGGTGGGAGGAAAACCCGAAAAGCCGGCGGACGCCCCGAAGTGTTTCGCTCGCGTGGACCCGAACCGACATCGCGCGTTCATCATGCTCTGCCCGATCTGTGTCTGGTCGCTCATATGCCGCTGTTCCGCCCGTCGGGCGCCGATTCGCCCGATCCAGGGAGCTCACGCGCCGGCCGTCGCGAATGACAATCTACTAAATTAATCGAAATTGTCAACTTTTAATCCGATCGGAGACGCCACGGGAGCGATGATGCGCGGCTTTCCGCGGCGCTCAAAATCCGCTTGACTAAATCGAGTTATTTCATAGTCTAATTAGCTTGACGCGGCGTCCGCCGTAGCGGGAGGGCCAGCACGCGCGTCCCAATTCGCGGCGCCGGGATAGTCCGATCCCGGCGCCGTCCTCCCAGCCCCTTTCGCTCGAACCCGGAGATTCCCGCCGATGTCAGTCCAACAACAAAAGCCTGAAACCCTCGTGCTGCACGCGGGCTGGCGCGCCGATCCGGCGACCGGCGCGGTCGCGGTGCCGATCTATCAGACGACCTCCTACCAGTTCAACAGCGCCGAACACGCGGCCAATCTGTTTGCGCTGAAGGAACTCGGCAACATCTACACGCGGATCGGAAATCCGACCAACGACGTCCTGGAAAAGCGGGTCGCCGCGCTCGAAGGCGGCGTCGCTGCGCTCGCGGTCGCCTCCGGCCAGGCTGCCTCCGCCTTCGCGATTCAGAATCTCGCGCGCGCCGGCGACAACATCGTCTCCTCGACCGATCTCTACGGGGGCACCTGGAACCTGTTCGCCAACACCTTGAAGGATCAGGGCGTCGAGGTGCGCTTCGTGGATCCGGCCGACCCCGAGAATTTCCGCCGGGCGACCGACGAGCGCACGCGCGCCTACTACGCCGAAACCTTGCCCAACCCCAAGCTTATCGTATTCCCGATCGCCGAAGTGGCGGCGATAGGTCGCCCTCTCGGCATCCCCCTCATCGTCGACAACACCGCGGCGCCGCTGATCGCGCGTCCGCTCGACCACGGCGCAGCGATCGTCGTCTATTCCTCGACGAAATATCTCGGCGGCCACGGCAATTCAATCGGCGGGCTCATCGTCGACGGCGGCAATTTCGACTGGGAGAAATTCCCCGAGCGCCAGCCCGCGCTCAATACCCCTGATCCGAGCTATCATGGCGCGGTCTGGGTCGACGCGGTGAAGCCGCTCGGTCCGGTCGCCTACATCATTCGCGCGCGCGTCATCCTGCTGCGCGATCTCGGCTCGGCGATTTCCCCCTTCAACGCCTTCCTCACGCTACAGGGGATCGAGACCCTCGCCCTGCGCATCGAGCGCCATGTCGCAAACGCCAGCGTCGTGGCCGCATGGCTCGCCAAGCGTCCTGAGGTAGCCAATGTCATCCACCCCTCGCTGCAGACGGGGGCGGCGCGCCAGCGCGCGGACAAATATCTCGGCGGCAATTATGGCGGGCTGGTCGGCTTCGAACTCGCCGAGGGGCGCGAGGCGGGGCGGCGGTTCATCGACAGCCTGCAATTGTTCTATCATGTCGCCAACATCGGCGACGCGCGGAGCCTTGCGATCCACCCGGCCTCGACGACGCATTCCCAGCTCTCCGCCGAGGACCAGCTCAAGACGGGCGTGTCGGACGGCTACGTAAGGCTGTCGGTCGGGATCGAGCATATCGACGACATTCTGGCCGATCTCGACCGGGCTCTGGGCGCCGCCGGGGCCTTCGCAATCGCTGCGGAATGATCGAGTTCGGGTTGCAGGACGGTGGGCGGGGCACGAATTTCTTCATGGCCTCGACCCGCTCTATTCGCTGTCCGGGCTCGCGCTCGGCGGCCTCGTCGGCTTTCCCGGCGTCGGCGGCGGTTCGCTGATGACGCCGGTCCTGGCGCCGCTGTTCGGCATCCATCCCGCAACCGCGATCGGCGCCGATCTCCTCTAAGTCGACCTGACCAAGATCAGCGGCACTGCCGTGCATGGACTGAATGGCGCCGTTGATTGGCCAGTCACGCGCCGGATGCCGGAGACTTTCTGGCGCCGAGCGCGCTTCGAGCCGCTCGCTCGTCCCTTGGTGCCGAGCCCGCGCCCTAAATCGGCGGCTGGCGCTCCCGGCCCGCCAGCTCCCGGCTGTGCGGGCGCGGTCGTTTTTCCTGGACGCCCGCGGGATCGTTTCCGCGCAACTCGCGTTTCGGGGCCAGCGATCCATCCCGGATCGGTAGGAGATTCAGATGCGCAGGACATTGATCGCAATCGCCGGACTGACGGCGCTCTCGGGCGCGGCCATCGCTGAGATGACCTCGCCAAAATTCGTTTCGCTGCAACCCTCCGACATGCTGAGTTCCAACGTCGTCGGCGTCGACGTCTTCGACACCGCCAACAACGACATTGGCACGATCAAGGACATCGCGTTCGACAGCTCGAAGGCGGTCAAGGGCTATGTCCTGTCGGTCGGCGGCTTTCTCGGCATGGGATCGCGCTATGTGGTGGTCGACACCGACTCGGTGAAGGTCAAATACGACATGGCAGACAAGAAGTGGCACGCCAACATGAACGCCACCAAGGACGAACTGACCGCCGCGCCCGAGTTCAAGTACGAGGGCCAGTGGAACGCGACCAAGAGCTGACGCCTCGGCCGCGCCGGATGCTCGCGCCCGCGGCCGGCCGGCCCGGGCGCCGACCTGCGGACGCCGCATCGACGCGGCGCGCCGTTCACGGGGCGCGCAACGCGCCCCGTGAATCCGATTGCCGGCCGCGCCGACCTTGACCGCGCCGCCGCGTCCCCCTATTGCGTCGTTCGCCAGTCGGCCGGACGGCCGTCGCTCGTTCGAGCGGAGGAAAGTCCGGGCTCCACGGAGACACGGCGCCGGATAACGTCCGGCGGGGGCGACCCCAGGGAAAGCGCCACAGAGAGCAGACCGCCGGACGCGGCTCGAAAGGGCGTCGGCCGGCAAGGGTGAAAGGGTGCGGTAAGAGCGCACCGCGCGGGCGGCAACGCCGGCGGCATGGCAAGCCCCGCCGGGAGCAAGACCGAATAGGAGCGACAGGAGGCGTGAGAGCGCTTCAGGCCCGTCCCCGGGCTCGTCGCTCGGGTTGGTTGCTAGAGACGCCCGGCGACGGGCGCCCCAGAGGAATGGCCGTCACGCGCGGGGCCTCACGGCCCCGGGCCATACAGAACCCGGCTTACAGGCCGGCTGGCGCCTTCAGAGAAGATCCCGCCCGGCGCGGGCCGGGAACGATTTCGCGCCCCGATCATTGGCTCGCCGTCTCTTGAACAGGTAGGAGCCCGGCGATGGCCAACATCGTGGAAGGCGACGACATCCGTCCTCCGCCGCATTATCGAGAGGGCGGGCCGCCTCAAGTCGCGACCGCCGACACCGCGCGCCAGGGACCGCGGGGAGGTCGCGTGCTGATCATCCTGATGTGCAGCCTTGTCGGGATCGTCGTGGCCTTCGGGCTCGTCCAACTCATGGTGACACACGGGCGTTGATCCGGCGGCGGCTTGGCGAGGCGCGCACGACCCGCGCGAGACTTTCCTGAAGTCGGCAACAAGGGTATGGGTGAGCGGGCGCTCCGGCGCCTGCCGGAGAACGCGCCCATGATCCATGCCCACTCCGTTCATCCTGCCGGCGCCTGGTCTGGCGAACCCGCCGACTCGGTCGTGCTGGATTATGACGAGCGGTATCGGCGCCGCATTGCGATGACGGGCGTGCGCGGCCTGGCTTTCCTGCTCGACCTACCGGAGGCGGTGATGTTGCGCGCCGGCGACGGACTCACGCTGGAGGACGGTCGTATCGTCGAAGTGGTCGCCGCCCCGGAGGCGCTCTGCGAGATCCGCGGCGCCGACGTCGCCGCTCTGGTCCGCGTCGCCTGGCACCTCGGCAATCGCCATCTGCCGACCGAACTGCTGGCCGGGTGCCTGCGCATCCGCCGCGACCACGTCATCGAGGACATGGCGAGGCGCCTCGGCGCGCGCGTCGTCGCCGTCGAGGCGCCGTTCAATCCGGAGGGCGGCGCCTATGTCTCGGCGACGCCGGTGCGCGGGCGCGACCCCACCGATACCGGCCACGCCGCGCATGATCATCCCCACCACGGCGATGGGCGCCACCGACATGGCGACCATGCGAGCGTCGGTGCGCCTCACGTCCATGGCCCGGCCTGCGCGCACGATCACGATGGCCACGACCAAGCCCACGATCACACCGACGAGGCCGATGGACACGCGAAGCGCTGAGCCGGGCGGCGCCGGTTCCGCATTCCTCGCGGAGCTGCCGCTGCTGCTATGGCTGTCGCCGGCCTTCCCCGTCGGCTCGTTCGCCTATTCGCACGGGCTCGAATGGGCGGTCGAGGCCGGCGAGATCGTCGACGCCGCGACCTTGGGGGAGTGGCTCGCCGATCTCGTCGATTTCGGCGCGCCGCGATCCGATTGTGTGCTGTTCGCGTGCGCCTTTCGCGCGACGCGGTCGGCCGACTGGGCGGATCTGCGCGCGTTGAACCTCCTGGCGGTCGCGCTAGCGGGCTCGGCGGAACGGCGGTTGGAAACCTGCGCACAGGGAACCGCCTTCGTCGGCACGATGCGCGCAGCCTGGGACTGTCCCTCGCTCGCCCGCCTGCCGCCGGGCGGCGGCGACCCCGTCGCCTTTCCCGTCGCCGTCGCGGTCGCGACCGCCGGCCATGGGCTCGATCTCGAGATCGCCCTGCAGGCGTTCGCGCTCGCCCTGTTCGCCAACATGGTCTCGGCCGCCGTGCGCCTCGGCGCGATCGGCCAAACCGACGGCCAGAAGGTGCTCGCCGCGACCCTCCCCGCCGTGCGCCGCCTCGCCCGCGAGACGGCCGGCGCCGCGGTCGACGATCTCGGCGGCTGCGCGTTCCGCTCCGACATCGCCGCAATGCGGCATGAAACCCAATATTCGAGGTTGTTCCGTTCATGACGAGCCCCAAGCAACCGCTGCGTGTCGGCGTCGGCGGACCCGTAGGCTCGGGCAAGACGGCCCTGATGGAGCAATTGTGCAAGCGCCTTCGCGCCAGCTTCGAGATCGCCGCGATCACCAACGACATCTACACCAAGGAGGATGCGCGGCTGCTGGTGGAAGCGGGCGCGCTCGCGCCCGAGCGCATAATGGGGGTGGAGACCGGCGGCTGCCCGCATACCGCGATCCGCGAAGACGCCTCGATCAATCTTGCCGCAATCGAACGATCTACGTCATCGACGTCGCGGGCGGCGAGAAGATCCCGCGCAAAGGCGGCCCCGGCGTCACCCGCTCGGACCTGCTCGTCATCAACAAGATCGACCTCGCGCCCTATGTCGGCGCCTCGCTCGACGTAATGGCGCGGGACGCCAGACTCATGCGCAAGGAGCGGCCGTTCGTCTTCGCCAACATGAAGACGGGCGAGGGGGTCGAAGCGACGATCGCGTTCCTTCGCGACAAGGGCGGCCTCGGGGAGGCTTGACCGCCGTCCGGGCTTGACGCAGGTGAAGGCCGTCGGGCCGCCGTCGCCTGAATGCTTGTCGGCGGGAACCGCCCGATCGGCGCCAGCCGCGCCAAAGGGAGTACGGTCATGATGCACGGATTCTCACGAACGCTCGGGCTCGGCGCGGCGCTTGCGATCGGCGCGGCAGGCGCCGCGCAGCCCGCGATCCGCGATGGAGCTCTGGCGGCGGGCGATGCGCTCGCCGGCGCCGCGCCGATCGAGCAGGCGCAGTTCCTCTTCGGCGGCCAGAACTATTGCTGGTATCCGTCCGGTTGGCACGGTCCGGGTTGGTACTGGTGCGGCTATGCCTGGAACAACGGCTATGGCTGGGGCGGCGGCTACGGCTGGCATGGCTGGCGCGGCGGCCGACCCGGCTGGCATGGCGGCGGGGGCGGATTCCACGGCGGCCCGCGCCATCACTGATTCTGCCGCGGCGCAGGCAACGGAAAACGGACCGTTGGCGTTCGGTCGCGGGGTAGGCCGTCGTGGCCCCCCAGATCGAAAGGACCAACGTCATGTCAACCAAATTCGTTCGAACGGTCGCCCTCGCGGCCGCTGCGGCGCTCGCCGCGGCGACCGGCGCGCAAGCGGCGATCGGCGACGGCGTATTGGGAGCGCGCGCCGCGCTCGCGAACAGTTCGCAAATCGAGACCGTCCAGTTCTTCTTCGGCGGCCACGGCTACTGCTGGTATCCGGACGGTTGGCAGGGCCCGGGTTGGTACTGGTGCGGCTACTCTTGGCGCCGCGGTTTCGGCTGGGGCGGCCCGGAGGGCTGGCATGGCTGGCGCGGCGGCGGCGGGGGGCGGCACGGCGGCGGGATGCGCGGCCCGATTACCCATGGCGGGGGCATGCACGTCGGAGCCGCGCGCGCTGGCGGCATGCACATGGGGGCAGGCCACGCCGGAGGAGCCAGCCATGGCGGCCATGGCGGACATGCCGGCCACAAGCCCTGAACCGCTCGTTCGATAGACGTAAATGACCGACGCGCCCGGCTCTCCCGCCGGGCGCGTTCCGCGGATGCCTCGGGTCGCCAAGCGTTTCAACGCGGGCGATCGGGGCGCCAGGATTATTTTTCGCCGGCGCGCGCGCGAATCTGATTGAATGCACCGAAGCGTTCCCGAGCCGAGTGTCAAATGCCGATCAGACGCCTCGACCCCCTGCTGATCGATCGCATCGCCGCCGGCGAGGTGATCGAGCGGCCGGCGGCGGCGGTCAAGGAGCTCGTGGAGAATGCGCTCGACGCGGGGGCCGCGCGGATCGACGTGACGGTCGAGGCGGGCGGACGGCGCCTCATCCGGGTCGTCGACGACGGCGCCGGCATGACCGCGCGCGATCTCGAACTCTGCGTCGAACGGCACGCGACCTCGAAAATCCCCGACGGCGACCTCGCCGCCATCGCGACGCTCGGCTTTCGCGGCGAGGCGCTGCCGTCGATCGCGTCCGTCTCGCGCCTCGATATCCGCTCGCGCGCACGCGGCGCCGACGCAGCGGCGATGCTGATCGTCGAAGATGGCGTAAAGGGCCCGGTCCAGCCGTGCGCGCAGCCATCCGGCACGCGCGTCGAGGCGCGCGACCTGTTCGCCGCGACGCCGGCGCGGCTCAAGTTCCTCAGGAGCGACCGCGCCGAGTCGCAGGCGGCCGGCGAGGTCGTGCGCCGCCTCGCCCTCGCCAATCCGCTGGCGCGCTTCGGTTTTGCCAGTGAACTCAGCGCGAGCTTCGACTGGCCGGCCTGCGGAACCGGCGAGGCGGGTCGGCTCGAGCGCGCGCGCCAGGCGCTGGGTTCCGATTTCGCCGCCAATTGCCTGACGCTAGACGCGGAGCGCGAGGGCGTGCGCCTGACCGGCTTCATCGGCCTGCCGACCTTCAGCCGCAGCAATGCGCTCGCGCAATATTTTTACGTCAACGGCCGCTCGGTGCGCGACAAGCAGCTCGCCGGCGCGTTGCGCGCCCCCTACCTCGACTATCTCCCGCGCGATCGCCATGCGGTCGTCGCGCTGTTCATCGATTGCGCGCCGCGCGACGTCGACGTCAACGTCCACCCCGCCAAGGCGGAGGTGCGATTCCGCGACGGCGGGCTCGTGCGCGGCCTGATCGTCGGCGCCGTCAAGCAGGCGCTCGAAGCCGCGCTGCATCGCGCCGCGACGACGGGCGGCGGCGGGGCGATCGCCGCGTTGCGCGAGTCCACGTTCGCCCGCGGCCTCGACCGGCCTACCGGCCTCTGGGACTGGCGCGCATCGCCCGCGGCGCCGGCCGGCTTCGCCGAACCGGCGCAGCAGGGCTTCGCGGATTTCGCCCCGGCCGCAAACGCGGCGGCCGATCTCGCCGCGGCTGCCGAAGCCGATCTGGCGGCGCCGCTGGGCGCGGCGCGCGCCCAACTCCACGAACTCTACGTCATCGCCCAGACCGGCGATGGCATCGTCATCGTCGACCAGCACGCCGCGCACGAGCGTATCGTCTACGAGCGCCTGAAACGCCAGCGCGCCCTAAACGGAATCGAGCGCCAGATCCTGCTGTCGCCGATCGTCGTCGACCTCGATCCCGACGCCGCCGCGCGGCTCGTCGAACACGCCGTTGCGCTCGAGGCGCTCGGCCTCGTCGTCGAAGGCTTCGGCCCCAGCGCGGTCCTCCTGCGCGAGGTTCCCGCGCTGATCGCGGGCGCCGACATGAGCGCGCTGCTGCGCGATGTAGCGGACGACCTGGCGGCCGAGGACGGCGCCATGTCGCTCGAAAGAGGGCTCGATCATCGGCTCGCGACAATCGCCTGCCATCATTCCGTGCGTTCGGGGCGCAAGCTGAAGCCGGAGGAGATGAACGCGCTCCTGCGCGAGATGGAGCGCACCCCGGGCGCCGGGCAATGCAACCACGGCAGGCCTACATATGTCGAACTGAAGCTCGGCGACATCGAAAGGCTGTTTGGGCGCAGATAGGCCGGCCCGCTCCGCGACGCCTCGCCTCGGTCGCAGAGCCAGTGCTTCGCCCTTCCCTGCATGAAACACACCCTCCCGCGCCGGGTTCGCCGCGCAGCTCGCCGCGTTCGCCGCGCTTGAACCCGCGGGCTCGCAAGCGGTTCCGTCGCCGCGGTGGAATTGCGCGTCGGGGCGGTCCCGCGCGCGTTCAGGCGCGCGCAGGGCAGAACACGCGCAACCGATGGCCGTCGGGATCGCGCGCGACGAAGGTGCGCCCGAATTCCATGTTGGTCGGCTCCTGGATGATGTCGAGGCCGCGCGCCCGCCATTCGGCGCAACGCGCGTCGACCCCGCCGTCGTCTTCGACCGCGAAAGCGACCTCACCGCCACCCGGCGCGTCGGGCGGCGGCTCGACGCCCGCGCGGCCCCAGAGTCCGAGCATGAGGCCCGACGACATCGCGAACATCGCGAAGGTCGGCGAGGATTCGACGGCGGGGCGGCCCAGAAGATTGGCGTAGAGCGCCTCGCTCCGCTTCGGGCTGTCGACGTGGAGAAGGATGAAGTTGATGTCGGTCATGGCGGGCTCCTGTTGGACCGCCCCATCGATACCGCGGCGGCGCGTCAGAATCCGTCAGCAGCCCTCAGCCTTCGCCGATTCCCTCCGCATCGCGCCACTCCCGGATCAGCGCCAGCCGGCGGCGCGGATAGCGCTCCGCGATCGGCGTGAGCTCGCCGATCCGGTCGGCCCGGAAGTGCCGGAACGCGGCGCGCGTCTCGCACCAGGCGACGACGACGCGCGCGCGATCGAAGAAGGCGAGCGCGAAGGGCCAGACAATGCGCCGCGTCTGGGCGCCGGCGCTGTCGGCATAGGCGATTTCGAGCTTGCGCTCGGCGCGAATCGCCTGCCGAATGGTCGGCAGTCCGGCCTCGCCCGCCGTGATCGCCTCGCCCGGTCCGATCAGCAGGGCCGAGGAATCGAGGAGATCGCCGAGCTCCCGCGGCAGGACGGCGGCGATCTTGGCGAGCGCGTCGCGCGCGGCGCCCGCCATGGGGCTATCGGTCCGGGCGGCGACCCAGCGCGACCCCAGCGCCAGCGCCTCGATCTCTTCGCCGGTGAACATCAGCGGCGGCAGCGTGAAACCCGGCCGCAGCACATAACCGAGCCCCGCCGCGCCCGCGATGTCGGCGCCCTGCGCCTGCAGGGAGGCGATGTCGCGATAGAGCGTGCGCAGGCTGACGCCGAGTTCGCGCGCAATCGCCGCGCCCGTGACCGGGCGGCGATGGCGGCGCAGGAGCTGGAGGAGCTCGAGGAGGCGTTGGGCGCGCGACACTATCCGAGACTGCCACGCAGGCGCCGCGCCGCCAAGCGCCGTCAGCCTTGCGCCCGGCCAGCGTCCGCGGTCGGAGGCAAGACTTCGCCGATGCGCGGCGCGGCGCCAAAGCCCAATCGCACCGCCAGATCGGGACACGGCTCGCCGAGGCCGAGGCGATACGGTTCACCGTCCGCCCGAAATCGTCAGCACGGTTCCGGTCGCATAGGCCGCGGCGGGCGACATCAGCCAGACGACGCCTTCGGCGATGTCTTCGGCCGCGCCGACCCGGCCGAGCGGAATGCCGGGCAAGGCGGCCGCGCGCATTTCCCCGCTCGCCATGTCGGTCGCGGTCATGCCCGGCGCGACCGCGTTGACCCGGACGCCCTCGCGCGCGACTTCGATGGCGAGTCCCCGGGTGAAAGTCTCGATCGCCCCCTTGGTCGCCGCATAGGGCACGTTGCCGGCGAGGCCGCCGAGCCGCGCGGCGACCGAGGAGATGTTGACGATCGAACCGCCCTTGCCGCCGTGGCTGGTCGAAAGCCGGCGGACCGCCTCCTTGGCGCAGAGCATCGTCCCGATCACGTTGACCGCGAACAGGCGTGCGAGTTCGCCGGACTCCTGCTCGTCGATGCGCGCCGCCCGCCCGATCATGCCCGCATTGTTGACGAGGCCGACGAGCGGCCCGAGCGCGCGCTCGGCGTCGTCGAACATCCGCTCGACCGCGGCCGCGTCGGCGACGTCGGCGCCGAACGCGCGGGCGCGCCCCCCGCGCGCTTCGATCGCCGCGACCGTCGCGCGGGCGGCGGCTTCGTCGGAGGCGTAGTTGACCGCGACGGAGTAGCCGGCCTGGGCGAGCTTGAGGCTGGTGGCCGCGCCGATGCCGCGCCCGCCGCCGGTGACGATGATCGCGCCAGTGACCATGTTCCTCTCCAGGATGCCGCTCCCGAGACTGGCATGGCGCGCGCGCCGCGCCAAGCGGGCGGAGGCGGCCGCCGGCCGATCCGGCCGCGGACGAGGCGCTGCGCGCGTTCATCGACCAGCGCTGCGCCTCGACGCCGGATGCGGCCTGCCGAGGCGATGAGTTCAGCGGTCGAGGCGCGCACTGGCCGCCTCGCGCCGCAGGAAAATGATCCTCGTATCGCCATAGATCCGTTGGTCGAGGAGCGCGAAAGCCTCCGACGCATCGATCTCGGCCTTGGCGTCTTCTTCGATCACGCATAGCGCGCCCTCGGCGAGCCAGCCGCCGCCGGCGAGCGCGGCGAGCGCAGGCCCCGCCAGACCCCTGCCGTAGGGCGGGTCGAGGAAGGCGAGCGTGAACGGCGCGCCGCTCGGCGCCGGGCCGAGCCGCGTGGCGTCGGCGCGCCAGACGCGGGTGACGCCGCCGAGGCCGAGCGCCTCGACATTGGCGCGCAGCAGGGCGCGCGCCTCGGCGCCGTCGTCGACGAACAGGACGAAGGCGGCGCCGCGCGACAGGGCCTCGCAGCCGAGCGCGCCGGAGCCGGCGAACAGGTCGATCGCGCGGGCGCCGTCGAGGATGTCGCCGAAGCGATGCGCGAGTATGTCGAAGATCGATTCGCGCAGGCGCTCCGAGGTCGGCCTGATCGCGCGCGAGGT
>JBEKZS010000098.1:0-21615 GCA_049509635.1 Roseiarcus sp.
GCTCATGGACTTGGGTTCCTTCGTGTTTTCAGGTCTGCACAGCCATGGATCGGCCGCCGGTCAGGCGGCCGTGCGCGCCGGCTGGTCGGCGCGAATGTCTTCGGTGTGTTCGAGGTCGACCGACAGGCGCACGCGGCGGGGCGAAAAGCCGGCCCCGGGTCGTCGAGCGAATCGGCGCCGCGGGCGCGCCGGCGCCGCCGTGACGGGCGAGGGTCTCGCTGCCAGCCGATTGCGTCGCCATGTCCGAAGTCTCCCCTGCGCTCGACGTCAATAGGCGGAGGCGTGGGCCGGGCTCTGCTCGACGGGATCGAGGAGATCGGCGTGATGGCGGCGCGCCACATCCGGGTGCGAGCGCAGGCGGGATTTGAGGTAGTTGCGCCCCGCCTCGCGAAACAGCGGGTTGTCCGGGTCCTGGGTCAGGCCGCGCGCCTCGGCGGCGAGCGCGGGCGGCAGCGCCAGAACCGGCACGCGCGCGTCATGGCTGGCGCCGAGGAAGAACGCGACCGACAGCCGATCGACGCCTGACGGCGGCGAAACCACGCGATGGACGTTGGCGCGCAGATAGCCGTTCGAGGCGAGCTCGAGGATCTCGCCGATATTGACGACGAAACTGCCGGCGAGCGGCGGCGCCTCGATCCATCCGCGCTCGCCTTCGACCTGCAGCCCAGCCTGCCGGTCCTGCAGCAGCAAGGTGAGGAAGCCGGAATCCTTGTGCGCGCCGACGCCCTGGTCGCCCTCGCCGGGCGCCCGGCCGGGATAGCGGATGATCTTGATCAGCGGGTTCGGCTCGGGCGTATGGATCGGCGCGAATGCGTCCTCGGGCTGCTCGAGCGCCGCCGCGAAAGCGCGCAGCACCCGGACGCCGAGCGCCGTGACCTCGCTCTGGTAGCGCAGCAGGACCGGCTTCAGCTCGGGCAGCGCGGGCGGCCACTGGTTGGGTCCCTGCAGCCGCGACCACGGCGGCGCGGCGGGGTCGACGGGATTTGCAGGCTTCTCCGGGCCGATGTCGACCTGTTCGCGCCAGTCCGGCCTGCCGCGCGTATGTTCGTAGCCGGCGCGATTGTAGCCGCGAAAATGCGGCGAATTGACCATCTCGATCGCGAGCTTGTCCTGCTCCGGCAGCCCGAAGAAGCGGCGCGACAACGACATTACCGCGTCGATCAGCGCCCCGTCGACGCCATGGCCGACGAGGTAGAAGAAGCCGGGCCCGCGCGCAGCGGCCCTCAGCTCGCCGAGAAACGCCGCGCGCGGCGCGGCGGCGGCGTCGAAACCGCGGAAATCGAGCACCGGCAGCGACTCGGGGGCCGCGCCCACGGTCTTGCGCGCGTCTGTGACTGCCGACATGCCCCTCGTCCCGTCCATGATCGCCGCCGGTTCGCGGCGACGGACGGGAGACAATCATGTCTCGAAACATCAGTCAACTAATTTGATAGACATAATTATGTGAGTCGGTATGATCGCCGCAAAGCAACCCTCCGCCATCCGGAGCCTCATATGACCGTCAATGTCGCCACGCCGGAATTGCCCGCCGATCCGCCGGCCTTCGATCGCGACCCGGACGCCCATGTGATCCGTTCCGACGCCGAAGCGATCGAGATCGCCCGGGCGCTCGCCGCCGAATTCGCCGTCGGCGCGGCCAGGCGCGATCGCGAGCGCATCCTGCCGGCCGCCGAACTCGATCGGTTCTCCGGCAGCGGGCTGTGGGGCGTCACCGTGCCCAAGGCCTACGGCGGCGCCGGCGTCTCGTTCGCCACGCTCGCCGAAGCGATCGCGCTGATCTCGGCCGCCGATCCCTCGATCGGCCAGATCCCGCAGAACCACCTCGCCGCGCTCGACGCGATTCGGGTCACCGCCTCGGAGGATCAGAAGAAGCTCTGGTTCGGCCGCGTGCTGAAGGGCTATCGGCTCGGCAACGCCTTCTCCGAGGCGAAGAGCAGGCATGTCGGCGCCTTCGAGACGACGCTGACGCCCGACGGCGACGGCTATGTCGTGACCGGCGAGAAATTCTATGCGACGGGCGCGCTGTTCGCCCATTTCATCCACATCGGCGCGGTCGCGCCCGACGGCAAGGTGCGGCTCGCGATCGTGCCGCGCGACGCGCCGGGCCTCGCGATCGTCGACAATTGGTCGAGCTTCGGCCAGCGCACCACCGCCAGCGGCAACGTCTTCCTCGATCATGTGCGGGTCGGGCCGGAGGGCGTCATCCCCGCCTATCTCGGCGGCGAGAAGCCGTCGTCGAACGGCGCGGTGTCGCAGATCATCCAGGCCGCGGTCGACGCCGGCATTGCCCGCGGCGCGATCGACGACACCATCGCCTTCGTGCGCCGATACACGCGCCCGTGGATCGACAGCGGCCAGGAGCGCGGATCGGACGACGTCTTCACCATCGCGCAGATCGGCGAGCTCGAGATCAGGCTGCACGCGGCCGAGGCCCTGCTCGAGAAGGCGGGCCGCGCGATCGATTCGATCCTCGACGACCCGACCGACGAAAGCGTCGGCGCGGTCGCGGTCGCGGTCGCCAAGGCGAAGATCCTCACCACCGAAATCGCGATCCTCGCCGCCAACAAGCTGCACGAACTCGCCGGCACGCGCTCGACGCTCGCCGAGTTCAACCTCGACCGCCACTGGCGCAACGCGCGCACCCATACGCTGCACGATCCCGTGCGCTGGAAATATTTCCACGTCGGCAACCACGCCCTCAACGGCGTCAATCCGCCGCGCCACGCCTGGAGCTGAACGTCCGGCCGCTGTCCCTCATGTTCGAAACAGGATGCCTGCCATGTCGGTGAACTCGTCTGCGCTCGCGCGCGAACCTCTGGTCGAATTCGAGGGTCCGCCGCTGCGTCGCCGCCACGCGCGGGTGATCCGCGACGAGGCGGAGGCGATCGCGGTCGCCCGGCGGCTCGCCGACGAGATCGCCGCCGATTCCGTCGCCCGCGACCGCGAGCGCCGGCTGCCCTACCTCGAGCTCGACCTGCTGTCCGACGCCGGCCTGCTCGCGATCACCGTGCCGCAAACCTACGGCGGCGCGGCGGTCGGCGCCGGCGCGCTCGCCGAGGTCGTCGCGATCCTGTCGGCCGCCGACGGCTCGATCGGCCAGATCCCGCAGAACCATTTCTTCATGCTCGAAGCCTTGCGGCTGCAGGGCACGGAGGAACAGAAGCGCTTTTTCTACGCCCGCATTCTGGCGGGCGAACGGATCGGCAATGCGCTTTCCGAACTCGGCACCAAGACCGCGCAGGATCACGGCACGCGGATCGCGCGCGACGGCGCGGGCCTGAAGATCAACGGCCGGAAATTCTATTCGACCGGCGTGCTGTTCGCCGACTGGATCGCGGTGGTCGGCAACGACGACGCCAATGTCTCGACCATCGCCTTCGTGCCGAAAGACGCCAAGGGCGTCACGGTCGTCGACGACTGGGCCGGCTTCGGCCAGCGGGTGACGGGTTCGGGAACCACGCTGTTCGAGGACGTCGCGGTCGACTCCTTCGCGACCCTGTCGCTGCGCGCCGTGTTCGAACGGCCGACTTCGATGGGCCCGCTCGCCCAGATCATGCACGCCGCGGTCGAAGCGGGCATCGCGCGCGCCGCGCTCGCCGAGACGATCGGCTTCGTCAGAAGCCGGGCGCGGCCCTGGAAGGACGCCGGCGTCGACCACGCCCGTGACGATCCCTACACGATCGCGCAGGTCGGCGAGATGGCGCTGAGGGTCGCCGCGTCGGACGCCCTGCTCGAACGCGCCGGCCGGTTCGTCGACGCCGCCGCCGCCGATCCGACCGCCGAGTCGGTCGCCGCCGCGTCGGTCGCGGTCGCCGAAGCCAAGGCGGCTTCGACCGAGGCCTCGCTGCATGTCGCCAGCAAGCTGATCGAACTCGCCGGGTCGCGCGCGACGCTCGCCGAATTCGGCCTCGACCGCTACTGGCGCAACGCGCGCACCCACACCGTCCACGATCCCGTGCGCTGGAAGTACAATGCGATCGGCAACTACTGGCTGAACGGCGTCGACCCGCCGCGGCACGGCGCGATCTGACGGCGATGGCGCGCGAGATCCGGTTCAACGCCTTCGACATGAATTGCGTCGGGCACCAGTCGCCCGGCCTGTGGGCGCATCCGCGCGATCGCTCCTGGCAGTACAAGGATCTCGAATACTGGGCCGAACTCGCCCAACTGCTCGAGCGCGGCCGTTTCGACGGGCTGTTCATCGCCGACGTGCTCGGCGTCTACGACGTCTATCGCGGCAATCTCGACGCGGCGCTGCGCAATGGCGCGCAGATCCCGGTCAACGATCCGCTCCAGCTCGTGCCCGCGATGGCGATGGTGACGAAACATCTCGGCTTCGGGCTCACCGCCTCGCTGTCGTTCGAGCATCCCTATACTTTCGCCCGCCGGCTCTCGACCCTCGACCACCTCACCAAGGGCCGCGCCGGCTGGAACATCGTGACCTCCTATCTCGACAGCGGCGCCCGCAACATCGGCCTTGCCGGCCAGACCGGCCACGACGACCGCTACGACGTCGCCGACGAATATCTGGAGGTGTGCTACAAGCTGTGGGAGGGAAGCTGGGCCGACGACGCCGTGCTGCGCGACCGCGACCGGCGGATTTTCACCGATCCGGCCAAGGTGCGCCCGATCGCCCACGAGGGGCGCCACTACAGGGTTCCTGGCGTCCATCTGTGCGAGCCCTCGCCCCAGCGCACGCCGGTGCTCTATCAGGCGGGCGCTTCGAGCCGCGGCCAGCGCTTCGCCGGCGAGCACGCCGAATGCGTGTTCGTGGCGACCCCGTCAAAGACCGTCCTGACCAAGACGGTGGCGGCGATCCGCCGCAGCGTCGCCGCCGCCGGCCGCGATCCCGGCGGCGTGCTCATCTTCAATCTGCAGACGGTCGTCGTCGACGCGACCGACGCCAAAGCGAAGGCGAAGCTCGACGATTACCGGCGCTATATCGATCTCGACGGCGCGCTCGCGCTGGGCTCGGGCTGGATGGGGATCGACTTCGGCGCCTATCGGCTCGACGAGCCGTTGCGCCACATCAAGACCAATGCGGTGCAATCCTCGGTCGACGCCTTTTCGAGCGCGGATCCCGACAAGGTGTGGACGGTGCGCGAGCTCGGCGAATGGATCGGGATCGGCGGGCTCGGACCGGTGTTCGTCGGCGGGCCGCAGACGGTCGCCGACCTCCTCGAGGAATGGGTGCGCGACACCGACGTCGACGGTTTCAACCTCGCCTATGCGGTGACCCACGAGACCTTCGCCGACATCGTCGACCACCTCGTCCCCGAGCTCCAGAAGCGCGGCGTCTACAAGACGGACTATGCGCCGGGCACGCTGCGCGAAAAGCTGTTCGGCGCCGGACCGCGGCTGCCGGCGTCGCATCCCGGCGCCCGCCATCGCGACCTCGCCCCGGCCGACGGCGCCGCCCGGACGGCGGCCGAATAGATCATGGGCCGCCAGATCCGCCTCAACGCCTTCGAGATGAACTGCCCCGCCCATCAGTCGCCGGGCCTGTGGCGCCATCCGCGCGACCGCTCGCGCGAGTACAAGCGGCTCGGCTACTGGATCGAGCTCGCTCGGATCCTCGAGCGCGGCCTGTTCGACGGCCTGTTTCTCGCCGATGTGCTCGGCGTCTACGACGTCTACGGCGGCGACGCGCGGGCCGCGCTCGCCCATGGCGCGCAGGTCCCGGTCAACGACCCGCTGCTGCTCGTGCCCGCGATGGCGGCGGCGACCCGCCACCTCGGCTTCGGCGTGACGGTGAACCTGTCCTATGAGCCGCCCTACGGCTTTGCCCGGCGGATGACGACGCTCGACCACCTCACCGACGGCCGGATCGGCTGGAACATCGTCACCGGCTATCTCGACAGCGCCGCCAGGGGCGCCGGGCGCGAGCGTCAGACCGCCCACGACGACCGCTACGCGCTCGCCGAGGACTATATGGAAGTCGTCTATCGGCTGTGGGAAGGAAGCTGGGCCGACGACGCGGTGAAGGCCGACCGCGCGTCCGGACTCTTCACCGATCCCGACCGGGTCCGCAAGGTGACGCATCAGGGCGCCCATTTCCGCATCGACGCGGTTCATCTCAGCGAGCCCTCGCCGCAGCGCACGCCGGTGCTCTATCAGGCCGGCACGTCGCCCGCCGGCCGCGGCTTCGCCGGCCGTCATGCCGAATGCGTGTTCATCTCCGGGCCCTCGAAGGCGGTCATCGCGCCCCGCGTCGCGGCGGTTCGCCAGGCGGCGGCCGCGCAGGGCCGCGACCCGCGCAGCGTCCTCGTGTTCGCGCTGCTGACGGCGATCGTCGCGCCGACCGATCGGGAGGCGCGCGAGAAGCTCGCCGACTACCGGCGCCATGCGGATTTCGAAGGCGCGCTGACGCTGATGTCCGGCTGGACCGGAATCGATTTTTCGATGCTCGATCCCGACGCGATCGTGCAGCATGTGGAAAACGAGGCGGGCCGCACGGCGCTCGAGAACATCACCCGCGCCGATCCCGGCCGGCGATGGACGGTGCGCGAGGTCGCCGAGCATGTCTGCATCGGCGGGATCGGCCCGGTGATCGTCGGCTCGCCCGCCGTCGTCGCCGACGAACTGGAATCCTGGATCGAGGCGACCGACGTCGATGGATTCAACCTCGCCTTCGCGGTGCGGCCGGAGACGTTCGTCGATGTCGCCGATCTGCTGGTGCCGGAACTGCAGCGGCGCGGCCGCTACAAGACCGCCTATGAGCCCGGCACGCTGAGGGAAAAGTTGTTCGGCGGCGGCCCGCGGCTGCGGCCGCCGCATTTCGGCGCCCAATTCGGTTTCGCGCGCCGGACTCCGGCGTGACGCCGCGCGTCGCCCGGGTGATTATTTGATACATTCTATAGACTGAATCGTATTATTCACCCTGCGTTCATCCACGGGGTGGGATCAAGGGTCGGCCGAATTCAGATCGGCAAATGGGGAGAAGTCATGATCAACAAACTCATCCTGGCCGCGGCGTTGACCGTGGCGGCGGTCGCCGCGCCATGCGTCGCGCACGCCGACGACGCGCCGCCGACGCCAAAGCCGGAGGTTCATCATCACTGGCGCCATCATCATCACTGGCATCATTGGCATCATTGGCATCACCATCACTGGCGTCACCACCACCTGCATCCCGAAGCGACCCCGCCGGCGGCCAACAAGACCTGAGGCTCGGATCGACGCGCCTCCCGACCGCGCGCCGTACTTGCTTCGACGCTCGCAACGCCGGGCTTCCCGGCGTCTCCGGCGGCGGACGGCGCGCGGTCTCCCGATCCCTGCTTGCCGGGGGCGGATGATCTAGGCGGCCTTGGGCGCCAGATCGACGCCGCCGATGCGGCCGATATGCGTGGCCAGCATCGGCACATAGTCCTGCGCGCCGCCGGCGGCGTAGGCGAGCGCAAAGGCGTTCCTGGCCGCATTGCCCATCGGGTTGGGCAGATCCGCGGCGTCGGCCATCGCTTCGAGGTAGCGCAGGTCCTTGAACGCATTGGCGATGGTGAATTTGTGGGCGTCGCGGTCGCCTTCGAGCGTCCAGCGCATGAAGGTCTGGTAGAAGCCGCAGTCCATCCGGCCGCCGCGAATGACGCTGTCGAACCGGGCCGGCGCGATGCCGACCTTCTGCGACAGCGCCAGCGCCTCGGCATAGAGCGCCGCATAGCCCAGCGACAGGAAGTTGTTGAGCAGCTTCATGCGGTGGCCGTCGCCGACCGCCCCGATGTGCACGATCTTGCCGGCCCAGGTCGCGAGCACCGGCTCGAGCCGCGCGAACACCGCCGCGCTCGCCCCGACCATCGTGTCGAGCTTGCCTTCCCAGGCCTCCTTCGGCGTGCGGCCGAGCGGCGCATCGACGAACGCGACGCCGCGCGGGGCGAGTTCGGCGGCGAGCGCGAGGGTCGAATTGGGGTCGGACGTCGAACAATCGACGATCACCGATCCCGGCTTCGCGCCCGCCGCCAGCCCTTCGGGGCCGCGCACGATCGATTCGACGTCCCTGGAGCCGGTGACGCAGAGGAATACGATCGTCGAGCGCGCCGCGACCTCGGCGGCGGTCGTCACGATCGCCGCGCCGCGCGCCGCCAGATCGTCGAGCGCCGCGCGCTTGCTGCGCCCCATCGCGGTCAGGGAATAGCCCTTGTCGACGATGTTCTTGGCCATGCCGTGGCCCATGAAGCCCAGACCGATGAATCCGATGGTCTCTGCTGGTTTGTCTGCGGTCGTCATCGACGGCTCCTCGTCGCTCGGCGCGGTTGGGGCCGCGCGCCCTCGTCCGGATGGCTCTGCCGGTTTGCCGGCGCGCCGAACTTTCTCCGGCGCCGCGGGCGGCGCTGTCAACGCTGCCGCGGCGGGCTGCGGCGTCGATCGGAGCGGAGCGCGCCGCCCCGCCGGGCCGATCAAGAGAGATTGTATTGTCGCCGCAAGGCGTCCGCCTGTTCGGGCGTCAGCGGCCGGATCGGGGTCGCGCGCAGCATGAGGAACAGCTTCGCCGTCTCCTCGAGCTCCTCGGCGGCGAACTGCGCGTTGGCCAGCGAAGTTCCCGCGACCACCGGACCATGATTGGCGAGCAGCACCGCGTGATGGCGGCCGGCGAGCGCCCCGACCGCCTCGGCGAGCGCCGCCTCGCCCGGCGGGAAATAGGGGACGAGCGGCAGCCGGCCGACGCGCATGACGAAATAGGCGGTGAGCGGCGGCAGCACGTCCGCGGGGTCGACATCGGCCAGAATGCTGACCGCCACCGAATGGGTCGCGTGCAGATGCACGACGGCGCCGGCGTCGCGGCGCTGGCCGTACATGCAGAAGTGGAGGAAGGCCTCCTTGGTGCCGGGGTCGCCGGCGCGATGGCGCCCCTGCGGGTCGTAGCTGGTCAGCTTCGCCGGATCGAGCTCGCCCAGGCAGGCGTTGGTCGGCGTCATGAGATAGGCGCCGTCGGACAGGCGGACGCTGATGTTGCCGGTCGATCCGAAGGTCAGCCCGCGCTGGAACATCGAGGCCCCGACCCGGCAGATCGCTTCGCGCGCCTTGGTTTCCTCGCTCATGAACGCTTCCCCGCCCGCCCCGCGATCAATCCAGCCTCGTCCAGGCCTTCAGGAAGAAGTCCGGCGCGCCGAAATTCCCCGACTTCAGCGCCAGCGCGACGTCGGGCGCGCCGGCGCTGCGGGTCCAGGGGACGCCGGGGTCGATCTCCGGACCGATCTGGAGAACCGAAACCCCGAGCGCGGCGACGACCGCGCCCGACGTCTCGCCGCCCGCGACGATGAAGCGGGTGAAGCCGCCGGCGAGCAGGAGGCGCGCGACCTCGGCGAGCATCGTCTCGACCAGCTCGCCCGCGCGCGCCGCGCCGAGCCGGTCCTGAACCGCGCGCACGACCTCGGGGTCGGCGCTCGAATAGATCAGCGGGGGAAGGGCGCCGCCGGCGCCGATCGCCCAGTCGGCGACCGCGCGCGCCGTCGTCGCGCCCGCCGCGATCTCCAGGGCGTCGAGACGCAGAGCGGGAACCCCGGCCTCGATCGCGCGCCCGATCTGGCCGCGGGTCGCGGTCGAACAGGAGCCGGCGAGGATCGCCGACCGGCCCGGCGGCGCCGCCAGCCTGGCGGCCGGCGGCTCTGCGCCCAGACTGCCGGCCGCGCGGAAATTGTCGGGCAGGCCCATCGCGACCCCGGAGCCGCCGGTGACCAGCGCCATATCCGCGCAGGCGGCGCCGATGGCGCGCAGGTGCTCGTCGCGGATCGCATCGACGATCACGATCCGCTCGCCCGCCGCCGCCGCGGCCGCGAACGCCGCCCGGATCGCGGCGACGCCGCGCTCGACCACGGCCAGCGGTACGAGGCCGACCCTGCCGCGCGTCTGCCGCTGGAGAACGCGCACGAGATTGGCGTCGCGCATCGGCGTCAGCGGATGGTCCTTCATCGGACTGTCCGACAGCAGGACGTCGCCGACGAACAGATGGCCCAGATAGATCGAGCGGCCGGCGGCCGGGAACGCCGGACAGGCGATGGTGAGATCGGCGCCGACGAGATCGAGCAGGGCCTCTGCGACCGGGCCGATATTGCCCTGATCGGTCGAATCGAACGTCGAGCAATATTTGAAGACCAATTGCCGCGCGCCGGCCGCGCGCAAACCGCGCGCCGCCTCGAGCGACTGGGCCACCGCATCGGCCGCCGGGATGGTTCTCGACTTCAGCGCGACCACCACCGCCTCGGCGTCGCCGAAATCGCGCTCGCCCGGCGCCCCGATCGCCTGCACGGTCCGCATGCCCTGGCGCGACAGCATCAGCGCGAGGTCGGTCGCCCCGGTCAGGTCGTCGGCGATTGCGCCCAGCAGCATGGTTCGGCTTCCAGCAAATGAGCCGCGCCCGCCCGGCGGCGCGCGGGCAATCTAGGCGGTGGCCCCGGCGACGATCTCGTAGCCGGTGTCGATGACGAGCGGCCTCGCGCCCCGATGAGGACTTTCGGCGATCTTCTCGACGCCGATCCGGCCGATCAGATAGCGGTTCGAGCGGATCGTCGACAAGGGCGTCGGCAGCGATTGGCCGATCTCGAGGCCGTTGAAGCCGAACACGGCGAGTTCGTCCTTCAGCCGGATGTTGGACGCGATGCAATGGAAGACGCCGCCGACCGCCATGTCGTCGTTGGAGAACACCGCGACGTCGATGCCGGGCGACCGGGCGAGCAGGTCGGCGAGCATGGCGCGGCCCGCCAGCGTCGAACTGGGACCCGCGACGCGGGCTTCGGCCGCGATCGACAGGCCGCTCTGCGCGAGCGCGGCGGCGAGCCCGTCGTAGCGCAGGCGCGCGCGGCGATCGAGACTCCAGTCGTGCCCGACATAGCCGAACCGGCGGTAGCCGCGCTCGATCAGATAGTTTCCCGAATCAAAGCCCGCGCGACGGTGCGACAGGCCGACCGCAATGTCGATCGGGGGGGAGTCGATGTCCATCAGCTCGGCGACCCGCACGCCGCTGTCCTCGAGCATGCGGCGGGTGGCGTCGGTATGGTCGAAGCCGACGATGATCATCGCGGCGGGCTTCCAGGCGAGCAGCGCCCGCACGAGGCTCTCCTCGGATTGCAGATCGTAGTCGGTGACGCCGACCACCGGCTGGAAGCCGGACTCGTCGAGCGCGTCATGGACGCCGCGCAGCACCTCGGGGAACACGATGTTCGACAGCGAGGGTATGACCACGCCCATCAGGTTGGATTCGGCCGAGGCGAGCGAACCGGCGACCCGGTTGGGCACATAGCCGACCGCCCGCACCGCCTCCATCACCCTGGCGCGCGTGTGGTCGGCGATCGGGCCCTTGTTGCGCATGATTCGCGATACGGTGATCTCGCTGACATTGGCCAGCCTCGCCACCTTGGCGAGGGTGACGGCCGGCCGACGTTCGCGCAACGGCCGCTTGTCCTCCATCGTCGCTCCGCCTGTCATGGCGGGGGAACGACCCCCTCGCCCGCCCCTTGCGATCGAATCCGACACCCTCCGACCGAGCCCTGAAAATCCGCGGCCGGCGGGCGGAAATCGGCGTTGACTCGGCCCAAAAATTCGCCGCTAATGAAGGTATGATAGCGCTGTCATCCTGACAAGGGGGCAGGGCGCGCAGGAGAGCGAAGGCGCATCGTGGCGTCGGACGAATCCATTGGGATTGGCGTGATCGGCCTGGGCTCGATGGGGCTCGGAATGGCGACGTCGATGGCCCGGCGCGGGGTCGCGGTGACCGGCTACGACCTCGATCCGGACGCGGTCGCCCGTCTCGTCGCGGCCGGCGGCGGCGCCGCCGCCAGCGCGGCCGAGGCGGCGCGCGACGCCGACGGGCTCGTCGTCGTGGTCGTCAACGCGGCTCAGACGGACGCCGTCCTGTTCGGCGCGGACGGCGCCGCCGCCGCGATGCAGCGCGGCGGCGTGATCGTCGCCTGCGCGACGATGGCCCCCCGTGACGCGGCGCGGCTCGCCGAAAAAGCGGCGGCGCTCGGCCTGCTCTACCTCGACGCGCCGATCAGCGGCGGCGCCGTCAAGGCGGCCGCCGGCCAATTGACGGTGATGGCTTCGGGCGCGCCGGCGGCGTTCGAGCGGGCGGCGCCGATCCTCGACGCCATCGCGGCGACCGTTCACCGACTCGGCGACGCCGCCGGAATCGGCGCGTCGTTCAAGATGGTCAACCAGTTGCTGGCGGGCGTCCATATCGCAGCGGCCTGCGAGGCGATGACGTTCGCGGCGCGCCTCGGGCTCGACCTGCCGAAAGTCTATGAGGTCATCACCGGCTCGGCGGGCAATTCCTGGATGTTCGAAAATCGCGCGCCGCATATACTGGCCGGCGATTACAGCCCGCGCAGCGCGGTCGACATTTTCACCAAGGATCTCGGCATCGTCAGCGACATGGGCCGGCAGGAGAAATTCCCGCTCCAGCTCTCCGCGACCGCGCTCCAGATGTTCATCGCGACCGCGGCGGCCGGCATGGGGCGCGACGACGACGCCTCGGTCGCGCGGATGATCGCCAGGCTGACCGGCGTCGTCCTGCCGACGGCGGCGACGGAGGGCTGACCGTCGCGGCGTCGGATGAAGCAGGGGAGCGCGGGATGGCGAGCAAGATTGCACTGTTCGGCGCGGCGCTGCCGACCCTCGAGGCCGGCGGTCTGATCCTGGCGCTCTGGGCGTCGGCGACTGGCGCCGAGGCGGCCTCTGCGACCCTCGCGCCCGAGGCCTGCGCCGCGCTGGCCGCGCCGATCCCGGCGACCGCGATCGGCCTGCCGAGCGGCGCGGCGGAAATCGAATCGGCGACCTATTCGTCCGGTTCGCCGCTCGCCGTCGCCGAACGCGCGCCGACGCCGGCCTCGCGCGTCAGTCCGGCATTGCCCGCCTATTGCAGGGTGCTCGGACATATCCAGCCGCTCGACCCCAAGGCGCCGCCGATCCAGTTCGAGGTCAACCTGCCCGCCCAGTGGAACGGGCGCTCGGCGCAATATGGCGGCGGCGGCTTCAACGGCGTGCTGATCACCGGCCTCGGCCTCGCGCCGGCGGGCCGGTTCGATCAGCCCGCCCCGCTGGCCCGCGGCTATGTCACGGTCGGAACCGATTCCGGCCATCAGGCCGCGCCCGGACAGCCGCCGCAGGTTTTCGCGCTCAACGACGAGGCCTTCCTCAACTTCAGCCACGCCGCCTACAAGAAAGTGCGCGACGTCGCGGTCGCGCTGATGAAGCGCGCCTATGGCGCAGGGCCGGAGAAGCTCTACTATCTCGGCAGCTCGGAGGGCGGGCGCGAGGCGCTGACCATGGCGCAGCGCTATCCCGACGATTTCGACGGCATTTTCGCGCGCGTGCCGGTGATCGGCTGGACCGGCTTGCAGCACGCGGGAACCCGCGACGGTCTGGCCACGATGGGCGAGGCCTGGCTGCGGCCCGCGCAGGTCGAGCTCGTCGCCGACGCCGTCGTGGCCGCATGCGGCGCGGTGGACGGCATCGTCGGCGACGCGGCGGGCTGCCGCGCGAAATTCGATCCCGCGCGTCTCCTGTGCGCGGCGGGCCGGAGCGGCGACGGCTGCCTCAGCGCCGCGCAGGTCGCGGCCGTCGACGCCTTGCATTCGCCCTATCGGTTCCCGTTCCCGCTCGCCAATGGCGTGACCGAATATCCCGGCTGGGGCGTCTCGGGCGAGGCGACCCCGGCGTTCGGACCGACGGGCGGGTGGCGCGCCTGGTGGCTCGGCGCCAGCGCGCCGACGCTGCCGCCGGCGCCCGACAATGGCATCGCCTGGGTCTTCGGCAGCGGCGGGATGCGCTATGTGTTCGCCCGCGATCCCGATCTCGACGTCGCGCGCTACCGGCCGGAGGACCACGCCGATCGGGTCCGCGAGGTCTCGGCGCTGATGGATTCGACCAATCCCGATCTCTCCGCCTTCGCCGCCCACGGCGGCAAGCTCATCATGCTCGAGCACATGTCCGACTACGCGCAGAGCCCCTATGCCGGCATCGGCTATTTCCAGTCCGTGGAGGCGCGGCTGGGCAAGGACCAGGTTCGCGCCTTCGCCCGCCTCTACACCGCCCCCGGCGTCGACCATGTCGGCAGCGGCGCGCCGGCCAATGTCGACATGCTGAGCGCGCTCGCGGACTGGGTCGAGCGCGGCAGGCCGCCGCAGGACCTCAGCCTGGTCGAACAGGGATTGGCGCCGTCGTTTCCGGTGCTTCGCGCCCGTCCGCTGTGCGAATGGCCGCAATGGCCCCATTACGCGGGCGGCGACGTGAAGCTCGCCGCGAGCTTCGCCTGCGCGGACTAGCGGCGGCGGTTTCGCACGGGAGGTCGGAGATGACGGACGTCGGCCCCGGGCGCCGCGCAGCGGCCGACAGAGGCCTCGCGCGCGGCCTCACCAATTACGGCGATCCGGATTTCGCGCTCTATCTGCGGCGCTCGTTCGCGCGCTCGACCGGGATTTCGCCCGATCTGCTGAGCGGGCCGGTGGTCGGAATCGCCATGACGCCGTCCGGCTTCAACAATTGCCACCGGACGATGCCGGAGCTGGTCGAGGCGGTCTCGCGCGGCGTCCTGGCCGCCGGCGCGCTGCCGCTGCCGTTCCCCACGGTCTCGCTCGGCGAAGTCTTCCTCAATCCGACCAGCATGATGTTCCGCAACCTGATGGCGATGGACACCGAGGAGATGATCCGCGCCCAGCCGATGGATTCTGTGGTGCTGATCGGTGGATGCGACAAGACGGTCCCGGCGCAACTGATGGGCGCGGCCTCCGCCGACGCGCCGGCGATCCAGCTCGTCACCGGCCCGATGATGACCGGCCGGCACCGCGGCGCCCGGCTCGGCGCCTGCACCGACTGCCGCAGCTACTGGGGCCGGTTCCGCGCCGGCGCGATCGACGCCGGCGAGATCGCGGCGGTCGAGGGCCGCCTGTCGGTGACGGCGGGCACCTGCGCGGTCATGGGCACGGCGAGCACGATGGCCTGCATCGCCGAGGCGCTCGGCATGTCGCTCCCCGGATCGGCCGCCATACCGGCCGTCCATGCGGCCCGGCTGGTCGCCGCCGAGCAGGCCGGCCGCGCCGCCGTCGCCCTGATCGAGAAGCCGATCCGCCCCTCGCAGATCATCACCGAACGCTCGGTCGAGAACGCGTTGCGCGTGCTGATGGCGCTCGGCGGATCGACCAATGCGCTGATCCATCTGGCCGCGATCGCCGGCCGGCTCGGCATCCGGCTGTCGAACGCGCGGATCAACGCGATTTCCGACGAGACGCCGGTGCTGGTCGATCTCAAGCCGGTCGGCGAGGGCTATATGGAGGACTTCTACGCCGCCGGCGGGCTCGGCGCGGCGCTGCGCGAATTGAAGCCGCTGCTGCATCTCGACACATGCGACGTGACCGGCGCCCGGCTCGCCGAACGGCTGGCCGCGCCGCTCGACTGGGTCGATCGCCGGGTGATCCGGCCGCTCGCCGATCCCGTCTCGACGAGCGGAGGCCTCGTGGTGCTGAGCGGCACGCTCGCGCCCGACGGCGCCGTGTTCAAGCGCGCCGCCGCCACGCCGGCGCTGTTCGAGCACGAGGGCCGCGCGGTCGTGTTCGAGAATCTGGACGATCTCAGCGCCCGCATCGACGATCCCGCGCTCGACGTGACCGCCGACGACATTCTGGTGCTCAAGAACGCCGGGCCGAAGGGCGCGGCGATGCCGGAAGCCGGCTATCTGCCGATTCCCAGGAAGCTGGCGCAGGCGGGGGTCAAGGACATGGTGCGGATTTCCGACGCGCGGATGTCGGGCACCGCCTTCGGCGCGATCGTGCTGCACGTCGCGCCCGAGGCCGCGGTCGGCGGGCCGCTCGCCGCGGTCCGCGAGGGCGACCGCATCCGGCTCTCGGTCGCGGCCAAGCGCCTCGATCTGCTCGTCGAGCCCGCCGAGATCGCGCGCCGGCTCGCCGAGCGCACACCGCCGGCGGCGCCGCCGCGAGGCTATGCCGCGCTGTTCGCGCGCAGCGTCCAGCAGGCGCCCGAGGGGTGCGACTTCGACTTCCTGACCGGGCCGAAGCGCTCCGCGACCGGCGGGCGGTCGAAGCCATAGACCGGGATCGGGCCCCGCGAGCACGGCGCTTGGACGCCGCCCCCGCTTGAGGTAGAAGCCGCATCGTCGGCGCCCATGACCCGCGCCGCCACCCCGAACGGAGCGCTCCCGTGCTGAAATTCTACTTCAACGGCTCGCCGAACCCGACCAAGGTCGCGCTGTTCCTCGAGGAGGCCGGGCTCGCCTATGAGCCGATCCCGGTCGACACCCGCAAGGGCGATCAGTTCGCGCCCGGCTTTCTCCAGGTCAATCCCAACGGCAAGGTCCCCGCGATCGTCGACGGCGACGTCGTCGTGTTCGACAGCAACGCGATCCTGCTGTTCCTGGCGGAGAAGACCGGCCGGTTCCTGCCGGCCGACACGCCCGCCGAGCGCGGACGGCTGCTGTCCTGGCTGATGTTCGCGGCGAGCGGCCTCGGCCCGTTCTGCGGCCAGGCGGTCCATTTCAAGCATTTCGCGCCGGCGCCGGAGGCTTACGCCAACAATCGCTACCAGTTCGAGGCCGAGCGCCATTTCGCCGTGCTCGACGGCCATCTCGCCAAAGCGCCGTACATGGTCGGCGGCGTCTATTCGATCGTCGACATGGACGTCTGGGGCTGGGCGCGGATGATCCCGTTCATCCTCGGCGACGGCGCCTGGGCGAAGTTCCCCAACCTGAAGCGCCTCCACGACGAGATCGCCGCCCGCCCCGCCGCCGCGCGCGCGCTCGCGCTGAAGGACCGGTTCGTATTCAAGGCGACGGTCGACGACGCGGCGCGCAAGGTGATGTTCCGGCACCTGGAGCGGGCATGAGCCGACGGCCGCTCCGACGCGAGAGCGATGGCGCCGGGACGGGTCGGGTCGGTAGCCCCTCTCCCGCAAGCGCAGGGCTGCCCGGGGAAACTCGGGCTGGCTGCAGCTCAATTGATTGAGAGATCACGTTCCGCGTTTGGCGCGCCGCAAGCGACTGGCGCTGTCGTTGGCGCCGGGGAGCTTGCGGGGCGAGCCGACTCCCCTTATGATCTCAACGACGCCGATCGCTTCGACGGACTATGGACTTTTTCCTCGGACAGCCCTTGCCGGCCCTTCGTTCGACCGACCGACCGCCGCCTGCGCAAGCTTGCCCGCGAGGGAGGTTGCATGATCCAATGGCGACCTCCGCCGGGGGCGCCGATGCCGAGAATCATTGCGGTTGGATTGGTATCCTGGATCGTCGTCGCCGCCTCGGGCTGCGCGACGGCGCGGCCCGACTATCTCCTCGGCGCCACCGAAGGCGAAGCGCGCGCGCAGGCGGATCGGCTTTGCCGCGCCCTCGACAGGGTCGCGCGCAGCCGGCTGTTCCTGCACAACGGGCTCGCGTTCGAATGCGTCGTTCGCGGGCGCCGCGTCGACGAGCGGGCGATCGGCCTCACCGACGGGCCGCTGTGAGCGCGGTCGGCGCCGGCCGCCCCGGCCGAGCCTAATACCGAAACGCTTTTGGGAAAATCGCCGAATCTGGTAGCGATCGGATTCCAGGCAGGAATCGATCGCACCCGCATCCATGCTGACGCTTCTGGGCATCGCAGGCCTCGCCGTGGGCCTCGCTTGCGTCATCGCTGCCCGGGACGCCGGGTCGCGCGCGGCCGTTCTAGAAGGAATGGGCGGCTTCCTCGTCCTGGCGGGGCTCGCGCTGCTGGGCGCGGCGCTCGGCGCAACGTTGCAGATGGCGCGGTGAGGCGCGCGCCCCGGCGGCCGCCACAGTCGCCGCGGGCTCGGCCATGGCGGGGCCGGATTGTCGCCTCAATGTTAAAAATGCTTGTTGCGTAGCCGTGACATACTTTCCCGGCGTGGCGATCTACTCTGCCTCGTCTTCGCAGCATTGCGCCGCGTCGAGGAGTAAACGTTCATGTTGAGGAATGCAGTGTTTGCGTCGATGCTTCTGCCGATCACGGCGGCCGTCGCCACGGCGACCGATCTGCCGCCGACCCACAAGTCCCCGCCGGGGCCCGATCTCGCGCGCCCGGCCTTCGCCTGGACCGGCTTCTATATCGGCCTCAACGCCGGCGGCGCCTTTTCCGACAATGGCGGGGCGAAGACGACGGGCGCGCCCGGCTTCCTGGCGCTCGGGCCGACGCTCGCGCCAGGCTCGCTCGGCGACGATTCCTCGGGTTTCCTCGGCGGCGCCCAGATCGGCTATATCCATCAGGTTGGCGCGCTCGTCTGGGGCGTCGAGGCGGACCTCGACTATGCGGACCTGAAGAAGACCGGCAGCTTCACCAGCGCAGCGACATTGCTCGGCTCGACCCTGACGACCAGCGCGACGACGCGGCTCGATTATCTCGGCACGGCGAGGGCGCGCCTCGGCTACACGCCGACCGCGCGCTGGCTGATCTATGCGACCGGCGGGCTCGCGGTCGGCGAGGCCAGGCTCGGCGGCGCCGTCGCCGCCGACGCCGCGCCGGCGCTCGCCTGGAGCGGCGCTGCGACCGACACGAGAGCCGGCTATGCGATCGGCGCCGGCACCGAGTTCGCCCTCGCCGACGATCTCTCGTTCAAGCTCGAATATCTCCGTTACGATCTCGGCAGGGTGACCAATGCGGCGACCCCGGACGCCGCCGTGCTCGCGACCCCCGCTCTCGGCGGCGTCTCCTATTCCGCCAAAACCGAAATCGCGGGGTCGCTGGCGCGCGCCGGAATCAACTACAGGTTCTAGACGGGGATTCGCGGCTTCATCCAACCGAACGAGCGCGCGCCCGGCCGACGCCGGCTTGGCGCGCGGCGGGAGGCGGAGACATCCGCCCGACGCCGCGATCGGGCGGCGGCGCGTCGGTCGCGAGCCCGAAGTCGAAATAGCTCTTCCTGTAAATCAGAAATCATGTTATGGTGTCCGCGTTGGGAGAAGAGTTCGAAGCCGAGCCGGCGCCGCGGACGCGGCGACCTGCGGCGACGGCGTACTCGGCGGCGACGATGGCACAGGAACGAATGGCGCGCGAACGAACGGGATCGCCGACTCTCGCCGCCGCCGGGGCCCTCGCGCGCTCCGGAAAGCGCGGCGGCCGCGGGGGCGCAAAATATTTCCGCGCGCTCGCAAGTCCTTGAAATCCCGCCGAAATTCGGAAATAGACGATGTTCCAAAAGCGTTCCAAAGCCGTTCCAAAGACCTTCCGAAGATTTCCGCCGGCCTCGGGGCCCGGGCGACGCGGACGGAGTCCGTGAGGGCGCCGCCGGCTCGAACGCCGCGGTCCGGGTCACGACCGCCGCGCGGCGAAAAACGCCTTCAGCAGAGCGGCCGCCTCGCGCTCGCGAATAGCCCCGTAGGTCTGCGGCGCGTGATGGCAGGTCGCCTGGCTGAAGAAACGCGCGCCGTGCTCGACCCCCCCGCCCTTGGGATCGCCGGCCCCGTAATAGAGCCGGCGCAGCCGGGCGAACGAGATCGCGCCCGCGCACATGGCGCAGGGCTCGAGCGTCACGAACAGATCGCAATCGGCGAGCCGCTGCGAGCCATATTGCGCGGCGGCCGCGCGGATCGCGACGATCTCCGCATGGGCGGTCGGATCGTTGTCGGCGAGCGTGCGATTGCCCGCGCTGGCCAGAACCAGGCCGTTGCGCGCGATCGCGGCGCCGACCGGCACCTCGCCGCGCGCGCCGGCCGCGCGCGCCTCGTCGAAGGCGACGCTCATCGGGTCGGCCGCCTGTTCTCCCTGCTTCGGATCGATTTCGCCGCCCAATCGACAGGCTCCCGCTTGCGCCTGCGACCTGCTAGGACATGCCGGGATCTCTGGCAACCGGCCGCCCCACGCGCTGCGAAGCGCCTGACAGGAACGAAAATGAGCGAGAAAACCAGTCCGGGCGCGCCCGACCGGCGCCGTCGCCGCATCCTCGACGCGCCCGGCGTCGGGTCGAGCGAGAAGCGCGAGGGCCAGCGCATCGCCAAGGCGATCGCGCGCGCCGGCCTGTGTTCGCGGCGCGACGCCGAAGCCTGGATCGCCGAGGGGCGCGTCGTGGTCAACGGCGCCAGGCTCGACAGCCCCGCGTTCAACGTGTCGCCGAGCGACGACGTGCGGGTCGACGGCAAGCCGCTCGCCGCGCCCGAGCGGACGCGGCTGTTTCTCTACAACAAGCCGCGCGGTCTGGTGACGACCGCGCGCGACCCCGAGGGACGGCCGACCATATTCGAGAACCTCCCCGAGGATCTGCCGCGGCTGATCGCCGTCGGTCGCCTCGACATCAACACCGAGGGGCTGATCCTCTTGACCAACGACGGCGGGCTCGCCCGGGTGCTCGAACTGCCGGCGACCGGCTGGCTGCGCCGATACCGCGTCAGGGCGCATGGCGAGATCGCGCAGGACCTGCTCGATCCCCTGAAGGAAGGGGTGACGATCGACGGCGTCGCCTACGCCGGCATCGAGGCGATCCTCGATCGCGCCCAGGGCTCCAACGTCTGGATGACGATCGGGCTGCGCGAAGGCAAGAACCGCGAGATCAAGAAGGTGCTCGATCATCTCGGCCTCGCCGTCAACCGGCTGATCCGCATCTCGTTCGGGCCGTTCCAGCTCGCCGATCTCGAGGAAGGCGCCGTCGCCGAGGTGCGCACCAGGGTGTTGCGCGACCAGCTCGGCGCCAAGCTCGCGCGCGAGGCCGGCGTCGATTTCGACGCGCCGGCGATCGCGCGCGGCGCGCCCGAGGCGCCCGAGGAGCGCCAGCCCCCGCGCGCGCCGGATCGGGGCGGCAAGTTTACCGCGCGCGACGGCGGCCGGCCGCGCGCCGCCGCCGACCGCGCGCGCAAGCCTGCGCCCGAGGGATTCGAACAGCGCGAGGCGCGGGCGAAGGCCGATCCCAAGACGTCCTACGGCCCCCGGACGCGCAAGCATGTCTCGACGCTGCGCGCCCAGAAGCAGGCGGACGCGACCGGGCCGCGCAAGCGGATCGAACGCGGCGCCGCCGTCGATCGCAAGGGGCGCGAGATCGAGGTCGAGCGCCTGCTGCCGCCGATCGAGGAGGCGCGCCGCCGGGCGGCCGCCGCCGCGCGCGCCGAGCAACGCAAGGCGAGCGCCGGGCAGGGCCGGCCCGGCGGTCGCGGTTTCCGCGCCGGCGATCGGACCAAGCCGGCGCGCGACGACGCGCCCGGTCGCGGCGCGCCCGAGGCCGAGGCGCCGGCGGCGCGTGCGCGGCCGTCCCGGCCCGGCGCGCCGCAGAGCGAGCGAAAGCCGCGCCGCGAGAGCGATTTTTCCTACGGCCCGCGGCGCGACGGCGACAGGGCCGGCCGCCCGGGCGGCTCGGTCCGCAAGGGTCGGCCGCGCGAAGGCGCCGCGGACGGCGAGCGGCGCGGCGCGGCGCCGGCGGCGGCCAAGCCGTCCCGCGAGACGGCGACGGGCCGCGGCCCGCGGGCCCGCGACGAGGCCAAGCCGTTTCGCAAGGGGCCCGGCGGGGGCGCGCCGTTCCGCGGCGCGGGCGGCAAACGCGATGGGAACAAGCCGTTTCGCAAGGGGCCGCCGCGCGATCGTTCCGGCGGCGCGACCGGCAAGCCGGGCGGCGCGCGGCCGCCCCGGCGCAGCTGAGCCATGCGCATCGTCGGCGGCCGCCTGCGCGGCCGGGTCCTCAATGCGCCGACCTCGCGCGCGATCAGGC
>JBEKZS010000099.1:0-16819 GCA_049509635.1 Roseiarcus sp.
GGCCGCGCGCTCGGCGTCGTCGATCTCGGCGAGGATGCGCCGGCTCGCCGCGACATAGGCCCGCCCGGCCTCGGTCAGCGAAAGCCGCCGACTCGCGCGCACCAGCAGCTGCGCGTGAAGCAGCGCTTCGAGCTCGGACACCTTGCGGCTGACGGTCGCCAGCGGCATGCCGAGCGCGCGCGAGGCCGCAGAAAGGCTGCCGCCGTCGACGGCGGCGATCAGCGTCGACATCGCATCGAACCGGTCCATCGAGGCTCCCGAAAAATGGAAGGAAGTTTCCCAAACATACCGGATTTCGCGAGGAACTGGAAACGCGTACATAGGCGCCGAGCTTTCCCTCCAGTTTTTCAGAGGAGTCGACCATGACCCATCCCTCCAGCGATATCGCCTTCACGACGGCGGTGAAGGCGGCGCAGAAACAGCGGGGGTCGCGCGCGCATTACGAGAAGATCGAGGCGCGCGGCGGCTTTTCCACCGGAATCAGCGACGAGCTCGCGCAGTTCCTCGAAACTGTCGACACCGCCTTTCTGGCGACGGCGAGCGCCGCGGGGCAGCCCTACGCCCAGCATCGGGGCGGCCCCAGGGGCTTCATCCGCGTCGTCGACGCGCAGACGCTCGGCTTCGCCGATTTCGCCGGCAACCGCCAGTATATCTCGACCGGCAATCTGGCCGAGAACGACCGCGCGTTCCTGATTCTGATCGATTACGCCCAGCGTCGGCGGGTCAAGTTGTGGGGCAGGGCGCGGGTCGTGACCGGGGATGCGGCGCTGATCGCGCGGTTGACGCCGGAAGGCCATCGCGCGCGGCCCGAACAGGCGATCCTGTTCACCGTCGAGGCCTGGGACGTCAACTGCCCGCAGCATATCCCTCAAAAGCTGAACGCCGCCGACGTCGCGGCGGCGCTCGACCGGCTGCAGCGGCGGATCGCCGAACTCGAGGCGGAGAACGCCGGGCTGAGACGGACGATCGACGAAAGCCAGAGCGCGCAATGAGCGGGGCGGATCGACCGAGGCGACGCCGAAGAACAAGAATCGACAAACGCGGCCGGCGTGGCGAGCGGAGCGACGCGAGCCAGAGGTCGCGTCCCACGGGGATGCTTTCGTTGGGAGCCGGGCGATTGCCCGCGGACGAAAGGCGGTCGCCGCGGTACTGCCGCCCCCTCGTGACCGTCGGGCACAGGTACGTGATCGAGCAGACGGGCGCGCGCGGAACCAAGGCGGAATGCATTCGTTCTGCGCCCGGCGTTCCCACGGAGGTGTCGCATGAAGTCGATCGGATATGGCCTCTTCCTCGTTGCGCTTTCTCTCTCAACGGCCGCGTTCGCGGCTTCCGGCGACGCTGGGGCTGGCGACGGGGCCGGCGCCGGGGCTGCCCCGGCGGCTGGCGGCCAGCCCGGCGCCGGAACCGGGCAGGCAGGCGGCATGCACTCGAACCTGCAGGAGGGGCGGTCGGCGAAGACGAGCCCGACCAACAGTCCGAAGGATGCCGCGACCGGGGTCGGCGGCGACGCCAAAGCCATCGGCACGCCGAGCGCCCCAAACATGCAGGGGAATTGACTGGGCTCTTCGCAGGCGCGACCGTCGCGGCAGCCTATGCAACCGGAGCCGGTCGCGTGGCTACCGGCTGGTCTTGCGCGCGCTGGAGGGCGTTGGCGTCGAGCCTCAGCGATGCGCGCGCGTCTCTTGGGTGCCGGCGGGACATGATTGTCGCTGCCCCGTCTCAACCGAGCATCGCGCTCGGCTTGTCGGGCCGGCCGGCGAGCGCTGTCGCATGGGGCCGGGGCCGGGGTTCGGGGCGTCAAGTCGGGCGCCGGGGAACGACTTCGCCCCCTACGATCCCGACCCCACGTGCTTGATCTGCCCCGATCCGACGTCGCGCAGCACGTCGACGAGCGCCTGTGGCACCGGCATCGGCGTGCACGCGCGGTCGCCGTCGATGAAGAACACCAGCGCGCCGTCGCCGCCGGCGATTTCGACCATGGCGGCGCGGTCGCCGAAGGGCAGGCCGGCCGGCGTCGCTGGATTCACCGCATAGATGCCGCGCAGGAACTGCCATTGCGACGACGTCAGATCGACCCAGGCGCCGCCCTCCCGGGCGACGATGGATTTGGGTACGTCGACGGCGGCGCATTCTTCGTCGCCGGCGAAGGCCGGCGCGCAAGCCAGCGCGACCGCCGCGCCGATGAGGGCTTTGAGCATTGCGATTTCCTTTTTCACCACGCCCTCCCGCCGCTGGCGCCGATCCCGTTGCGATCGACCCGTTGTACTATGGTCTTCAAGTGCATATCGACGCTGAAGGTTTCACCTGAGCGCCGCGCCGGGCTTCACGCTATCGTGACCGCCGATCGCGCCGATCAACGTCTTCCGGGCGAAACGGGGCGGAAATCTCAGCTTTCGAACCCCACCCGGGCATGGCTGCCGTCGCAATAGGGCTTGGCCGCCGAGGCGCCGCAGCGGCAGAGCGCGAGCTCCCGCGCCTTGCGGATCGTCCGGCCCGTGCCGCTGACGACCTCGAGATTGCCGGACACGACGAGCGGGCCGTTGCGCTGCGGGCGGATCGCGACGGCGCCGTCGCGCGCGGCGAGCGGCGTCACGTCGCCATCGGCGGGCTCGCCGGTCGCCGCGAAATTCGCGCTTCTGTGGGCGCCGTCGCAGTACGGCTTGTTCTGCGACCGGCCGCAGCGGCACAGCGTCGCGCGAAAGCCGATCGGCGCGTCGTCGATCGCCAGCGCGCCGCGGAACGCGAGCGGCCCGTTTTCGCGCAACTGGATCAGATTGACCGGCGGCGCCGCTTCTTCCGGGCCGCCGTCGTGGCGGCGGTAGCCAATCGCGCCCGACGGGCAGTTCTGCGCGACGGCGACGAGCCCTTCCGCCGACGTCGCGTCGTCGGGCGCGATCCATGGGCCGACGACGTTCGCCTTGAACACGCCGGGCTGCTGGAGCACGCAGAACCGCGCGTGGATGCAGCGCTTCGTCTCGAACAGGATCGTGACGGCAGCGCCTTCGGCGACTTCGATTCCGGGGTTCGGCTCCTGCGTCGCGGCTTGATTTCCCATGGTCATGATCACGGGCTCCCTTGGGGTTGACTCCCGGGCGCAAGACCGTCGGCGGCGCCGGCGACCTCCGCCGCGCGATGAGGATAGCACGGTCGCGACGGGCCGCGAACGCGCGCTTCGACCAGGAGGCGGGCGGGCGCGGCTCAGCGAGCGGGGGACGACACAGGCGAACATGACGAGGCTTGCGGCGAGTCGGAGCGAACGCTCGAACGGCGCCTTGACACGCAGTACCGGCCTGCACATCCTTCCCGGCGACCAATGAAGCAAAGGCGCGGCGCCGTGTCCGCGCCGCGGCCCGGCGGCGCGATGACCCGAGATTCATGGACGCCCGCCCGGTTTGCCTCATCCGCCACGCTCGCGGAACAGCCGGTCGCGCCGCCCGATCCCGCGCCACGGGCGTGGCGGATCGGGAAGGCGGCGCATTAGCGATGGAGGCCGCGCCGCCGCTGGCCGAACTGCTCCGCGCCTGGCGCGATTTCTATGCGCTGGTCGGCGCCGCGTCGGCGACGCTGGTCGGCCTGCTGTTCGTCGCCGCCTCGATCGGCTCGAATACGTTCCGGGAGGAGCACCGGGCGCCGCTCGGCTCGTTCCTGACCCCGACGGTGGCGCATTTCACCGCGGTGCTGCTCGCCTGCATGCTCGGCTGCATTCCCTCGCAGAGCTGGCTGAGCTTCGGCGGCGCGCTCGGCGCCGGCGCGCTCGCCGGCCTGTGCTATTCCGGCCGGATCCTGTTCCTGCTCGTCGTGCGCCGGCGGTTCAAGGTCGATCTCAGCGATCAGCTCTTCTATGCGGCGGTCCCGGCGCTCGGCTACCTCCTGCTGCTGATCGCCGCGGCGCTGACGCTCGCGCGCTCGGCCGCCGGCGTCGAAGTCGCCGCCGCCGCGCTGCTGACCCTGCTCGCCGGCGGCGTGCGCAACGCCTGGGACATGACGCTGTGGGTCGCGACCAAGTCGCCGCCCGGCGACAGACCGGCCCCCTGACCGGCGCGACCATCTACCCCGCCGTCACGTCGACCAGCGCCTCGCCGTCGAGCACGCGCCGGGCGGTCGCGAGATCCACGTCGCCTTCGGAGGCGCCGATGACGACGGCGGCGACGCAATTGCCGATGAGATTGCCGACCGCGCGGGCCATGCCGATGAACCAGTCGACCGACAGCACCAGCACGAGGCCGATCGCGGGAATCGCCGGCACGGCGTTGAGCGTCGCCGCGAGGATCACGATCGCCGAGCCCGGCACGCCGTGCGATCCCTTGGAGGTGACCAGCGACACGCCGAGCACGAGCAGCAGATCGCCGAACGACAGCGGCGTGCTGGTCGCCTGAGCGATGAACACGACGGCGAGGGTCAGATAGATCGAGAACGCGTCGAGGTTGAACGAATAGCCGGTCGGCACGACCAGCCCGACCACCGATTCCTTCACACCCATCCGCTCGAGCTTGCGCATGATCTGCGGCAGCACGGCGTCGGAGGAGGCGGTGGCGAGGACGATCGTCAGCTCCTCGCGGAAGTAGGCGAGGAACTTCACGATGTTGAGGCCGACGACGACCCGCATGACGGCGCCGAGCACGATGAGCACGAACAAGCCGACCGAGACGTAGAAGATCGCGACCAGCGCGACGAGCTGGCGCAGCGAGCCGACGCCATATTGCCCGACGGTGTAGGCGACCGCGCCGAGCACACCGAGAGGGGCGAGCCGCACGATCAGGCCCATCGCCTTGAACAGGATCGTCGAGACGGAATCGACGAGGCCGGCGACCGGCGCCGCCGCGGCGCCGACCAGCGCCATCGACACCCCGAACAGGATCGCGAAGAACAGCACCTGCAGCACGTCGTTGCGCGCGAGCGCGTCGAAGGCGGTGCTCGGCACGATCGCCAGCAGGAAGCTTCCCACGCCGCCGCCGGCGAGCTTGTGGGCGTTGTCGGCATAGGCGCCGAGGGCCCTGGCGTCGAGCCGGGCGGGATCGATGTCCATGCCGGCGCCGGGCGCCAGCAGATAGGCGAGGCAGAGGCCGACGACCAGCGCGAGGCTGGTCATGAGCTCGAAATAGACCAGCGCCTTGACCCCGACCCGGCCGACCTTGCGCAGGTCGCCGGCGCTGGCGACGCCATGGACGACGACGCAGAACACGATCGGCGCGACGATCATCGAGATCAGCTTCAGGAAGGCGTCGCTGAGGATTTTCAGGCTCCTGGCGAATTCGGGCGCCGCCATGCCGAGGACGACGCCGAGCGCCAGCGCGGCCAGCACCTGGGCGAACAGCGACTTGTAGAGCGGCGCCCGGGCCGCGAGCGGCTGGGCGGTCAGGACCGTCGACATTCCGGCGTTCTCCCGCGCGAGGGCTTGCCGGCCGCCCGGAGCAAGTTTCGCGCCAGCACTGGGCCGCGCGCCGGCGGCGCCCGGGCGAAATCTCGGCTATGATGGGCCCATGCCGCCCGCCCGCTTGCTCCGCCTCATCCTGTGGATCGCCCTCAGCTCGGCCCTGATCGGCGCGTTCTACGCCCGCGCCCTACACCTGACGAGCGACGACCCGGCGTTCCTGACCTATCTGCACGGCGGCCTCGTGGGCGGCCTCACCGGCGGCTTCTTCGCCACGGTCGAGATCCTCGCCCAGGGCGGGACGTCCGGGACCCGGTTTCGCCGGCTGCCGTTCCTCGCCTATCTCGGGCTCCGCTCGCTGTTCTATCTCGCCGGCATCCTGGTGATTCAGGCGGTCGTGAACCGCCTGCTGCCCGACGCCTCCGGCCGGTTCTCGACGATCACCCAATTCGACATCTTCTTTTCGCTCGCGCTGAGCGTCGTCTACAATCTGCTGCTCGGCGTCGACGCGCTGCTCGGCCCCGGCGTGCTGGTCGCCTTCGTCGCGGGCCGCTACTATCAGCCGCGGATCGAGGAGCGCGCGCTGCTGTTCGTCGACATGCGCGGCTCCTCGGCGATCGCCGAGCGGCTCGGCGAGGTGCGCTTCCTCGCCTTCCTCAACCGCTTCATCGTCGATCTCTCGCTGGCGATCGCGCAGGACGGCGGCGAAATCCACAAATATGTCGGCGACGAGGTCATCGCGACCTGGCGCCTCGTCTCCGGCGCCGGCAACGCGCCGCGCTGCCTCCACGCCTGTTTCGCCGCGCTCGACCGGCTCGAAGCGGGCGCCGCCGCCTATGAGCGCGAATTCGGCGCCCGCGCCGATTTCCGCGCGAGCCTCCATTGCGGGCCGGTCGCGGTCGGCGAGCTCGGCTTTCTCAAGAAGGAGATCGCGCTGATCGGCGACGCGATGAACACCGCCGCCCGCATCCTCGACGCCTGCCGCGAAACCGGCCGCCCCGTCCTCGCCTCGGCGGCGCTGCTGGACCGGCTCGCCGGCCTGCCCGACGGCGTGGTCCGGCGCCCGCTCGGGCTGCTGGCGATGCGCGGCAAGGAACAGGCGGTGGAGCTGTTCGCGATGGAGACGTCGCAAGCGCGGGAGTGGCGCTCCGGTTTCCCGGGCGACCGCGGCGGCGCCCCGGTGCTGGTCGCGCGCGGCGCCCAATCCGGACGAAAGGCGCCCGCCGAGACGAACCGGTCGACCCGAAATCGTCGCTCATAGCCGTCGCGTGGCCGCCGGGGCCCGGTCGATCGGCGAGATCTTCACCAGGGCGCCTCGACGGCCGAAGAAATTCACCAATATGCCTTGACAAGAATATTCCGACGTGAGAATATCGTGGCATGAGAACCTTCGCAGCCATCGCCGACCCCACGCGGCGCGACATACTCGCTCTGCTGCGAAGCGGCGAACGGCCGGCCGGCGACCTCGTCGAGGCGCTCGACCTGCCCCAGCCGAACGTATCCAAACATCTCAAATATCTGCGCGAAGCCGGACTGGTGCGGATGCGGGTCGACGGGCCGCGACGGCTCTACAGCCTCGACGCCGCCCCGCTGGCGGAAATCGACCAATGGCTCGCGTCCTATCGCGCATTCTGGTCTGACAAGCTCGATGCTCTCGGCGACCACCTCGGCAGGAGCGACTGACATGGATCTGCACGAACAACTCGGCGCCTTCGAGCGATCCGACGATCGCATCGACATGCGGTTCGAACGCCACTATCCGCGCTCGATCGAAACGGTATGGAGCGCGCTGACCGATCCCGTCCGCCTGAACGACTGGATGGGCGCCGCCCATGTCGAGCCTCGCGTCGGCGGCCGCTATGAGCTGATGCTCGACGGAGCCAATCCAATGACCGGCCGCATCCTGATCTGGGAGCCGCCGCACGTCCTGGAATTCGCGTGGAGCAACGCTCATGCGCCAGAGTCCACGGTACGCTACGAACTGTCGCGGGACGGCGACGGCGCCCGGCTGGTCTTCACCCATAGGGGCGCGCCGTTCGCGAATCGCGCGCTCATGCTGCCCGGCTGGCACCTGTTCTTCGAGCGTCTCGCCGCCTTGCTCGTCGAGACGGCGGCGCGCCGGTCGTACCACAGCTGGCGCGAACTTCAGGCGATCTACTTGGTGCAATATCAAATGGACGGCGCGCGGCTGGATCCGTGACCGCTGAAGCCTCGGCCGCCCGAGCGACCGCAATTTAACAAACGCAATCGAATGAACTCCGGAGCAGCCGCTCCGGCGAATGGATCGGCGCGCCGATTTCGCTACCGGACGGGCGATGCGCGAGATGGAGAGCCCGTCAACTCGGGATGAAAGGATCAGACTATGACCCAGCACGATCTCACCGCCGTCTTCACGGTCGACAAATCCCCCGACGAAGCCTTCGCCGCCATCAACGACGTCCGCGCCTGGTGGTCCGGAGACATTGACGGCGAGACCGACAAGCTCGGCGCGGAATGGACCTATCGCTACAAGGACATCCACTACAGCAGGCAGAAGATCATAGAGATGACTCCCGGCAAGAAGGTAGTGTGGCTCGTCCTGGACAGCTATCTCGGCTTCGTCAAGGACAAGACCGAATGGAATGGCACCAGGGTCACGTTCGACATCGCCGCCCAGGGCGACCAGACCGAGGTCAGATTCACCCATGTCGGCCTTGCGCCGGAGGTCGAATGCTACGATGCCTGCTCCGACGCCTGGGGCTCCTACATCAAGGGAAGCTTGCGGAGCCTGATCGCCAGCGGCAAGGGCCACCCCAACGCGAAGCCAAGTTAGGCTCCGGGCGACGTTGGGCAGGGACTCGATCGCCGCTTCTCCCGCCCGCCGCTACGGGTCGCGCCCGGTCATCTGGGCCGCCCGCTATATCGACCCGCCCTCGACCATGTAATTGTTCCCCGTGCACATCGCCGAATCGTCGGCGGCTAGGAACAGGGCCATGCGGGCGAGGTAGGCGGGTTCGATGAGGTCGGGCAGGCACTGGCGGGCGAGATGGCGCGCGATCGCCTCGGGGCTGACCCACAGCGCCTTCTGCCGCTCGGTCATCACCCAGCCCGGCACGATCGTGTTGACGCGGATGCGATGCCTGCCGAGATCGCGTGCGAACGACCGCGTCATCCCGTGCACGGCGGCCTTGGCGGTGGTGTAGGCCGGCATGCCGCCGACTGCCTCGAACCAGGAATTGGAGCCGAAATTGATGATCGAGCCCTTGCCGGCGGCGATCATGTCGGGCGCGACCGCCTGGATCGCGAAGAACATGTGGCGCAGATTGGTCGCGATGCGCTCGTCGTAATAGGCGGGCGTCACGTCCTCCCAGCCGTGCCGGTCGTCGCGCGCGGCGTTGTTGACGAGGACGCCGGCCGGGCCGAGCGCGCCCTTCAGCGCGGCGAGGGCGCGCCTCAGCGCGTCGATGTCGCGCAGGTCGCACGCCGCGAAGCGCGCCGTCGCGCCGGCGCCGGCGAGCTCCTCCGCCAGCCCGGCGCCGCCTTCGGCGTCGATGTCGACGAAGCCGACATGCGCGCCCTGATCTGCGAAGGCGCGCACCATCTCCCGTCCGATGCCCGATGCGCCGCCGGTGACGATGACGACGGCGCCGCGCAGGCTGGGATATTGAGCGAACGACACGTCTTGTCCCCCTTGCCCGGCTGTCTCAACCGCCCGCCGCCAGGGCGCGTTCGATGCGCGCGATCTCGCCCCTGGCGCCGATGCGCATCTTGCGCTCCGCCGCGCGATAGAGCGCCACCACTTTGGCGCCGACCGCGGTCAGCTCGGCGCCGCCGCCATTGACCCCGCCGGGGCGGGCGGCGACCAGCGGCCGGGCGAACATCCGGTTCATCTCCTCGACCAGCAGCCAGGCCTTGCGATAGGACATCGCGTGCGCGCGCCCCGCCGCGGAGATCGACCCGGTCGCGCCGATCGATTCGAGCAGCGCGACCTTGCCGGGACCGAGCCGGCGAGTCTCGTCGAAATCGAGGCGAATGGTCAGCCGCGTCGGCATGGCTCCCCCCGGCGTTTTGATCATGCTGCGCCAGATCGCCGGCCGCGGCAACTATGGGGCGGGCTCGATGGCGAGGTTGATCGCCGCGCCGGCCGAATTGCTGATCTGGATCGTCGCCGCGCCGGGCTTCAGATCGAAGCGGACGCTCTTGCGCACGCCGGGACAATTCTTCTGCCCGGAGAAGGCGACCGACTTGAGCGCGGCGCCGCCCTGCACCACGTCGAGCCAGGCCTCGTCGGACAGCGTGATCTGGTAGAGCCCGGGTCGGTCGATTTCGGCGAGGCCGAGCGCGGCGCCGAAGCTGCCCGCCTTGGGGGCCCGCTCCGGCGGCGCGGCGAAGGCGACCCTGTCGCCGGGCCCGAGCGCGATTCTGTAGGCCTGGCCGACGGCGATCGTCGCGCCCGAGGCGGCGCGCTTCAGCTCGCCGCCGAACGCCGTGCGCTCCTGCGCGACGCTCCATTTGAACCCGTCGCAGGAGTCTTTGTCCTGCGCGCGCGCGCCGCCGCCGATCAGGCCGAGCAGAAGGGCGAACGCGATCGTCGCGGAGGCGGAATGGCGCATGGCTGCGGCCTCAGTCGATCGCGACCATCACGTCGGACGCCTTGATGACGGCATAGGCCGGCTTGCCCTTGGCGAGGCCGAGCTCGTCGACCGCCTCGTTGGTGATCGAGGCGGTCACCACGGCCCCGTTGACGTCGAGGCGGACGTGCGAGGTGGTCGCGCCCTTGTGGATTTCGAGGATCACGCCCTTGAGCACGTTGCGCGCGCTGACTTTCATCGATGGCTCCCGTGACGGTTCACTCGACGACCCGGAAGCCCTGGCGTTCGAACAACGCCCGGCCGGCCGCCGACTTGAGATAGGCGAGGAATTTCCCGGCCGCCGCCACATTATGCGAGGACGCGGTCAAAGCGAAGGGATAGAGGATCGGCGCATGCGAAGCCTCGGGAAAGGTCGCCACGATCCTCACCGTGGGATCGGCGGCGGCGTCGGTGGCGTAGACGATGCCGAGCGCCGCCTCGCCGCGGGCGACGAAGGCGAGCGCCGCGCGCACGTTGTCGGTCATCGCCAGATGCGGCTCGACCGCGCTCCACAGGCCGAGGCTCCCCAGCGCCTCCTTGGCGTAGCGCCCGGCCGGCACGGTCGCGACCTCGCCGGTGGCGAGCTTGCCGGTCCCGATCGCCTCGGCGAAGGCGGCGGGGGTGAGCGCGAGCGCCTTCACCGGCGAATCGGCGGGCGCGATGACGACGAGCTGGTTGCCGAGCAGATCGGCGCGGGTGTCGGCCTTGATCGCGCCGCCCTTGACCGCCTCGTCCATCGACGGCTCGTCGGCGGAGGCGAACAGATCGGCCGGCGCCCCCGCGACGATCTGGCGCGCGAGGCCGAGCGAACCGCCGTAGCTGATCTTGACCTCGGACCCGCCGTCGGCGCGAAACCCCGCCGCCGCGGCGTCGAGCGCGGTCTTCAGGCTCGCGGCGGCGAACACGACCAGCGGCTCGTCGGCGCGCGCGAATGGCGGCGCGAGCGCCCAGAGGGTCATGGCGGCGACGGCGAGACGAAGCAGAGGACGCATGGACGATCCCGGCCCCGGGGGCGCCGCGGCGAAGGCCGGGCGCTGGCGCCGGCTGGATATAGCGCGGGGGCGCATGCGGCGCCAGCCCGGGGGCTCGCCTCAGGGGCGGAATTAGCCGGTATGGCGGCCGCAACCGGTCGCTCCCCGAAATGGACTCACCAGCGGATCCGCAGCGCCACACGCCAAGCGGGCGTCGGCGCCGCCAGGGCCGGGCGCGCGTCAAGGCGGAGCCGGCTACGCCGGTCGCTGGTGCGTCCGTGAGGACGCTTTGTCAGCAGGGTGAAAGGCCCTGTCAGAGTGTGTCGCAACTTTGTAGCTGAAGGTAACTGCGTCGCCGCAAGGCGGGGTGGAGAGCAACTGGAGGCGAACCGCCAGTCTGTAGGATGACAAACCTGTTTCGGCGTGAACCCGTGGCGAGCCTGCCAGCGAGTGGCGAAGCCTGGAATGACCGATGGCGCTGATGCGACGGATAAGGCGCCCCCCAGGGAACGGAGGCAGGAAGTTGGATGCGGGAAGTCCGGCATGACGCAAGACAATTCCGAAAGCGCCTTCGGGGCTACAAGGAAGAGAGGCAGCCGGTGGGCGGGACCACGGACTATGGTGGGCCGAAGCGTCGATCTGGACGGAGCGCATGGCCCTCTGCGCCAACGATGATGAGACAAGCGACCCCCGGGAGTTTACCCTCGAGGGCAGAGGTCGAGACATCCGATGGTCATGCCGCTCACGAACTTCGACAAGACTCTTGCCGCCGGCGGCCTCGCCCGAACGCGACGAGCGACCGCGTCGTCGCACGTTCACGGCGGCCGACAAGCTGCGGATACTGGCCGAGATCGATTCTGCGGCGCCCGGCGGGTCCCCCAAGGGCCCGCCGCGGCTGTGGGATCCGCGCCACGTCCTTCGAGGTCACGACCTCTGGCTTGCTTCTCAAGGCGAACGCGGAGCGTTCGTCCGGGCTCCGCTCGCAATGACGTGGGCGCCATTGCTGCCGAGGCGGTGAGCGACGAAGCCATCCGCACCGAACCGCCGCCCGCTCGCCCCCCTCACACGATCCCGGCCGAAGTTCCCCCCGCCGCCGGGCGCTCCTTCGCTTTCGCCTCGCGGTAGCCCGAGGCGCGGTAGGTTTCAATCGGGGCGATGGCGCCGCCGGCGCGGCGGCGGGCTTCGGCGAGGATCGGCGAGACGTCGGCGGTGAAGGCGCGCTTGAGTTCGAGATGGGCGCCGAGCGCGTCATTGGCGTCCTGCGCGCCGGCGAGCGCGGCGCGGTCGACGATCAGCGCCTGCGCATAGGCGCGCTGCAGCTCGATCGCCGACTGCATGAGGCTCTCGATCGGATCGGTCACGTTGTGCGACTGGTCGAGCATGTAGGCGGGCGCGAGGCCGGCTGCGCCGCGGGTCGCCGCATCGGCGAGTTCGTTGAACACCAGGAACAGCCGGAACGGCTCGACCGAGCCGGCGTCGAGGTCGTCGTCGCCATATTTGGAATCGTTGAAATGGAAGCCGCCGAGCTTGCCGAGGCGCGCGAGCCGCGCCACGATCTGCTCGATGTTGACGTTGGGCGCGTGATGGCCGAGGTCGACGAGGCATTGCGCCTTGGCGCCGAGTTCCTGCGCCGCGGCGAAGCTCGTGCCCCAGTCGGCGATCACGGTCGAATAGAAGGCCGGTTCGTAGAGCTTGTGCTCGAGGAACACCCGCCAGTCGTCGGGCAGCGCGGTATAGACCTCGCGCATCGAGTCGATGTAGCGGTCGAGCGCGAGGCCGAGATTCGACTGGCCGGCGAAATTGGCGCCGTCGCCGATCCATACGGTGAGCGCCTTCGAGCCGAGCTGGCGGCCGATCTCGATGCATTCGATGTTGTGGGCGATCGCCTGCGCGCGCACCGCGCGGTCGACATGCGACAGCGAGCCGAACTTGTAGGAGAACTTCTGGTCGGGCTGGTCCTGGAAGGTGTTGGAGTTCACCGCGTCGAAGGCGAGCCCGCGCGTCTGCGCCGCCTCGCGCAGGGCGGCGAAGTCATCGGTCCGGTCCCAGGGGAAATGCGGCGAGACGGTCGGCGTGGCGCGGACGAGCTGATGGATCGTCGCGCAATCGTCGAGCTTTTCTAGGATGCCGCGCGGCTCGCCGCGGCCGGGAAACCGCGCAAACCGTGTGCCGCCGGTCCCGACCCCCCAGGTCGGGATCGCGACCGAAAAAGCCATCACCTTGTCGACCAGCGCCTCGGCGTCGACGCCGCGCCGGGCGAGCTGGCGCGCGAGCGCGCCGAAGTCTTCGTCGAGCGCCGCGATGGCGGCGGCGTTCTTGTCGGCGATGAAGCCGGCCTCGATGCTGAAGCTCATCGCGGATCTCCTGTCAGCGCGTGAACGCCTGGGCGTTGCCGGCGTCGACGTTGAGGATGTTGCCGGTCGACTTGGCCGAGAGGTCGCTGGCGAAGAAATAGATGCCCTCGGCTATGTCCTCCGGCAGCACCGACAGCTTCAGCATCGAGCGCTGGCGATAGACTTCCTCGAGTTCGTCCTCGCTCACCTTGTTGGAGGCGGCGCGCTGCTGGCGCCATTCGCCGGCCCAGATTTTCGAGCCGCGCAGCACCGCGTCGGGATTGACCGTGTTGACGCGGATGCCATGGGCGGCGCCTTCGAGCGCGAGGCAGCGGGCCAGATGGATTTCCGACGCCTTGGCCGCGCAATAGGCCGAGGCGCCGGCGGAGGCGGCGAGGCCGTTCTTGGAGGCGACGAACACGATCGCGCCGCCGCATTTCTGCCGCTGCATCAGCCGGAACGCCTCGCGGGCGACCAGGAAATAGCCGGTCGCCAGCACGTCCATGTTCTTCTGCCACAGCGCGAGGCTGGTGTCCTCGACCGGCGAGGCCGAGGCGATGCCGGCGTTGGAGACGACGATGTCGAGGCCGCCGAAGGCGAGCACGGAATCGTGGAAGCTCGCGGCGACGTCCGCCTCGGCGGTGACGTCGAGCCGGACGCCGATCGCGCTGTCCTTGCCGAATTTCCCGGTGATCGCCGCCACGCGCGCCTCGAGCGCGGCCGCGTCGATGTCGGCGACGACGACGCAGGCGCCTTCGCCGAGCAGCCGCAGCGCGGTCGCCCCGCCGATGCCGCCGGCCCCGCCGGTGACATAGGCGATCCGGCCGGCGAGCGCCTTCGCCCTCGGCATCCGCTGCAGCTTGGCCTCCTCGAGCAGCCAGTATTCGATGTCGAAAGCCTCCCGCTCGGGCAGGCCGACATAGGTCGACACGCCCGAGGCGCCGCGCATGACGTTGATCGCATTGACGTAGAATTCGGCGGCGATCCGCGCGGTCGGCTTGTCCTTGGCGAAGGAGATCATGCCGACTCCGGGCACGAGATAGATGACCGCATTGGGGTCGCGCATCGCGGGCGAATCGGGCCGCTTGCAGCGCTGATAATAGGCCGCGTAGTCGTCGCGATAGGCCTGCAGGCGCGAGTCGAGCGAGACTGCGAGGTCTTCGAGATCGTCGCGGCCGGGATCATAGGGCAGCACGAGCGGGCGGATCTTGGTGCGCAGGAAATGATCGGGGCAGGAGGTGCCGAGCGGCGCCAGCTTTTCCAGCGCGTTCGAATTGACGAATTCGAGCACTTCGGGCGCGTCGGTGAAATGGCCGACCTTGCGCTCCCGTCCGGAGATCGCGCCGCGGATCAGCGGCATCAGCCGCGCCGCGACGTCGCGCCGGCGCGTGGGCGCCGCAGCCGCGAGTCGGGCGCCGCCGAACGCCGGCTGCCGCTCGTTGGCGGCGAGCCAGTCGGCCGCCTCGCCGATCACCCGCAGCGTCGTCTCATAGGCGCCCCTGGACGTCTCCGCCCAGGTGAACAGGCCGTGGGCGCCGAGCACCACGCCGACATAGTGCGGATTGTCCTTCGCCATCCGGCCGAGCTTCAGCCCGAGGTCGAAGCCGGGCCGCTGCCACGGCAGGAAGCCGAGCCTGCCGCCGAATATCTCGCGCGTCAGCGCCTCGGCGTTGGCCGAGGCCGCGATCGCGATCACCGCATCGGCGTGGACGTGGTCGACGTGGACATGCGGCACGAAGGCGTGCAGCGCGGTGTCGATCGAGGTCGCGCGCGGGTTGAGGTCGAACGTGCAATGGTTGAACAGCCCGACCATCTCGTCCTCGTGGGCGAGTCCGCGGTAGAGGCCCTCGAGGCTTTCGAGCTTGTCGAGATAGAGGGTCGAGAAGCCGTCGCGCTTCATCGAGCCGATGTCGCCGCCCGAGCCCTTGACCCACAGCACGGTGACCGGCGCGCCGGTCAACGGATCCTTCATGCGGACCTTTGCCGAGGTGTTGCCGCCGCCGAAATTGGTGATCCTGAGGTCGCTGCCGAGCAGGTTCGAGCGGTAGAGCAGGAGGCCGGGCTCGTCGAGGCCCGCCGCATGCGCGTCATCCCACAGATTGGGAAGCGGTCTCGCCGCGGCCCTCGCCATCGCGTTCCTCCGTTGCATCGATTGGCCGGACCATAGGATCGCAACCAATCATGGTCAATCGCGAACTGAGCGATATTGCAGCGCAACTTGATTGATGCGGCGCAATACTGAAGGATTGTGACTATTTCGCATTGACCCGCTGAAGAGTTCATGACTAGTTATGAGCGTTCAGGGAGGAAGCAGGGCCGTGCACGAACGCGAGCGCTGGCAGGTCATCAAGGCGATGCTGCGGGAGCATGCGCTCGTGCGCATCGCCGACGTGTGCCGGGCGACGGGCGCCTCGGAGGCCTCGGTGCGGCGCGATTTCGCGCGGCTCGCCGAGCAGGGCGCGGCGACCCGGGTGCACGGCGGGCTCGAGGCGCTGCCCGGCGCCCAGGCTCCGACGAGGCCGGCCGACGCGCCGGCGCTGGCGACCCGTTCTTTCGAGGTCAGCAAGACGCTGAGCGTCGGCGCCAAGCGCGCGATCGCCAGGGCTGCCGTGGCGCTGTGCGCGGACGGCGAGGCGATCATCATCAACGGCGGCACGACCACCTACGAGATGGGCGAATTCCTCCGTGAGCGCCGCCTGAAGGTGCTCACCAATTCCTATCCGCTCGCCGAGATCCTGATCCACGATTCGAAATGCCGGGTCGCGCTGCCGGGAGGCGAGGTCTACCGCGAGCAGAAGCTGATCGTCTCGCCGTTCGACGAGGATGCGATCCAGCACTATTCGGCCTCGCGGATGTTCATGAGCGCGATTTCGATCGGCCCGCTCGGCCTGATCGAGGGCGATCCGCTGATCGCCCGCGCCGAGATCAAGCTGCTCAAGCGCGCCGAGAAGCTCGTCGTGCTCGCCGACAGTTCGAAATTCGCCGCGCGCGGCAGCCTCGTCGTCTGCCCGCTGTCCCGGATCGACCTGCTGATCACCGACAGCGGCGCGCCCGATTCGGCGCTCGAAATGCTGCGCGAGGCGGGCGTGCGCGTGCAAATGGTCGATGTCGCCGCCTCCGGGCTGGCGCAATCGCGCGCCGTCGCCTGAACCAGGCGACGCGCTGGAAGGACATTCCGCGCCACAGCGGGGTGAGGACAAGCAACGGGAGGAAACGCATGCTCAACAGACGGACCTTATTGCAACTCATGGGCGGCGCCTCGGCGATCGCCGCCGGCGCCGCCCGCCCGGCCTTCGCCGCCGGCAATCTGCGCGTCGCCATGGTCGTCAAGGCGCTCGGCATCGGCTTTTTCGACGCCTGCCGCGACGGCGGCCTCGAGGCGGCTAAGGAGCTCGGCAACGTCGACCTGATCTACACCGGGCCGACCAAGACCACGGCCGAGGAGCAGATCGCGGTCATCGATTCGCTGATCGCCCAGAAGGTCGACGCGATCGCGATCTCGGCCAACGACACCAACGCGCTGGTGCCGGTCTG